>CAJMPJ010000004.1 GCA_905215155.1 uncultured bacterium | reverse complement strand
CTTGGCTTCTATGATTTTGTATGCAGCTGTACGTACCTCTTCTTCAATCCGCTTTAATTCCTGCCGGCTCACCATATCCTCTTCTCCTCCGGTTCCGCAAAGGGATAGGATGGGCTTTGTCGCAATCATTGCCTGGCTCCATGGCACAAACTCACTGTCCCCGTGCTCTCCGATTACATAAGCATGGACATTTCGCGGGTCCACCCGTAAAGATTCCCCAAGCAGATACCGAAGTCTTGCCGTATCTAAAGTGGTCCCGCTTCCAATTACCCTCTTTGGATTGAAACCGGATATCTCATAAGTAATTCTTGTCATAATGTCCACCGGATTGGTTGCCACCAGGAACAATCCATTAAATCCTGACTCTGTGATAGGCTGGACAATGGAACGGAATACGGATGCATTGCGTTTCAATAAATCAAGCCTTGTCTCTCCAGGCTTCTGAGCCACTCCGGCGCAGATCACTACGATATCCGCATCCGTACAGTCTTTGTACTCCCCGGCATAGATCTTCATGTGGGAACCGGAAAAAGCCAGTCCATGATTTAAATCCATGGCCTCCCCTTCCGCCCTTTTCCGGTTAATATCAATTAAAACAAGTTCATCACAAACGCCCTGATTCAACATGGAATAGGCATAACTCATTCCCACCATACCGGTACCGACCAATGCAACTTTTCTTTTATCTGTTCTCATAATCAATCACACTCCTGTCATTAATATAGTTATTTTATCTTGCGGCAGGGAAACTATGCACATTTATATTCCCCGTTCTATTTTTTTAACCATCAATTCACTGTTGCTGCTGTATATTACAGCGTTTTCTCTGGTGATCTTTCCTTCTTTATACAGGTTTAAAAGGCTGGAGTCCATGGAGACCATACCTTCTGCCTGTCCGGTAGCTATGACAGAATCAATTTGATGGGTCTTTGCTTCACGGATCATATTCCGGATGGCATTGTTGAAAAACATAATCTCAAATGCCGGCTCAACGCCTCCGTCGAGTGTGGGAATCAATTGCTGGGAAACCACTGCCTGAACCACCATGGAAAGCTGCATCCGGATCTGCTGCTGCTGATTGGGAGGAAAACTGTCGATGATCCGGTCAATGGTATTGGCAGCCCCAACGGTGTGAAGGGTGGAGATCACCAGATGGCCGGTTTCCGCAGCCGTCATGGCGATGCGTATGGTCTCGTAATCTCTCATCTCTCCCACCAGGATCACATCGGGAGCCTGTCTTAAAGCCGCCCGCAGTCCGGTCACATAGCTGTCCGTATCCGTTGTGATCTCTCTTTGGGTCACCACGCTCTGTTTATGGCGGTGCAGGTATTCCAGAGGATCTTCCAGAGTAATTACATGGGCATTCCTGGTGTTATTTATTTTATCAATGATACAGGCCAGGGTAGTTGTCTTTCCGCTTCCCGCAGGGCCTGTCACCAGCACGAATCCCTTTGTCATTTTGGAAATGCCCATAACCGTTTCAGGAATGTGCAGTTCTTTGTAATCCGGCAGATCAAAGGTGACCACCCGGATCACAGCTGCCAGGGAACCTCTCTGGCGAAAAACACTGGAACGGAATCTGGAAACACCGGAAAGTGCAAAGGAAAAATCATCGTCACCATGTTCCCTTACTTTATCCATGCTTCTATTACCCGCCAGTACATACAATTCCTCAATCAACGCTTCCATCTGTGCAGGGAACAGCTTTTCTTCGTTTTGATAAACGATCCTGCTTCCGATTTTATAAGAAAAGGGCATCCCCGGCACCAGAAAAATATCCGATGCATTCTGTGCCACAGCAGCACTTAACAAATCCTCTACCTTCATTTTCCCGTCTCCTGCTTTTTTAAATCTTCCCCAGTCCACACGGCCATGGAATGATCAATCTCATAATCTTCAGACGGTATCACATTCCATTTGGAAATTCGTACCTCTCCTTTTCCTTCAAAGCTAGGAACCAGCTCGATGAAAAGGGCCTGGGAATGTGGCATGGGAATCTGGGTAACCACCGTTTTCTCTTCTTTATGGTAGTAATTCCCCAGTTCCTGAGCCAGCATATCCTGAGTTCCGGTTTGTCCCTGTCCCTTCTCCTTCACCTCCCTGACTTTATTAAGGACCATCTGATAAAAGGCTTCCCCTTCCCCGTCTGCCCGGTAATATTCGGTTATGGCAGAGGCATTTCGCTCTGCCATATTATGTTCGCTTTTTGCAGTGCTCAAAGACAGCATTCCAAATGTCACAAGACACATGACAATGAAGATCAGAATAAGGGAAGGACCTCCTATATTGGCTCTGTAACCGTTTTCCTGTTTCGCCATGAATCCACCTCCGTCAATCTTTGCTCTCATGCCGTTTTACCGTAAGGGTATACAATTCTTTTCTTCCCTTTTTAACGGTCAGTGCCAGTTCCGTATCCAAAGGAAACTCTGCGTCTGCAATGAATACCGCCTGATCTTCTTCACATGGATTCCCGTTTTTATCAAATCCCAGGGAAAGAGATTTTCCATCATGCTTCTGCCCATAGACAGAAAATGTATCCATAAGCCCTTGTCTGCCGTTTGCTTTAAAAACCTCTCCTGTGCTTTGAGCAAGAAAAACCGCCCGGTTTAGGTCCGCTGCCTCCCGGCTTATGGAATCCGCCTTAACAAAAGTCTGAATACAGATTCCCGCACAAAGGATAAAGAAAAAGACAACCGCTGTCATCTCCATCATAAATACTCCGGAATGGCTTTTTCTATTCATCTTCATATCCTCCGCTTCTTAAGGATAACCAGACAGAGCTTCCAAAATCTCCTTCTGTCTTTATATAGAGAAGCTTTCCTTCCATCTTCATGGAAACCGGACTGCATGAGAGGATCGCATTGCCATCTCCTACGGAAAGCCCGCTTTGACCATCGGTAAATAATTCCCATAATTTACCATCCTGATAATAAATGTCTGTCACATAAACAGCTCCGTTGATGGTCTGTTTCAGTTCTAAAATGGTTCTTCCTGACTCTTCCTTTAAAGAGACGGCCCCTTCTTTATCTCCCTGTCTCACTTTGTTGGCAATATAGCTTAATGCCACATCTTCCCGGTAGGTATTCTCCGCCCGTGTATTGATATTCTCATAAACCCTTCCTCCGATGAGCACCAGAAAAAGAGCGCTTAATACAAATACTAAAAACAGTAAGAGGGTAAAAAGAGCACCTGCCAGCCGGCCTCTTTGATCTTCTCTCCCGCTCATTTTCCACCTCCCGGTCATTGTTCATGGAGATTGACGGTAATATCCGGCATGAAGTTTGAGGCAAAGCCGTTGTAAAACACATCATATCGTTCTTTGTCAATCTGTATTCCGTAATTTTCTTCCAGATATTCCACACTGGGCGGATATCTTCCTTCTATGGCATAACACTGGACCGATGCTCTCCGAAGGGCATCCCGCAGAGTTTCAGCACCTTTTAAATCCGTTTTACGGGAAAATAATAGGATTCCAGAGATAAATAAAGCGATCATCCCCGCAAATACAGCCAGAGGGATCACACTTCCAATCATTTCCTTTAGAGAATTTCCATTTCTCATTGAAACACCTCCTAACCGATGGCAGATAAAACACCCACAAGCGGCAGCATAACAGACAGGAGGATCAGTCCCACTGCTACTGCAAGAACGGCAACTGCGGTCGGTTCAAACTGGCTGACCAGATGTTCTATGGCCATATCCGCTTCTTCTTCATAATTTTTTGAAATCTCTTCCATCACGCTGTCCAGCCGCCCGCTCTTTGTGCCTACCTTGATCATCTGCACATAGAATCCCTTAAACATTCCCGTGTTCTTCATAGCCGTATAATAGTCGGTCCCTGCTTCCATTTCTGCGGAGCAATGTTTGATCTTTTCCTCCACAGACTTATTTTCAACCAGGCTGCCGGCAAGCTCCATTCCCTTTTCCAGATCCAGTCCGCTTTTTAAAGTCAGTGCCATAACCGCAGTGAAACGCCGATTAGCTATCGCAAGTGCGATCTTATTCTTTCTTTTGATCCACTGCAAAAACCGCTCTGCCGCAGGAATTCTCTTTCCGTATTTTCCGAAACTCCAAACCAGGAAAATCACGATTGCAAGAACCCCTCCCAGAATCAGAGCTGCTCCCGAGAAAATGCTTCCCAGTCTGGTGGCAGCAAGAGAAACCGGCGACATCTCTGTCCCCAGCTGTTCATACACCCGTTCAAATATGGGCATGACCTTTGTAAACAAGACAAACAGTACCACCAAAAGCATGGTAATCATGATCAAAGGATACGTCACCGCATGTTTTAAATTTTTAAAAAGCAAATATTCTTTTTCATAATAATCTGCCAGAGATTCCATGATCTGGTCCAAGTTGCCGGTTTCCTCTCCAAGCCTTGCCATTCGGACCACATAAGAAGGATACACTCCCGCATGTTCCAGCACGGTTGAAAACGGGCTTCCAAGTTCTGCTTCTTCCGCCATCTGCATCAGGAGTTTTTTTTCTTCATCCCATACCGCATCCTCCGCCATAACAGACAATCCCTCATCAAGAGGGATTGCAGCATGAAGAAGAAGGGATATCTGAAGGCAGAAAGCGGAAATTTCCCTTGAGGAATATATTTTTTTCGCATCCTTAGCCATATATCGTCTCTCCTATTCCTATGTAATTTCTTTAGTAAGTATATTTCCCCTTATAATTGGAACTGTTGGTGATGTAGTCCCTGATCGCCGGATCATTGGCCCCTGATGAAGCAAAGGTAGGGTCCATGAGCTTCCAGTTATTGCCATCAAAATAGATGATGTTATCCACCCAGCCCTGGCCTTCAATATAAACATTGACCCAGGCATGGTAAAGGCTTCCTGTATAGCCTACCACAAGCTTTGTAGGAATCCCCTGGGATCTGAGCATGGCAGTCATCACTGCCGCATAATCAAAGCAGATCCCTTTTTTCTTCGCCAGCACCTGATCCACATTGGGCAGATACCCGGTCTGTACCGAATTGGCCAGTGCCGTATCATACGTAAAATTATTGACTACATAGTTATAAACGTTATTGACAACGGCAAGAGAATCTGCCGCCGGGGCTGCAAGTTCCGCTCCTTTTTTAACGACCGCACTTTCCGAAGTAAAATTCACATACTGGTTCGGATAAAGAAATGGTTCAAACTCATTGACCAGTTTTACCGGAATCTGATTGCTCGACTTTATGGCATACTGGGTTCCCTGTACCTGTTCCAGAACACGGACCGTGTAGGTTCCGTTTCCTTCCGTCAGGGGAAACACCTCATAGGCGGATCTTGCATTTAAATCATAGGTATAAGTCTCACCGCCATTTTTTATGACCTGTACTTTTATTCTGGAAGCATTTCCTGTATACTGTACCATTACATAGCCATGGCTTGCATTGGATGCATCAAGGGTGACAGAATTACTTCTAAACGTTACGGTTCCCGAAGCCTGGGGCTTTTTCACACTTTTGCCTTCCGGTTTTGAAGAAAGAGGAACCCCTTCATCCTTTATACTCACTACGGTTTTCCATTCAATGCTTTCTTTTGTATTATCTGCTGCAGTAATGCTTCCCTTCGGGCCGCAGCCGTTGATGGCTAATAATATACCCCCACAAACTGCCGCAAAAGCCGCACCTCGTTTTTTCATACTTATTTTCTCCTTGTACGTTATCCCAAGCGCTGTCTCACGATCTCATAAGCCAGTACTCCTGCTGCTACAGAAGCATTCAGAGAATCAATATCCCCTTTCATCGGAATGGAGGCAACCATATCACAGTTTTCCTTCACAAGCCTTCCGACACCGTTTCCTTCACTGCCGATGACAAGGCCGATAGGCCCTTTTAAATTCAGGCGGTACATGGTCTCTCCCCCCATATCGGCACAGACAAACCACATACCTTTTGCCTTCAGTTCCTCCATGGCAGCAGTTAAATTGGTTACCTTTGCAACCGGTGTATAGTTTAAAGCACCGGCAGAAGTCTTGGCAACCGTAGCGGTCAGTCCTACCGCCCGGCGTTTTGGAATAATCACGCCATGGGCTCCGGCTAAATTGGCGGTACGGATAATGGCACCCAGATTATGGGGATCTTCAATCCCATCAAGCAGGAACAGAAACGGCGGTTCCCCTTTTTCTTCTGCAGCCTTTAACATATCTTCCACTTCTGCATATTCATAGGCCGCTGCATGAGCGATCACCCCCTGGTGATGGCCTTCCTCTGACATCTGGTCTAACCGCTCCCGCTCTACGAAATTGATGATGGTATCCGTCTTTTTCGCTTCCCGGACAATGGACTGAATGGGGCCATCCTGGACTCCCTTTTGTACATAAAGCTTATCAATCGTCTTTCCGGAACGGAACGCCTCCAATACTGCGTTTCTTCCTTCTATGGTAAATTCCTCTATCATTCCAGTTCTCCTATTCTTTCAAGTCCTTTGCCCACTACGGCTATGAGCCGTTCCAATTCACCGTTTAAATACAGATAACCGCAAAGGGCTTCAAATCCGGTGGCGGTCCGATAATCTGCCATTGTGGCATGTTTGGCCGTGGTCACGGATTTGGCATTGCGTCCACGCTTGTAAACAGCGATCTCTTCCGGTGTTAAATCTTCCTCCTCCAAAAGCCGGCGGATGATGTCCGCCTGTGTTCCTGCATTGACCAGCTTGGCGCTTTTTTTATGCATGTTGTTGACCTGAGTGCTTCCATGGTTCATCACCTTGGTGCGGATGATCACCTCATAAACGGCGTCTCCGATATAAGCCAGCGCCAGAGGGGAATAGCTTTTTATATCCACTTCTTTTAAATGCAGTGTTTCTTTAAATAAATCAGAAAAACCAGACAGCGAAATTATATTCTCTTCCATTTTACACCTTCCCTGGTGTCCTCCAGAACAATCCCTTGATCCAGTAATTTTCCGCGAATTTCATCTGCCAGGCCAAAATTCTTATCCTTTCTGGCCTGCTGCCTTGCTTCGATCATGGCCTCGATTTCATCGTCAAGAATTTCTTCCTTCTTCTCAGTGATGATGCCCAGAACATCGCAAAGCATTTCAATGGTTTCCTTTAAGAAACTCACATATTCTGCAGAACTGTTCTCATTAGTAGTGGAGTTACTTAACTTTACTAATTCAAAAATTGCGGATATTGCATCTGCTGTGTTAAAATCATCATCCATCGCAGTCTCGAATTTGACAACCAGTTCTTCCACAGGCTTTTTATCCTCCCCTTCACGAAGAGTCTGTGTCTTTGCTTTGGCCTGAAGATCCTTTAACTTATCCACAGCTGTCAGAATCCGGTCCAGGCCGTTCTTGGAAGCTTCCATCAATTCAGCACTGAAATTAAGAGGACTTCTGTAATGAGCACTGAGCATAAAGAAACGCAGAATCCGCAGATCATATTTCTCGCCAATATCTCTGACCGTAAAGAAATTCCCAAGAGATTTGGACATCTTTTTATTGTCTATGTTCAAGAATGCATTGTGCATCCAGTATTTTGCAAATTCTTTTCCATTGGCTGCTTCGCTTTGGGCGATCTCATTCTCATGATGAGGGAATATTAAATCCTCTCCCCCTGCATGGATATCAATCTGATCCCCAAGATATTTCTTTGACATAACGGAACATTCAATATGCCATCCCGGTCTGCCTTCACACCATGGAGATTCCCAGTAAGGCTCCCCCTCTTTTTTCGGCTTCCATAAAACAAAATCCGAAGGGTCCTCCTTGCCGTCTTCCCCGGTCACCTTGATTTCCCGGAAACCGGATTGCAAGTCTTCCAGATTCTTATGGGAAAGTTTACCATAACCTTCAAACGCTTTGGTACGGAAATAAACAGTTCCGTCCTTTGCTGCATAGGCGTGACCGGAATCAACCAGTTCCTTTATCATATCAATCATTCCGCAGATCTCCTCCGTTGCCAGAGGATTCCTTGTGGCCGGCTTTACATTCAGGGCTTCCATATCTTTTTTGCATTCTTCAATATAGCGTTTTGATATGACATCTGCATCTACCCCTTCTTCAATTGCCTTTTTAATGATCTTATCATCTACATCGGTAAAATTGGAGACAAAATTAACCTCATAGCCTTTATATTCAAAATATCTCCGCACCGTATCAAATACGATCATAGGCCTTGCGTTGCCGATGTGTATATAATTGTATACCGTAGGGCCACAGACGTACATCTTGACCTTTGATGGCTCTATCGGCACAAATTCCTCCTTTTGTCTGGATAATGTATTAAAAACCTTCATAATAATTCCCTCCTGTCTTACCAGTTCCTATTTCTTACAGCAGCCTCCGCAGCTGCCGCAATCCGCTCTCATGATATTGTCATCATAGCAATAATCCTCTACAGACGTAAGAAGAGTGATCGCCTGAGCGGAAATGCCTTCTCCTGTTCCCGTAAATCCAAGCCCTTCTTCTGTAGTCGCTTTTACATTCACTTTTCCCACCGGCAGATTGAGCGCATCTGCAATGTTCTCCATCATCTGGGGACGATAAGCCAGAAGCTTTGGCTTCTGAGCAATGACCGTTGCATCAATGTTCTCGACAATATATCCCTTTTCCTCTAAAAGTCCTGCTGCCAGCTTTAACAGTTCCATGCTGGAAACATCTTTATACTGAGGGTCATGATCCGGATAATGCTCTCCGATATCCCCTAATCCGGCCGCACCAAACAGTGCATCAATGACCGCATGGATCAATACGTCTGCATCCGAATGGCCCATAAGTCCTTTTTCGTACGGAATCTTTACGCCTCCGATAATCAAATCTCTTCCTTCTACTAATTTATGAACATCATATCCCTGTCCAATTCTCATAATTTATCCTTTCTTCTATATATATACAAACATTGCTATACAATCACCCGCAATTTTTTACTGATACAGTGAATCTGTACATCTTTTTGGCAAAAACAGCTTTCTCCGTCGGTATGAACCGCCAGGGGCTGCTCCATATGAATCATAATCTCTTTACAGGTATAGAAACGAATCCCCATATTGGAGGATCTTTTGCCTAATAGGGAGCAGGCCAGAAATGGAATCAGCTTCCGCTTTTTCCTGGTATTCATCATACAAACCGTAAGTTTCCCATCTTCAAAGCTGGCATCCGGAGCAAGCTTAAATCCTCCCCCTTCATAGGGGTGAATATGTGCAGATATAAAATACGCGTGGTTAAATTCCACCTTTTGAACCCCATCCAAAAGAATATACCCTTTTGACGGCTTTGCCAGCATTAGCTGCCTGAGCCCCACCAGGAGATAAGCCAGGCGTCCGACATGGAACTTATAGAGCAGTCTTTTGGTTTTTGAAAATAAAATGTTATGGCAAACAGCCGCATCCATTCCGATGCCGGCGCTTACGCTGAACCGTCTGTGGGCGACTTCTCCGTCTCCGTAAGTCAGAACCCCGTAATCCATCAGCTTATAATATTTTGGATGCAGAATCTTCTTTAAACACCGAACCGGATTCCCCGGCAGTTTTAAGCTTCTTGCCAAATCATTACCTGATCCGGCAGGAATATACCCTAATGTAATAGAACCACAGAAGGAAAGCCCATCTAAAATCTCGTTCACTGTTCCGTCTCCGCCTACAGCAATGATGACTATGGATTCTTTACAGCCGCTTGTCAGCCGGCTGGCAAAGATTCTGGCATCTCCCGGCTTCTCTGTTAAGAAAGCCTGATACTCCACTCCGGAAGCATTTAACGTATCTTCCAGCTTTTTCCATATAGTTTGTCCACGTCCGCAGCGTGAGTTGGGGTTTACAATAAAATAATACATGGAATCCCTCCACTTTTTGCTATTTGTTAGTATATCATAAAACAGCAAAAATGAATATAAAAAAAATGGAAAAAGGCTGTCGCTTCCTGTCGTACAAAAAACCCTGTAATCTTATGATTACAGGGTTATCAATAGCGGAAGGGAGATTCGAACTCTCGACACCACGGGTATGAACCGTGTGCTCTGGCCAACTGAGCTATTCCGCCATATGAAATTGTGAAGTAAACGCTTTGTTTACCAATGGGACCTACAGGGCTCGAACCTGTGACCCTCTGCTTGTAAGGCAGATGCTCTCCCAGCTGAGCTAAGATCCCAGTGCTTGTCCGGACGTTTGTTTTTCTCTCGTTCCCGACTGCTTCATTAGTATAATATGAATTGTATCAATTGTCAACACTTTTTTGTCAATTTTTTTCCTTTTTCCCCCATATC
This sequence comes from uncultured bacterium, assembly GCA_905215155.1. Lineage (GTDB taxonomy): Bacteria > Bacillota > Clostridia > Lachnospirales > Lachnospiraceae > Lacrimispora > Lacrimispora sinapis. The sequence goes on along the minus strand of CAJMPJ010000004.1, from coordinate 116,593 downwards.
TCTGAAAGCCTGATTGTTACTGGGTTTTCTGCCGGTATCTTCCAACTATACCTTTTGAATTACAGCTAAAAAAGAAGCCATCCGTGAAATATTATGATTTCCCGGATGGCAAGTGATTATTCTTTTTTCAAAAACACGGCTTTATTATTGTTTTTATTCTCCCGCACTTCCAGCTGCACAATGCTGTGTACAAATTTGGAAAACGTGGAATAGCCATAATCCTTAACTTTAAAATCTGCAAACTTCCGGTGCATTCCATTGCCCAGAGCTGCAAGCTCCATACCGTTTTTGCCGCTGCCTTTGACTAACTTTACCGCATAATCGTCAAGCTCCTGCCGTTTTGTGCGGTTATCCTTCATGCGGACGGTCACCACATTATTGGATTTTCTCAGTTCAAAGCTGTCCATCTCTTCCAGAAATTTTGACAAAGAGCTGTAGCCATAATTTCTCACATCAAAATCAGAATATTTTTTTACAAGTCGGTTGCCGATCTCACCCAGTCCGGTCGCCTTGTTTTTATCGTCATTTTCTAAAATAATGGATGCAATATCCTGCTCAATCACTTCTTTTCCAATGGCTCCGCCGCCGGTTCCTTCTTCATCCTGATCGAGAAGCACCTCTAAGTTGGTGAAAACCGTGCAGGCCGCGCGGAAGGATTTGGGTGTTTTTTCCTCCCCCATTCCGATGACTTCTTTTCCGGATTCCCTAAGCCTGCTGGCAAGGCGGGTAAAATCGCTGTCACTGGATACGATGCAGAATCCATCTACATTGTCCGTATAAAGTAAATCCATCGCATCAATAATAAGTGCGGAGTCAGTTGCGTTCTTTCCAACGGTATTGGAAAACTGCTGAATGGGAGTGATGGAATTTTCTAAAAGCTCCATCTTCCATTTGCCCATCTGGGCGCTTGTCCAATCACCGTAAATCCGTTTGTAGGTAATGACACCATATCGTGTCATCTCATCCAGAATACATGTAATATACTTGGCTGATATATTATCAGAATCAATTAATACTGCAAATTTTTTGTCACTCAAACCTCTGCTCTCCCGTCTTAATTTGTTTTTCCATATTCTGTCTTTTCCCTCGTATTCCATTTCATTATATTTCATTTTTCCATTTATTACAATAACATTACGGTGGTTAATATGGGAGAATTTTTGCAATGTATTTTTCATTCTTATGTTCATAATAAAAAAGAAGGATGAATGACAGAACTGAAAGGAGTGTTTTTATGAATTCAACGACTTCATGCGGAAATGATAAAACAAAACCATGTCCTGCAACACCATCGGCAACGGTTCAGCTTGCAATTGCTACTGTGCCTATGCAGCCTTGGGAACAGCCCTATGACCCGGCAGCAGCTTTAAAAAACGGCACCATATTTCCAAGCCTGAATCTCCCCTTCTATGTTACGGGAGGTGAGGCATGATGGCAGACCGCAATAATCTCTTAAAACAAATTACAGAAATCAGTTTTACGGTCAACGACTTAACCTTGTATCTGGATACTCATCCAGTGGATCAGGAAGCGCTGACTGCATTTAAGCAAGCCATGGAACAGAGAAAGCAGCTGTTAAAAAACTACACAGAAAATTTTGAACCTCTCACCATGGACTGTGTCTGCCCGGATACCAATAACAAAAATGACATCAACACAAAATACCCAGGGCAGAAGCATTTCACCTGGGCCGATGGTCCCCTGCCGTGGGAAGGAGGTAATGTATAATGTGGAGTTATGAAAAAAGACTGCAGTTCCCGGTAAACATTAAAGAGACCTGTCCTAAAACTGCCTCTCTGGTCATCAGCCAGTTCGGCGGTCCTGACGGAGAATTAGCTGCTTCTATGCGGTATCTTTCCCAGAGATATACCATGCCATGCAAAGAAGTGGGAGGACTTTTGACCGATATCGGGACAGAAGAACTGGGTCATCTTGAAATGATTTGTTCCATTATCTATCAGCTGACGAAAAACTTGTCTGCGGAACAGGCAAAAACCGCAGGGTTTGATGCATATTATATTGATCATACCACCGCGCTCTGGCCGACTGCCGCTGCCGGAGTTCCCTTCAATGCATGCGAGTTTCAGTCCAAAGGCGATGCCATCACCGATTTGATCGAGGACCTTGCCGCAGAACAGAAAGCAAGAACCACCTATGATAACTTAATTCGTATCATCACAGATCCAGACGTACGGGAACCACTGAAATTCCTTCGGGCAAGAGAAGTGGTGCATTTCCAGCGGTTTGGAGAGGCCCTTGAAAAAATCAAATCTGATTTAGATGCGAAAAACTTCTACTATTTCAACCCTGAATTTGACAAACAATTTGTCAAAAAACCAGCACAGTAATGAATCTGACATTAATATAGAAGAAAGGCCGGAACAGGATTACCTGTAATTCCGGCCTTTCTTCTATATTGAAAAGCTATTTCTGCTCTTCATAACTGTATTTTAACAATTCATAGATCTCCTCCGTCACCGGATCATCTTTATAATACGCATCAAGTAGACTTATGATTTTTGCAGCAAACTCCGACGGAACCGGAAGATCTTTTACTGCTGCATGAAAATCCTCTTTCATCTGGCTTACCATGTCCTTTTTTTCAGGAACAGGCAGGCCATAGATTTTATAGAGCATTCCCATGGCCGCACAAGCCTCATTGGGGGAAGTCAGTGGTGCATTATCAAATCTGGTTTTAATTTCTACCGCCTGTTTGTTGATGTAAAATATCATATCATCTCAATTCCTTATATATTTTTAACCTGTGCAATGTCGATGAGGGTCAATTCTTTGGCCCGGTTTTCCATACTGGTCACCAGGGCTGCTGCCGTATCCAGGGAAGTAAGAACAGTCACGCCGGTTTCAATGGCATTTCTGCGGATCGTAAACCCGTCTTTGCTTCTGTCGGCCCCCTGAGGCGGGGTATCAATGACCAGATCAATTTCATGCCCCAGAATCAAGTCCAGCAGATTGGGCGATTCCTGTTCCAGCTTCCGCACCATAAGGGCTTTTACACCGTTTTCATTTAATACCTTCGCAGTTCCGGAGGTGGAGAATATCTTATAGCCCTGTGCCTGGAACCTTCTTGCAATTTCAATGATCTCTTCCTTGTCGGAATCTTTTACGGTGATAATCATATTCTTATGCCTGGGCAGCTTAATGCCTGCTCCTGCAAACGCCTTATAAAGTGCCTCGTTAAAGGTCTTGGCAATTCCAAGACACTCTCCCGTGGATTTCATCTCCGGTCCCAGATTGATGTCTGCGCCGCGGATCTTCTCAAAGGAGAATACCGGCATCTTTACGGCAATGTAATCTGCCTCCGGCTGCAGCCCCGGCTCATACCCCAGCTCCTTAATGGTATGGCCGCAAATCACCTGGGTCGCCAGAGGAACGATAGGAATTCCGGTCACTTTACTGATATATGGCACCGTACGGGAAGAACGAGGATTTACCTCGATAACATATACGTCTTTTCCGCTCACAATGAACTGAATATTGATCATACCCTTTACATGAAGAGCCCTCGCCAGTCTTCTGGTGTATTCCACCAGCTTTCCCTTGACTTCCTCGTCAATGCTCTGAGCCGGATATACGGAAATACTGTCACCGGAATGGACACCGGCACGTTCGATATGCTCCATAATGCCAGGGATTAAGATCTCCTGGCCGTCGCAGACTGCATCGACTTCGATCTCTTTTCCCATAATATATTTATCCACCAGAATCGGGTGTTCCTGGGCAATCTGATTGATGATTCCGATGAATTCGTCCACATCCTGATCGGAAATCGCAATCTGCATTCCCTGTCCGCCAAGTACATAGGAAGGTCTTACTAACACCGGATAACCAAGCTGGTTTGCCACCGTCTTCGCTTCTTCCGCTGTAAATACAGTCTGTCCGGCTGGTCTTGGGATCTGGCATTCTTCCAGGATCTTATCAAAAAGCTCCCGGTCTTCCGCTGCATCTACATCTTCTGCTGCGGTTCCAAGAATGGGGACTCCCATCTTCATCAGCGCTTCGGTCAGTTTGATGGCAGTCTGTCCGCCGAACTGTACCACTGCTCCGTCCGGCTTTTCGATGTCCACAATGCTCTCCACATCCTCCGGAGTAAGAGGTTCAAAATACAGTTTATCGGCAATATCAAAGTCTGTACTTACGGTCTCAGGGTTGTTATTGACAATGATCGTCTCATAGCCTTCTCTGCTGAAGCTCCAGGTGCTGTGAACGGAGCAGAAGTCAAACTCGATTCCCTGGCCGATGCGGATAGGACCGGAACCCAGAACCAATACTTTCTTTCTTCCGGAAGTCTGAATGGCTTCATTCTCACTTCCAAAGCAGGAGTAATAATAAGGTGTTTCGGCGGCAAATTCAGCCGCACAGGTATCTACCATCTTAAATGCCGCTGTAATGCCGTTGTCTTTTCTTCTCTGATGAATGTCTTCCACAGAGATTCCGGTCAGCCTGGAAATCACAGTATCCGGGAATTCCAGACGTTTGGCTTCCTTTAATAATTCGGTGGTCAGAGGACCTTTTTTCAGTGCTTCTTCCATCTCCACAAGAATGGCCAGCTTATCAATAAACCACACATCGACCTTTGTGATCTCATGAATGGTCTCATAGGAAAAGCCTCTTCTGATCGCCTCTGCAATGACCCAGATTCTTCTGTCATCCACCAGATGAAGGGTTTCTGTCAGTTCTTCATCCGTAAGTTCCGTAAAGTCATAAGACAGCAGGCTGTCCACATGCTGCTCCAGAGAGCGGATGGCTTTCATAAGGCCGCCTTCAAAGCTGGTGCAGATGCTCATGACCTCACCCGTCGCCTTCATCTGGGTACCCAGAGTTCTCTTGGCACTTAAAAACTTATCAAACGGAAGGCGGGGCATCTTAACCACACAGTAATCAAGCATGGGTTCAAAGCTTGCATAGGTTTTTTTCGTTACCGCATTCTTGATCTCATCCAGGGTATATCCTAAGGCAATCTTTGCCGCCACCTTTGCAATGGGATATCCGGTAGCCTTTGATGCAAGCGCAGAGGAACGGCTTACACGTGGGTTTACCTCGATCACGCAGTACTCAAAGCTTTCCGGGTGAAGGGCGTACTGTACGTTACAGCCGCCTGTGATCCCCAGCTCGCTGATGATCTTTAATGCGGAGGTACGCAGCATCTGGTACTCTTTGTCTCCAAGGGTCTGGGACGGCGCCACTACGATGCTGTCTCCGGTATGAACACCTACAGGGTCGATGTTTTCCATATTACATACGGTGATCACATTTCCTGCACCGTCCCGCATAACTTCATATTCAATTTCCTTCCATCCGGCGATACAGCGTTCTACCAGAACCTGTCCCACACGGGATAAGCGAAGTCCGTTTTCAAGAATCTCACGGCACTGGGCCGGATTCTCAGCAATCCCGCCGCCCGAACCTCCCAGGGTATAAGCAGGACGAAGAACGATGGGATATCCGATTTCTTCCGCGATCCGAAGTCCGTCTTCCACATTCTCCACAATATCGGAAGGAGCTACCGGTTCCCCGATCTTTTCCATGGTTTCCTTAAACATCTCACGGTCTTCTGCCTTTTTAATGGTGAGAGCCGTGGTTCCGATGAGGCGGACGTTGTGCTTTTCCAAAAAGCCGTTGTCAGCAAGCTCCATGGCAAGATTTAATCCTGCCTGGCCGCCCAGGGTCGGAAGCACGCTGTCCGGTTTTTCTTTTAAAATAAGCTGCTCCACCACCTCGACCGTCAAAGGCTCGATGTATACTTTATCTGCAATATCCTTATCCGTCATGATGGTGGCAGGATTGGAATTTAATAAAACAACCTCTACGCCTTCCTCTTTTAAGGAACGGCAGGCCTGGGTCCCGGCATAATCGAATTCTGCAGCCTGGCCGATGATGATCGGGCCGGAGCCAAGAACGAGCACTTTCTTAATATCCTGAATCTTAGGCATTATTTTCCTCCTCCATCATGTTTATAAACCGGTCAAATAAGTAGCTGGAATCCTGTGGTCCCGGACAGGCTTCCGGATGGTACTGTACGGTGAATATGTTCTTATTGGTATACTTTAACCCCTCATTGGTTCCGTCATTGACGTTTACGAATGCAGGAACCGCAACAGCCGGGTCCACGGTATCTTCATCAACCACATAACCGTGGTTCTGGGAGGAAATATAAACGCGTCCGGTTTCTAAATCCCTGACCGGGTGGTTTCCGCCCCGGTGTCCATACTTTAATTTATGAGTATCCGCTCCGGTTGCAAGTGCCATAAGCTGATGCCCCAGGCAGATGGCGAAAATGGGAACATTGGAATCGTACAGTTTCTTTATCTCAGCAATGATTTCCGTACACTCCTTTGGGTCACCAGGTCCGTTGGACAGCATGATGCCGTCAAAATCCCCGGACAGGATCTCTTCTGCTTTCGTACCGGCAGGATATACCGTCACTTCGCAGCCTCTCTCATTTAAAGAGCGGGCGATATTCTTCTTTGCCCCCAAATCAAGGAGTGCAACTCTCTTTCCATCGCCCGGAAGGACATGCTTTTCCTTACAGGTAGTAGCCTTTACCACACCGGTAACAGAATATTTTTTCATACGTGAAATGACGTCATCAAGATCAAAACCTTCATTGGTTGTAATCATGCCGTTCATCGTACCTTTTTCTCTTAAAATTTTTGTTAGGGCTCTCGTATCGATACCACTGATACCTGGAATGTCGTTTTCTTCTAAGAAATGCTGAATGGTATCCCCACATCTAAAGTTGCTGGGGATTCTAGATAATTCTCTGACAATGTAGCCATCGGGCCACGGTTTTAATGATTCCATATCTTCCCGGCAAATGCCGTAATTGCCAATTAACGGATAAGTCATTACAACTGCCTGCCCCGCATAAGAGGGGTCGGTGAGGACTTCTAAATATCCCGTCATGGAAGTATTGAATACAATCTCGCTTATTACTTCCCGTGTTGAACCAATGCTTGTCCCTGTAAACACAGTGCCGTCTTCCAGTATTAAAAAAGCTTTCATACGCAAAGTCCCAATCCTTTCTCAATGCTATGGTTATTAGGCCGACTGATATCTGCCCAAATTGAATAGATTATACATTATCCTGTGACATTTTTCAACCGTTTTCTTCGCAATTCTTTTTCCATTTTTTATTCATGTTTTTTTAATATTCTAAATAATATCCATATAATGTTGTATAATTATGCAATCTTCCTCTGGTATTATATTCAAAAGTATACTTTCGGCCCAATTCGGGGAAAATAGGACCGAGGTGATAAATATGATTGATAACAGTGATCTTCCAATCGGATTCACCATGGAATTGGCACAGCACTCCGACATTCTTAACCGATTTGCAGGCCTTTCCGAACCTGAGAGAAATGCCATTGTAGAAGGTGCAAGAAACATTGACAGCCGTCAGGAAATGCGCAATTACGTGGAATCCATGTTTCACGAACCCAAATCATCCTTTTTCTGAAAAGTCCCCCGCAGAATGTTTTTTATGACTCTGCGGGGACTTTTGTAATGATTTCTGCCATCCGGCAATATATTTATAACAATCATTCCATTAAGGGGAATCCTATGAATCCATACATGACAGCAAGAGCACAGGAAACCACTGCGACCGGTTCTCTTCTGGTAAATGTTGTTTCAAATGAAAACAACTTTCCCATACAGAATGCAGAAATTTCCGTTTCCTATACCGGAGATCCGGAAAGTACATTGGAACAGCTTGTTACTGATTCTTCCGGGCAGACGGAGCAGGTAAGCCTTTCCGCACCTCCCGTAGATTTAAGTTTATCTCCCAGCCTTGTCCAGCCTTATTCCCAATACTCACTTTTCGTCCGCGCCCAGGGCTTTGAACCAGTTTCCATCAACGGTACGGAAATCCTCGCAGACACCCTGGCACTTCAGCCCGTACGGATGGTTCCCATCGTAGATGAAGTATCTCCTGATGTGCCCATAGTTATCCCGGACCACACACTGTATGGGGAATATCCTCCCAAAATCGCCGAAGCAGAAGTAAAGCCGGTTGCAGAAACAGGAGAAATCGTCCTCAGCCAGGTGGTAATTCCTGAAACCATCATCGTTCACGACGGTGTTCCTACCGACCCGACAGCACCTAATTATTACGTTCCTTACGGAGAATACATCAAAAACGTCGCATCCAGTGAGATTTATGCCACATGGCCCAGAGAAACCATCATCGCCAATGTTCTTGCCATTATGAGCTTCACCTTGAACCGGGTCTATACCGAATGGTACCGGAATCAGGGATATGATTTTACCATCACCTCCTCCACTGCTTTTGACCACAAATGGATCTATGGGCGCAACATTTATGAAAGCATTTCCCAGGTAGTCGATGAAATCTTCAACAGCTATTTGTCCCGTCCGGGAGTCCGCCAGCCCATTCTTACCCAGTACTGCGACGGGCAGCGGGTCCGGTGCCCAAACTGGATGTCACAATGGGGAAGCTGTGACTTAGGAGAACAGGGCTACACCGCCATCCAGATCATCCGGAACTATTACGGAAGCGATATGTACATCAACACCGCAGAACAGGTTTCCGGCGTTCCGTCTTCGTTCCCAGGTTATAACCTGACCATTGGGGCAAGCGGAGATAAGGTCCGGCAGGTTCAGGAGCAGTTGGATACCATTGCAGGCGTTTATACTGCCATTCCGCGAATCACCGCCGACGGTATCTATGGACCGGATACGGCAGAAGCAGTCCGCCAGTTCCAGAGTATTTTTAAACTTCCTGTAACAGGTATTATTGATTTTGCCACCTGGTACCGGATCTCCCACATCTATGTGGGAATTACCCGTATTGCGGAATATTCTTAAAGAACATACGGTTTTAACAGAAAGAAGGAAAGACCTCTCAAATGCAGTTATTGACCTCATATCTGCATTTGAGAAGCCTTTCCTTCTTTTAGAAAAATCCGCATTGGCTACTGTTTAAAGCATCACCCTTCTCCTCCCAGCAGGTCCGCAGCTACATATCCAAGAAGGGCCAGTGCAATCCCTCCCATAAGTTCATACAGCGCCACGCTTTTCCATGGAACGTCCCACAGGATTACAAAGGGGGAAGAAAGAACCAGACCGATCACGATCCGGTACATCTGGCATTCATGACGGGTCAGGAGCTGCTCCACGGCTCTGGCAAATAAAAACACCCCGACCGCCATTCCGGCAAAATACGGAGCCAGCACCACAACATTAAAAAGAAGTGTGGAAAAATCCATAACCGATAAAGCCCTAATGCATGCATTATTGGCCTGAAGAATGGGTTCGTAAAATCCCAGCATCATCATGATCATGGAACCGCTGACTCCCGGCACGATCATAGTTGCTGCCGCCACCAGACCGATGAAAAACAAGGTGATGAACCAGAACTTTCCGGAAGAAAGATAAGCGGCTCCGGTTGCCAGATCCATTGTCCCTCCGCTCTTTCCGGAAGCGATCGCGGTCTCCGCCACGAAAGTAATGAGAACCACCAAAACGCAGGTGGTCACCGTTGTTAAAATACCTTTTTTCCGGTCGGTCTGCTCCTTTGAAAAGGATTTCCGGAATAAGGCGGGAAGCCCTCCGGCGATCAATCCTAAAAATGACAGTTTGGTCTGAAGGGGATATGTATGAAAAAGATATTCAAAAACCAGAGAAAGGAAAATAATACCTGCAACGGCTCCGATCCCATATGGAAGGAGAATCCGAAGGCTTTTCACCGGTTCCTTAAAAATTCGGTTCACCGCATGAATGATCTTATCGTACACGCCCATTGTAATGGCGAGCATTCCTCCGCTGATGCCGGGAAGGATGTTGGCCACTCCTATGATGACACCTTTTAAAAGCTCGCTGATATACTTCAAGCAATTCCTCCTGAATTCAATGGTATATCATATCCTATGCCTTTTTAACGGCTTCTAATACATCTTTTACCTGACTGAGCCTGTAATCGGCCAGACTCTGGTCGAATCCGTACCGCGTATCTATGATGGCGGCAATCTTCATTCCCGCCCGGTAAGCTGCCTGAATCCCAAGAGTGGAATCCTCTACTGCAAGACATTCCCTGGGAGCAATCCCAAGACACGCGGCGGTATGCAGATAAATCTCTGGATCAGGCTTGCTTCTTTTAAACTGGCTGCCGCTGATGACCTCTTCAAAATAAGACCGGATTCCGTTTTCCTCCAGGATTCGTTCCACCAGTTCTAAATGAGTGGAGGAGGCAAGAGCAAGCCGGTATCCGTCTGCTTTTAACTGTGAGAGGACCGCCGTCGCATCGGGGCGGTACAGCTTTCTATAATCAATTTCCCGATAAATGTCCTTTTTCCGGAATTCGTCTCTTAATTCTTCCCAGGTTTGTCCGTTGTTCACTGCCCGCTCCATAACCTCCCAGGAATCCTTTTTGGTGGCTCCTGCCATAGGATAAAGCTGTTCCAGCCTTACATCCGGATTTTTAGTTCTTGCAAATTCCAATTGATATTCCAGATAAACGCCTTCGCTGTCGATCAAAACACCATCCATATCAAATATAACCGCTTTTATCATGTTCTCTCTCTCCTTCTTCCGTCTTCTGATTCAGACATTAAAGGACGGCAGGGCTTTTGTCAAGCATGAAAACGAAAAAAGCCGCAGGGGCGTGGCCTTTCTTCAAAGCCTGCGTCCCGGCGACCCATAAATTTCAATATACAGCCGGTCTTTTTACCATAAATGTATTATATCCATACCTTCTGAGTGCCTGTTCCATACGCACTGCATTATCAATGTTACGGAATGCACCTACCCGAACCTTATAAAGTCCGTCTTCCTGAACAATAAAAGCAGGAAATGACTGGGCCTTTAATTCATTGAGCTGGGCCTCTGCCAGGGAACGGACCCGGTAAGCTCCGGTCTGGACCTGATAATATTCCGTATAAGTCTCTTCCTGCTCCTCAATGGTTTTCATGATACTGTCAGCAATGGACTTTGCAATCGCTTCAAAATTCTGGTCAAACAGGTAATTATCTGCCTCGTTATCTATAAACCCTGCTTCCACCAAAACCGACGGCACCTTTGTCCTTCTAAGAACTACCAGACCCGGACGTTCAATGACTCCCAAATCGGCAAATCCGGTCTCAGCCAAGGCTTCCATCATATTTTTAGCCAGCATAGACTGGATTCCTTTATCTTCAAACACAAGGACTTCTGCTCCTGAACCGGTGCCAGGTACTGGCATTGCATTGCGGTGTATGGAAACAAAAAAGTCTGCTTCTGCATCATTTCCCATCATGGCTTTCTCAAGAGGTGTATTGTAGGTATCGTCAGTTCTCGTATACCTGACATCGACTCCCCGGTCTGCAAGAACCCGCCCTACTGCCAGCGCAAGCTTTAAGTTATCATCTTTTTCCTGCCGTCCGTTGTAGGTCGCACCCGGATCTGCACCGCCGTGGCCGGCATCTATTACTACGATCTGTCTCTCAGCCAAAAGAAAAACTCCTTTCACATACCTCTATTCTATAACGTATGTGAAAGAAGATTCCCCGGTACCAGTTTTTGCATAAAATTTATTCTTTTTCTCCCAATTCCGCCATAACATCCACACCTCTTGGGCCTACGGGAGTAGAAAATACGATCTGTGTATTGGTTTTTCCGTATTTTTGAAGCTGTCCGATGAAAACATCAAGTTCCATGGTGCTTTGAAACGCCACTTTTAGCAGCATGGAATAATCTCCGGTCACACAGTTGCACTCCAGCACGTTTGGTATGGACTCCATACTGGAATAAAACTGGATTTTATCCACTGGAGAAACGTCTAAATTTACAAATGCCGTAATGTGATATCCAAGCTTCATAGGGTCTACCTGCGCATGGTATCCGGTGATGATTTTCTCCCGCTCCAGCTTCTCGATTCTGGAGGAAACTGCAGGTGAGGACAAAAAGGTTTTTTCTGCTATATTCTTTAAGGATGCCCGGGCATTCTTCTGCAGGGTCTGCACTATTTTCTTATCAATATCGTCCATATCTTCCTCCTTGAAATAAAAAAAGCGCCAGTACTTCCCAAGTACTGAACGCTTTTGTTCTTACAAATGAAACTGTAAACTTATAAATCTTTCTTATATTTAATAATATCGAATTATCAAATACTTGTCAACCTTTATTTTCTTAGGGAAGGCATTTTTTTAAGTCTTTCAATGGCCTCTACCGTATTTTCGTAGGTTCCGAATGCGGTCAGACGGAAGTATCCTTCTCCGCTTGGGCCGAATCCGCTTCCAGGAGTTCCCACTACACTTGCTTCTTCCAGGAGCAGGTCAAAAAACTCCCAGGAAGTCATTCCGCCCGGTACCTTTAACCAGATATATGGAGCATTTACACCGCCGTAAACCTCACAGCCTGCCTCTTTTAACCCGTTATAGATAACGTTTGCATTCCTCATGTAATAAGCCACCTGCTCTTTCAGCTGAGCTTTGCCTTCCTCAGAATAAACCGCCATTCCGGCTTTCTGGATGATGTAGGGGGCTCCGTTAAATTTGGTTCCGTGACGTCTTGCCCACAAAGCATGTAAAGACGTACCGCCTCTGACCAGTTCCTTTGGTATTACGGTAAAGCCAAGACGGACTCCGGTAAAGCCGGCATTCTTTGAGAAGGAACGGAATTCAATGGCACAGGTCTTCGCACCCTCAATCTCATAAATGGTATGAGGAACATCCTCTTCTGCAATATAAGCCTCGTAAGCGGCATCATAAAGAATGACCGCACCGTTCTTATTGGCATAATCCACCCAAACTTTTAACTGATCCCTGGTCAGGGTCGTACCAGTGGGATTGTTTGGAACACAAAGATAAATTAAGTCCGGAGTTCTTTCCGGAAGCTCAGGCACAAACTGATTCTCTGCCGTACAAGGCATATAAATGACATTGCTCCATTTACCGGTAACTTCATCGTATACTCCGGTTCTTCCTGCCATGACATTGGAATCCACGTATACAGGATACACCGGATCACAAACAGCGATGGTACAGTTTTCGTCAAAAATCTCCTGAATGTTTCCGCAGTCACTCTTTGCACCATCCGAAACAAAAATCTCATCTGCCCCGATCTGGCAGCCTCTGGAGATATAATCCTCATTTGCAATGGTCTCTCTTAAAAAGGCATAGCCAAGGTCCGGTGCATAGCCATGAAAGGACTCTGCACTCCCCATCTCATCAACCGCTCCATGAAGTGCTTCAATAATAGCAGGCGCCAAAGGCTGGGTAACGTCACCGATACCAAGTCTTATGACCTTCTTGTCTGGATTTGCTTCTATGTAAGCATTCACCTTTTTTGCAATTGTAGAAAACAGATAGCTTCCCGGAAGCTTTAAATAATTTTCATTGATCTTTACCATTGGTTCCTCCTGTATTGTATGAAAGATTTTTTATGTCGAATTCTCCCTGAAACACTTCCACTGCCGGACCGGTCATGAACACATGACCGCTTCCTTCCCGGTCCCAGTGTATGGTCAAATTTCCGCCTTTTAACTCCACCTCTACCGTATCCCCGGTACGTCCGCTCAGGGCACAGGCCACTGCACTGGCTGTTGCTCCGGTGCCGCAGGCCCAGGTTTCCCCGCTGCCCCGCTCCCAGACTCTCATCCGGATGTAGTTTTTATTTATAACTTCAATGAACTCAGAATTAGTTCTTTCCGGAAACCGCTCATGATGTTCAAATGCCGGACCAATGGATTCTAAATCCAGCGCATCAATGCCATCCATATAGTAGACCGCATGAGGGTTTCCCACCGAGATCCCGATAAACTCGTAATCCGTACCGGAAATGCAGATGGGCTCCGGCACCTTACTGGTAACTTCCGGTATGCCCATATCAACGGTAATCTTCACGGCCCTGCCGTCTTCTTCCGTCACCTTTAAGTGCTTGATCCCTGCCTCTGTTTCCACATCAAATTCCGTCTTTTCCACCAGATGGTGATCGAATACGTATTTTCCCACACAGCGGATTCCGTTGCCGCACATGGCACTTTCCGATCCATCTGCATTAAACATGCGCATACGACAGTCTGCTGTTTTGGAAGGGCAGATAAGAATCAGGCCGTCTGACCCGATTCCAAAGTGGCGGTCGCTGACCTTTTTGGAAAGCTCCGCCGGATTTTCCACCGTTTCTTCAAAACAGTTGATATAAACATAATCGTTGCCGATTCCCTGCATTTTTGTAAATTTCATCACTATTTCCTCAACTTCTATCGATTGATTAAACTCATAATCATCTGGGCAGTTTCCACCATATTGGTTCCGCTGTCCATGCTGCATTTCTGGATATACCGGTGGGCATCTGATTCGGACATGTGATTTCGCTCCATCAGCAGTTCTTTTGCCTGCTTAATCAGATCCACCTCTTCCTTACTCCGCTCCCTTGGCTGGTTCTTTAATTTTTTCCGTCTTCTGGCCATGGTTTCCATCATCATTTCCAGAGTGCTTACCAAGTCCTGGACTTTTAACGGAAGCCCCAAACAGACCACGTCTTCCGGCGCTCTTCCGTTCCACTGGCTGGGAGAGGCCACAAGAAGCATCTGCATTCCCGGGGGAAGACATTCGTAGATTTCCTGATATACCATATCAGCAAACCTGCATCCGCACACCACGATCCCGCTGCCCAGTTCATCGGCACTATTGAGCGCCTGAGAGCCGGAGGTGCAGACCGCGGAGACCGAAAAGCCATTTTTCATAAGAATATTTTTTATATTTTTCGCATCTTCCGCCTTAGAAAATGCCACTATTACATTGGTCAAACACTCTCACCTCCAGATAACCGTATCGGGGATACAAAAGATTAATACTTATTCAGGTATTCATCCACTTCCCAGTCCGTTACATGGGCCCGGAACATACGCCACTCGGCTTCCTTGGCTTCTAAATATTTGGTGAAGATATGCTCTCCCAAAACGTCTTTCATAAATTCATCCTTACGGAATGCTTCAATGGCCTCCCCAAGTGTTTCCGGAAGCTGTTCGATTCCTCTGCGTGATATCTCCTCCTGAGACATGGCAAATACATTGCTGTCCACACTTTCCGGCGGTGTCATTCCCTTTTCAATCCCATCAAGACCTGCGGCCAGACATGCGGCCAGAGCCAGATATGGATTTACGGCAGAATCCGGGCAGCGAAGTTCGATCCTGGTGCCTTCTCCCCTGGAGGATGGAATACGGATCAACGGACTCCGGTTTGCTTTAGCGGACCATGCGATATAAATGGGAGCATCGTATCCCGGAACGAGACGCTTATAGGAATTGACCAGAGGATTGGTCAAAATCGTCATGCCCTTCATATGGTGAAGAATGCCGGCAATAAACTGGTAAGCATTCTTACTTAACCCCAGCTCATCCCTGGAATCCTCAAACATATTCCGTCCGTTTAAATCAGTCAGGGACATGTTGATATGCATACCGGAACCATTGACCCCTGCCTTGGGCTTGGGCATAAAGGTCGCATGGAGGCCATGCCGTTTTGCAATGGCTTTCACCGCCATTTTAAAGGTCATAATGTTATCTGCGGTTACAATGCCTTCCGCATATTGAAAATCAATCTCATGCTGTCCCGGGGAAATCTCATGATGGGAGGCTTCAATCATAAAGCCCATCT
This sequence comes from uncultured bacterium, assembly GCA_905215155.1. Taxonomy (GTDB): domain Bacteria; phylum Bacillota; class Clostridia; order Lachnospirales; family Lachnospiraceae; genus Lacrimispora; species Lacrimispora sinapis. The sequence goes on along the minus strand of CAJMPJ010000004.1, from coordinate 100,976 downwards.
CTTCCAGGGATAATACCATATCCCTGCGGACATTTTCAGCCTGATCAATTGGTGCCACATCAAAATAACTTGCTGTCTCATGGGTATGAGTGGTGGGACAGCCCTCCTCATCGGTATGAAACAGAAAAAATTCACATTCCGGACCTGCATGAAATACAAAGCCCATGTCCCTGGCTTTCTTCAATACTTTTTTAAGCACGTATCTTGGATCGCCTTCAAAAGGAGTCTTATCGGGAGAGTATACATCACACATGAGTCTTGCTACTTTTCCCTGCTGGGGGCGCCATGGAAAAATCTCAAAGGTATCCAGATCCGGATAAAGATACATATCAGACTCTTCACTCCTTATAAAACCTTCAATGGAGGAACCATCAAACATGCAGCGGTTTTCTAATGCCTTGGAAAGCATGCTTTTGGTGATAGCGACGTTTTTCATCATACCGAAAATATCCGTAAACTGGAGGCGGATAAATTCTACATCCTCTTCCTCCACGATACGGAATATGTCTTCTTTGCTATACTTGCTCATAATACAATCTCCCTTTCTTAATCCTAGATTTCCAATCAGAAGTATTTCCCAAAAAAGGGGTGGGCAAACACAGTCTTACAACAATGGACCGTCTTCGCACCACCCGCAATATGTGTAAAATATATCAGCTGGAAAAAAATTTGTCAATGTGTTTTTTTATCTTTATCTCCATACTTCAATGCTCGAATGGCGTTTAAAATGGCCAGTACTGATACACCTACGTCCCCAAATACGGCGGCCCACATGGTTGCAATTCCCATAGCAGACAGCAAAAGGATGAGCACTTTTACACCAATGGCAAACACAATGTTCTGCTTTACGATGACCATGGTCTTTCTTGCAATCAGAATAATATCCGTAAGCTTTGAAGGTTCATCTGTCATAATGACCACATCGGCTGCTTCCACTGCGGCGTCAGAGCCGATGCCGCCCATTGCAATTCCCACATCCGCACGGGCAAGAACCGGTGCATCGTTGATGCCGTCGCCGACAAATGCCAGCGTGGTGCCTGCTTCCTTCTTTCTCAAAAGTTCTTCCACTTTCCCTACTTTATCTCCGGGAAGCAGTCCGCCGTGAACCTCATCAAGTCCCAGCTTTTCACCGACTGCACGGCCAACCTCCTGTTTATCCCCGGTAAGCATGATAAGCTTTTTCACTCCCGCTGATTTCAGTCCCTTTAACGCCACCGGCACATCTTCCCGGATGGCATCGGAAATGGTGATGGAACCAAGATAAGAAGCATCTTCTGCTACATAGAGAGTGGTTCCTATGATGGGTTCTTCTCCAGGAATTAAAATCCCAAGCTGTTCCATAAGCCTTTTATTTCCAACCGATAGACTGCGTTTTCCCTCTTCCAATAAAAGCTCCGCCCGGACACCGTAACCGGCAAGCTCTTCCACACTTCCCAGCTTTGTCTGATCCACAGGTTTCCCATAAGCCTCTTTTACGGACAGGGCAATGGGATGATTGGAGTGAAACTCCCCGTAGGCTGCCAGTTTTAGAAGTTCTTCTTTGGTAACTGACACCGCTTCAATTTCTGTGACTTTAAACTTGCCGGTTGTAAGCGTACCTGTTTTATCAAATACTACCGTATCCAAGGAAGCCATAGCTTCCAGATAATTGCTTCCTTTTAAAAGGATTCCCTGTTTGGATGCCGCACCAAGTCCGCCGAAAAAGCTCAAAGGCACAGAGATCACCAGCGCACAGGGACAGGAAACAACCAAAAAGCTGCAGGCACGATAGATCCAGGTGCCCCAGTCACCGCCGGAAACAAGCGGCGGAACAACGGCCAGAATTACTGCAAGGATTACAACGGCAGGAGTATAGACTCTTGCAAACCTGGTAATAAAATTTTCTGCCTTTGCCTTTCTGGAGCTGGCATTTTCCACAAGTTCCAGAATCTTTGCCACGGTGGAATCATCAAACAGTTTGGTTACCCGGATCTCTAACACGCTGTTTAAGTTGATGGAACCGCTGATTACCTCATCGCCTTCCTTTACTTCTACGGGCATGGATTCTCCGGTTAAAGCCTTTGTATCAAGACCGGCGGCTCCTTTGGTCACGATTCCGTCTAAGGGTACCTTCTCCCCAGGCTTTACAACGATGATATCTCCTACCTGGACCTCATAGGGATCGACACGCTCCTCTTTTCCGTCTGTCAGGAGATTGGCATATTCGGGGTTAATATCCATCAGTTGGGTAATGGATTTCCTTGATTTATTGACCGCATAATCATTGAAGAGTTCGCCGATCTGATAAAACAGCATAACTCCCACGGCTTCCTCCATGGCTCCAATTCCGATGGCCCCGAACGTGGCCAGAGACATTAAAAAATTCTCATCAAAAAACTGACCGGTTCTCATGCTGTGCAGAGCCCGCAGAGGAACATCGTATCCTGCTGCAAGATAGGAAATAATAAAGGGAACCAGATACCAGGAATTTTTTCCTTCAAAAACCAATCCGATTGCAAAAAATACAGCACTGGCTGCCAGCCTGATTACCATCTTTTTTTGTTTCTTTGTCATAGCGGCTCCTTTGATCTACCGAAGTATTTTAAATTCGGCTTCCGGTTCGATCTTATTTGCAATTTTTCTTGCAGCTTCCATCACTTCGTCTGTTTTCGTCTCCTCGACTTCTACCGTCAGCCTTTGTGTCATAAAGCTTAAAGAAGCACTTTCCACACCTGATAATTTTTTAACGCCCTCTTCAATCTTTGCCGCACAGTTGGCACAGCATAAACCTTCTAATTTTACAATCTTTTTCATATTATTCTCCTCATTCCTTTATTAAAATGATTTAATTATTCATTGATATGCTCCATTCCCTGAGCCAGAATCGTCTCGATATGGCCGTCTGCCAGAGAATAAAAAACCGTCTTTCCTTCTCTTCTAAATTTCACTAGGCGCATCTGCTTTAAAACACGAAGCTGATGAGAGATGGCTGACTGCCCCATTCCAAGCAGATTGGCGATGTCGCACACACACATCTCCGACTGACTGAGAACATAAAGGATTTTCACTCTGGTAGGATCTCCAAAAACCTTATAAAATTCCGCCAGGTCAAATAGCTCCTGTTCCTTTGGCATTGCCTTCAGCACCTTATTTACAACCCCTTCATGGACACAAATGAAATCACATTGGTCGATTTCAGGTTCCGTTATCATTTTTTTACCGTCCGGTTCCATTCCACACCTCCTTTGTGTTACTATTAATATATGAATATCTGTTCATATGTTTATATTAACATTTTTCCCGGAAATGTCAAGATTATTTTTTCATACACTTGACAGTAAATTTAGGCGGTGTTAAACTGAAATTCCTTTTCCATTCTATCTTCAATTCTTACATTCAGGAAAAGAGAATATTAATACCACGGTAGAGTCCCCGGGTCATTTTTTATAGCTCCCGGAGAGCAGCGCCAGAAACCATTTATCGTCTGCGCTCACCGCTTGGCAAGATATTAGAACGCTCTCACCGGTTATGACAGGTCTCACTGTCCGCTGCCGGAAGGATCACGTTCAAAAATATTACTACCAGGAGGAACCAACATGATTCAAGTGGAACACATCAACAAGACTTTTAAGGTCGCCAGAAGAAGCGCCGGCTTTTTGGAAGCCATGAAGGCACTTTTTCACAAAGAGCAGGAAGTAATCCATGCTCTTTCAGACATCTCCTTTTCTATCGGAGACGGAGAAATGGTAGGTTATATCGGTCCCAACGGGGCGGGTAAAAGCTCTACCATCAAAATTCTAAGCGGTATCCTTACCCCCGATGACGGCACCTGCATCATAGACGGCCGCGTTCCATGGAGGGAACGGAAAGAACATGTTAAGAACATAGGCGTTGTATTCGGACAGCGCACCCAGCTCTGGTGGGACGTTCCTATCATAGACTCTTATGAACTTCTCCGCGACATCTACGACATTCCCAAGACATCTTACCACGAAACCCTAAGCGAACTGACGGAACTTTTATCTCTGGAAGAACTATTGCGCACCCCGGCCAGGCAATTGTCCCTTGGGCAGCGGATGCGCTGCGAAATTGCCGCCTCTTTGCTCCACAATCCGAAAATTCTGTTTCTGGACGAACCCACCATCGGCCTAGATGCGGTTTCCAAGCTGGCGGTAAGGGATTTTATCCGCAGGCAGAACCAAAGGCACAATACCACCGTTCTTCTTACGACTCACGATATGCAGGACATGGAAGCCTTGGCGGACCGGGTCCTTTTGATCGGCAAAGGCCGGCTCCTTCTTGACGGAACCCTCGACGAGTTAAAATCCCACCGGCCCAAAAAAGATGCAGCCTTAGACGAGATCATTGCGGCCCTTTACCGGGATTTTGAGATTTAGGAGGCGGAATATGAAAAAATACTGGTCGTTTTTCCGCATCCGATTTATCCACGGGCTTCAATACCGGGCAGCCGCCCTTTCCGGTATGGTCACCCAGTTTGTGTGGGGCATGATGGAAATTCTTTTATTCCGTGCGTTTTACGAAGCATCTCCGGAAAGCTTTCCCATGGACGTTCACGCTCTTACCACCTACATATGGCTTCAGCAGGCTTTTCTGGCTCTATTTATGACGTGGTTCTGGGAATCCCAGCTTTTTGAATCCATCACCACCGGGAATGTGGCTTACGAACTCTGCCGCCCGGTCCGCCTTTATAACATGTGGTTTGTCCGGGGACTTGCTGTACGCCTGTCCAAAGCAGTCCTTCGGTGTATGCCCATTCTGGTGTTCGCATGGTTTCTTCCGGAACCATACGGGCTTTCCCTGCCAGGTGAATTAAAAACCTGGTTTTTTACTCTGGTATCCATGGTTCTGGGACTGCTCTTTGTGGTGGCTTTCGGCATGATCGTTTATATGTCCGTATTTTATACCATTTCCTCCCAGGGGATCAAATTACTTGTGACCTCTCTGTCGGAATTTTTAAGCGGTTCAGTGATCCCTCTGCCTTTCCTTCCCGACGGAATTCGTGGGTTTGTAAGCCTGCTGCCCTTTGCCTCCGCCCAAAATGTCCCCTTTCGGATTTTCGGCGGAGACTTAACCGGTCAGGATATGTATGCAAGCCTTGCCTTGCAGGTATTCTGGCTGACGGCGTTCCTGCTGATCGGGCGGGCTTTGGAGCAACATGCATTAAAACGAATCGTGATTCAGGGGGGCTGAAAGGAGACAGGATATGAATTCCATACGTTTATACCAAAAATATTTTTTCATTCATTTAAAAAGTATGATGCAGCATAAAATTTCATTTTTATTGACCACTGTGGGACAGTTTCTGATTTCTTTTAACATATTCCTTGGTGTCTACTTCATGATGGACCGGTTTAAACAGGTGAAAGGATTTTCCTATGAGGAAGTTCTGCTCTGTTTTTCCATCACATTGATGGCATTTACCATAGCGGAAACCATTTTCCGGAGCCTTGACACCTTTGAAACAATTATCGGAAACGGAGAATTTGACCGGATCCTGCTGCGTCCCAGAAACTGCCTGTTTACCGTTTTGTGCAGCAAGATCGACTTGACCAGGCTCGGCCGTCTGCTGCAGGCTGCCGTTATGTTTGCCTATGGAGTATCTGCCAGTTCCATTGAGTGGAACCTGGCCCGCGTGGCAGTCACAGTTCTTATGATTGCAGGAGGCGTGGTGGTATTTGCCGCCATATATCTGATCTTTGCCTCCATATGCTTCTTTACTCTGGAAGGATTGGAATTTATGAATGTATTTACGGACGGAGCAAGGGAATACGGCAAATATCCCATCGGCATTTACGGTAAGACTTTGCTTACCATCTGTACCTACCTGGTCCCCTTTTCCCTGTTTCAGTACTACCCCTTCCTATACTTGACCGGAAAAGCAGAAAACCCATGGTATGGTCTTCTTCCAATTGCAGGCTGTCTTTTTCTCCTGCCTGCCGTTCTGTTATGGAGGTTCGGACTTTCCAGATATCAGTCCACCGGTTCCTGACAATAAAAAAGCAAAAGCGTAGCATAAGCATCTGCTTTCCTTGGATAAAAAGCTTTTCCTTCCTGTTATGTATATAAGGAATAACCGGCTGGGGATCTATGCATACAAAAAAACCGTCCATAAGGGCGGTCTTTTTGTATGCCAAAGTATATTCCGTTGTCTTTATGTTGGACATTCTTCTGTTTTCATTTAACGGATCATCGCTCCGTCGGTACCAAAAGCATAAGAGTTCCCATCTATTACCAAAGACGTATCATGAACCATGGTTCCATCGTTATCCAGATAATACCACTTATCCTCCACTTCAATCCAGCCGGTCTGCTTGAAGTAATTTTTCATATAATACCGTTCCCCGTCAATGGTCTTCCACCCTTCGGACGGTATTATACTGCTGTAATCCCGGAAGGAAAATTCGATGGTCACATCTCCTTCCATTCCCTCCACTCTTCCCTGATCCGTACACTGCCAGATGGTCCGGTTCTTACAGTCATTAATGCTCCCATATCTGGCATACCAGACATCGTATGGGACCTGATCCATATCAATGTAATTCGTAAGCCATTTGTTATTGGCATATACCATAGGCCGGTATCCCGCATCTGCAATGACTTTGCAGAAAGCATTGATATTATCCGTAATCTGCTGTCTGGTCAGATGATTGTCCAAAAGATATTTAGACTCCACGTCATATGCAATCGGATAAGATATGGGGTAATCCTTTACTTCCCGAAGCACGTACTCCGCTTCCTGTACTGCCGTCTGGGTATCCAGCGCCTGTGTATAGAAAAATACACCTGTCTTTATACCGCTTTTTGCCGCATTATTCATATTGACGGAATAATACGGGTCTTTATCATTTAAATAACCGATGCGGACCATGGCAAAGGAGACTCCGGATTTCTTTACCCTCTCCCAGTCGATGCCTCCCCCGGCTTCATTCTGCCGGTTCTGATATTTTGAAACGGTAATTCCTTTTTCCAGTGCACCGGCAATGGGTTGTCCGGATGCATCCACATATTGTCCATTTTCCAGGTTCCACGCTTCCCCGGAAAAGACATTCATAGGGGTCGCCATCATTACAGAGGCAACAAGACCCACAACCATACCTGCAGCAATCCTCACTCTTATGTTCATGATATAATTTCCTCCAAACGCAGCTTTTTCATGGTCTTTCCCCCGGCTCCTTACGGAATACATTGATATCGTGGATCAATGTATTTACGCTGTCAAAAAACAAATCAAAAGCTCCGAATTCATATAAATTAAGAATCAGCATACCAACGGGCACCGCCAAAATCATTCCCGCGATACCGCTTATTTTAAATCCAAGATACAAAAACAACAACGTCATAAAAGGATCAAGTCCCATGGTGTCCCCTACGATCTTTGGCTGTATGATCTGCCTCAGTACCAGGGTCAGTACGTAAATGGCGATCAGTCCAAAACCAAAGGCAAACTCCCCGGAGACCATGCGGACCAATGCCCAGGGAATCAAAATTGTACCAGTCCCCAAGATCGGCAGAAAATCAAGGATTGCTATAAGCACCGCAAGCAGAAGTGCATAATCCACTCCCAGAACCAGAAATCCAATGGCCAGAACCGCCGCTATAATAAACATGATCTTAAATTGGGCAATAAAATATCCCCCGACCAGATGCCGCACATCTTTTTTCAAATAGCGGTAATATCTGGTTCCCCCCTCTGGAATATAACGATGAATGACTGCCATGAACTTATCTCTGTCCACAATGAACAGATAGGAAGAAAAAATCGTAACGATGGTGTAGACCAAGGCCGCCGGTATGCTTTTGACCATATTTCCTGCTGCCATAACCGTAGGAGAGGCGATCTTCTGTACTGCCACATTCAAATATTGCTCCATATGGGAGAAAAACTGATTTACCGAATTCTGAATACCCATGGGTAGAAACTGCATAATTCCCTGTATGTTTAAAAGCATCTTTTGAATCTCCACCCAGGCCGCTTCGTAATACTGGGGAATATGGTCCACAAATTCTATGGATTCATAAACCAGCTTTGATACGAGGAAATAAAGGGCCGTTATGATCAGAAAGAGCACTGTTACCACAATCAGCACAGAACTGTGTTTCCGGACGATCTTCAGACGTTTTTCAAAAAAACGCACCAAAGGATTGGCTATGACTGAAATGACCCATCCAATGACAAACGGCAGAAAAAATTTCAATAATTTAGGTCCCCATACGCAGATCAGATATAAGAACAGAATGGGTATCACAATATTAAGCATTAGCTTTAAATACTTTTTTATATCTTCCATTTCCATCACCTGTGTTTATTGTACGATCCCAACGGCTTTTTGACAAACGAATTAATCCGAAAGAAAAACCTCTAAAAACTCAAAAAATTTCTTCATTTCCTCATCCGTACCGATAGTAATGCGCAGATGGTTGTCAAGTCTTGGCTGATCGAAGTAACGGACATATATGTGGTTCTCACGCAGAGCCTTATATATGTCTTTTGCACTCCGGTCTTTGTGGGTTGCAAAAATAAAATTCGCCATGGAATCCGGGAAGGAAAACCCAAGTTTTTTAAGCCTTAACTTGGACTCTTCCCTTGTTTTTACAATTCGTTCAAGGCTCTCTTTAAAATACGTTTCATCCTTTACCGCCTCTGCGCCTAATTTTATAGAAGGCATGTTCAGGGTATAGGAATTATAGGAATTTTTCACATCATTGACCGCCCGGATTAAATCCGGATGCCCGATGGCATATCCGATTCTCAGCCCCGCTAAGGAACGGGATTTGCTAAAGGTCTGCACCACCAGAAGATTCTCGTATTTCCGGGTGAGTCTCACGGCGCTTTCACCGCCAAAATCAATGTAGGCTTCATCGACGATGATTACGGAATCCTGATTATGGGCAATGATATCCTCCACCTCTTCCAAAGGAAGAAGCAAACCGGTGGGAGCATTGGGATTCGGAAATATGATGCCCCCATTTGCCTTATAATAATCTTCCTTATGAATACAAAAATTTTCATCAAGAGCCGGTGTTTCATAAGAAATCTGAAGCAAATCCGCCCAAACCTTGTAAAAGGAATAGCTTACATCCGGAAACAATATGGGCAGCTCGGAATTAAAAAAGGTCATAAAAGCCATGGCGATCACATCATCAGACCCCACCCCCACAAAAACCTCATTCTCTTCCACCTGATAATATTCAGAAAGAGCCTTTATAAGCTCTGAAGAAGTGGAATCCGGATATTTGCGGAACTGGCCGGCGTCCATCTCTTTGAACGCCTGTTTCACCCCCGGAGCCGGGGGGTATGGATTTTCATTGGTATTCAGCTTGATCGGCTTTTCACTCTTTGGCTGTTCTCCGGGCACATAAGGAGCGACCCTTCGTATGTTTTTCTCCCATGCTCTCATTCTGCTCCCTCCTTACGTTCCATCAGTCCATAAGCTTCTGCTATTTTTTTAAATGCCGGAAGAGAACGGACGATCTGGTCATAAGAAACGCAGTATGCGATCCGCACGTAGCCCGGGCACGCAAAGGAGCTTCCGGGAACCAAAAGCACCCGGTGTTCCTTACAATACCCGCAGAATTCCTTATCATCCACCGGAGCCTTCACAAACAAATAGAACGCCCCCTCCGGTTTTATGCATTCAAACCCATACTCCTTCAAACTATTGTAAAGAAGTTCCCTGTTTCTGTTGTAGGCTTCCAGATTCACCTGCTCCTCCAAGCAGCGCATGATCACCCTCTGCATCAGGGATGGGGCATTGACACACCCAAGCACCCGGTTTGAGATGGCTGCCGCAGCAATCACCTTCTGGGAGTCATCGACTTCATCGGGAATCACAAGGTAACCAATCCGCTCTCCCGGAAGAGATAAGGATTTGCTGTAGGAGTAGCAGACAAAGGTATTGTGATAAAACGGAGTCACATAAGGGACTTCTGCTCCGTCATATGCCAGTTCTCTGTATGGTTCGTCGGAAATCAGCACGATGGACCTGCCATACTCTTTTTCCTTCTTTTCCATGATCCCTGCGATTTTCTTCAGTGTCCCGGAAGAATAAATGACTCCGGTGGGATTGTTAGGCGTATTGATGATTACGGCCTTTGTCTTTTTTGTGATCCTCCGCTCAAATTCCTCAAGATCCGGATAAAAGGTTTTGGTATCCGGAGGTACCACCACAAGCACACCGTCATAGTTTCTCACATAAGAGCCATATTCCATAAAATAAGGGGCAAAAACCACCACCTCATCTCCCGGATCCAGTATGGTTTTTAAAATCACATTCATACCGCTGGCAGCTCCAACCGTCATAAGAATATTTTCCAGATGAAAATGAGTCCCAAACCTCCGGTTTAAGGAACCGGCTACCGCAGCTCTTACATCCTCATACCCCGCATTGCTCATATAGCCATGAACGAACGTGGTCTCTTCCTCTTTGATGATGTCCAGAATCGCCTGATTGACCACTTTTGGAGCGGGTACATTGGGATTTCCCAGACTGAAGTCATACACATTTTCCCGGCCATAAAGCAGAGCCATCTTCTTTCCTTCTTCAAACATGGCACGGATTGCGGAATTATTTTCTACAAGGGGTCTCATCTTGTCTGCTATCATAATCTTATTCCTTCCTTTATCCTGAAATGATTTTATGGGAATTATATCACAAGTGCAGGAAAGGGTCTATTCTATTTTATTACTTTTTCACTTTAAAGCAAAAAATCCTTTTCAAAAACACTTCTGACCGCTTCATAGCAGCGTTCAAAATCAGAATCTTCCATGGAAATCATGGTATATCCCGCACGCACCGGCAAAAAAAACTTTCTCTCTTTGGCAGACATCTCCTGGTTCAGCATCTGCGTAATCCGCTCCTTTTTATTCTCCGCATCCTCTTCCCGGATATTTTTACAAAGCACCATCACTTCATAGCCGCCATTCAGACAGATGATATCCTCCTGCCGAAAGAAGCGTTTCAGCCGGTCCACCTGCCTGCTAAACAGTGCTTTTGAATCTCTGCCGTCTTCTATTCTCTGTTTTTCCGGCCGGCTCAGTTCAAAAAGAACCAGCGCAGAGGTCTGGAATCTGCGGCAACCCAGGTATTCATTCATCATGGCAACAGCAAGCGCCCGGTCCGGCAGTCCCCTTACCGGTGAGGAGATTGGAAAGTCCCCGGTCTCCCTGCGGCTCGTCATATCTTCAAGGAAAGCTTCCTTCAATGAAACTCTTTTCCAATCCTCTGTATTCAGCATCACCCCATACAGAGACTCCCGGTTCTTTTCAGACAGCCTGAAATGAAACAATGCCTGAATATAGCCATGGATCGTCAGGACCCGGCACTTTATATCCCACAAGGTTTTTCCCGGTTTTAACTGCTGCATCATATGAAAAATCCTTTCCCGTTCATCCGGGTGGACCATATCTGCAAAATTTCCATGAAACTGAACAGACAGATCCTCTTTTGTATACCCGGTGATTTCTTGAAACCCCAAACTGGTATAATGAAACTCCATGTCCCTGGTTTTGCCCAAGCGAACATATCCTCCCGGTATACAGGAGCTTAAAAAATCCAGTTCATCCTCCTTATTTTCCAAAATCTCTACCGTATGTTTCAGATTCTGCTCGGCAAGAACCGTATCTGTAATGTCCATACACGCACTTATGACCGCCATTCTTCCATCTTCCGCCTGTATGAAGCGGCCTTTGGTCATAATCCACAAAAAACTTCTATCCCGTTTCCTGATCCGGTAGCGAAACCGATATTCCATGCCGGGAACACTGCAGCGCAAGACTTTTTCCCGAAGGGTCTCTCTGTCCTCTGGGTGAATGATGTCAATGATTCTTCCTCCAACATCCCTTATGAACATCTCGTAAGTATCATATCCCATTAAATGCAGCATCTCATTATTGGCAAAGTACAGGGGAAGGTCCTCTTCGCAGTATATACCCATAAGCCCTGCAAGCTTCATCACTTCACTCAGAATCTTCTGGGAGTCCTCCAGTTTTTTTCTTTGCTCCATCTGCTCGGTGGCATCCCGGACTGTTCCGTAATAAAGGCACCGCCCATCCTGCTCCCGTAAAAAGAATACACGCAGGTGAATCCACATAAACTCTCCGCTTAACCGCAAACGCCTGAAGATTCCTTCCGCCCCGTGAACCGGACTCTTATATGCATTCTCAAAAATAAGAAGTACCCGGTCCCGGTCATCTTGATAGACCTTTTGCTGCAGGAACTCTCTGCTCTCCCCCAAATCCACAGGATTATCCCCGGTAATACGGTAATATTCTTCATTCACCCGAAGAAGCTCGCAGTTGTCTTCGTATACCTCATAAAGAGCAATGGCTCCCAGCACGTTGTTCATCATGGCTTCACTGGTGATGTTTTCATTAAACAGATCTTCCAGTTTCAGTTCCCTCATCTGACGGGCCTGAATCCCCCTATAGTCCAGATTGCTGTCATTTTTTAATAGTTCTTCCATCTCTGTCACAGACATGGGTTTGTAATAATAATATCCCTGGCCGTATATGCACCCGATATTAATGAGAAAATCCGCCTGCTCCTTCTCTTCAATCCCTTCTGCAATGACCTTAAACTGCATGACCCTGGCCATTCTTACAATGGTCTCCAAAATCCCCATTCCCCGTCTCTTGCTGTTTTCGTTCATATCCAGAAATTTGGTGTCGATCTTTATGACATCCACATTCACATCCCTGAGCATGTTAAGGGAAGAATAGCCGCTTCCAAAATCATCCATAAATACCGGAAATCCGGCTTTCCGGAGATCTTCAACAACCTTCCGGATCAGTTCATAATCTTCTGCATAAGCACTTTCTGTAATCTCAATCTCAAGATACCTGGGATCAATCTCATACTGTTTTACCAGCTGCTTGAATTTTTCGACTACATTGATGCCATAGATATCCATGCGGGACATATTGACGGAAATCGGAATCGGATGACATCCTGCCTTGATCCAGGAACTGAACTGACGGCAAACCATCTCCCATATATAAAGATCCAAATGGATGATAAAGCCGTTCCGCTCCAGATGAGGGATAAATTCACCAGGAGAAATGATTCCCCGGACCGGATGCTGCCAGCGGACCAAAGATTCCATGCCGATGATCTTTCCTGTCAGCATATTGCACTGAGGCTGAACATAAAAGATAAATTCCTGATTCTCAAGAGCTCTCTGGATCTCAGACAAAAGCACCTGGTCATCCTCCATCTTCTGCTTCATTCCAGGATCATACCAGCCAATCCGCTTGGCATAGTTGCCTTTTATGGAATTCAATGCAATGATCGCACGGTCGTACATCGTACTGACCGAAAGATACCGGTTTTTGATAGAATACACACCAAAGGCCGGAAGAAATCCTCCATAGCCGCCATACTGCCTTGCATAGCAGTTGATCTGATGCTCCAACTGATTTAACAGGGACAGGTCCTGAGGCAGAATGATAACAAAATCATCCCCTCCCATATAACCTGCTATGGATTCAAAAGTCCCCTCCATCTCCTTTAAATATCCGCTGATCTTAATCAGGAAGCGGTCTCCTTCTTTCTCCCCGTACCATTCATTGTAGAGTTTAAAATGCTCGATATCAATGGCAACCATAAAATAGGGGGCTTCCGGCTTCCGCTCGAGAAAACGTCTTGCTTTCTCAAAAAAAGGACCGTACCGGAGAAGCCCCGTTAAAGAGTCTGTCTCATCTCTCTTTTCCTGCTGTAGTTTCTGTTCCTCTTCCTTCTTTTTTAAGTTATCTATATCCTGGACGTAGCACATGATGATGGGACCTTCACAGCTTTCGTCCCGAAACAAAACCGCGCTTAAACGGACCCAGCGATAGCTTTCGTCTAAGAGCTGCTTACGAAATTCTCCTTTCATGATCCTTCCATTGGCGTTCAAACGATCCAAAAGACTTGTACATTCCCAAAATTCACGAAACGCTTTTCTGTCATCAGGGTGGAGCATCGTTTCTGCCACCTCTGCATACATCTGGTCCAGCACTCCCTCCGAAGCAGGAATTTTGAATTTGTCTTTTTCACAGAACAGAATCTTATAGGTATTGGACCATATATGAAGTTCAAATAATTCATCGTATACGGTATTATCTGTTAAATTATAAAATAAATTTCGATTCTGTTCCACTACAGGCCGGAACATGATCAGCCTGCTCCCCTCATACCCCGGCCAGTCAATCAGTCCCGAGGATAGATTCAGCCACAGCCTGGAGGCAGCATCGTAAAATATCATATGTCCGGAATCCTTATGAAGCTCCGGCCAGACCTTACAGAATGCAGAATCACTCCCCAACTCATCCAGGCAGTACATTCCTGTTTTTAGATTGGGATAATAGGCTTTCGCCCTATCATTCATGTAAATGATTCTGTAATCCTGGTCTATGATACAGATACCGGCCTCTCCATTATCAGCCGACATTTGGTTCATACATTTCCGCCTCTCCTGCATCTCATTAACTACGCACCTACTAAACTATTGTAATATTATAGTATGAAAATGCGGTTTCCGTCAACAGATTCGCAGTTGAATAAATCAGTATTTTTATGCATAATCTTTTAATAATATTCATAAAGTCTGGTTTTATAAGAAAAAAATGTACAAATATATAATAAAATTATAAGATAGGAAGGAAAAATAATCTGCATATACCAGATTTTAACGAAGTATTTATTTCTTGCCCCTACTGAAGTGCTTTCAGCTGCTCTGTCAGTTCATGAGAAAGTGAAAATCTGCCTACATATCCTACTTCTCCCGTCATCAGCACATTGCCGTCTTCTTCAATCTCAACCTCCAAGACTCCGCCGGGCATATGCACATACATCTTTGGATCAGTCAGGCCCATCCGATAGGCGGCACCTGCAGCTGCACAGCCGCTGGTTCCGGAAGCAAGGGTATATCCGGCGCCTCGTTCATAGATTTCTATCTCAATATTAGTACGGTCTACCACCTTTAAAAGCTGGGTATTGATCTTTTCCGGAAAATACTCCGCGGATTCCGAATATTTCCCGATCCGGCATACCAGCTCTTTTGAAATATCGTTTAACCAGATCACGCAATGAGGATTTCCTATGTTTACACAGGTAACCCGGTAAGGAATACTGCCAAACATCATGGTCTCATTTAACACTTCTCTTCTCGGTCCCGTTACAGGAATTTCATCGCTGTAAAAGCTTAATTTCCCCATAGAAACTTTGATTTTGGTTCCCTCTTCATTTAAGTACTGCAGCGTCTGCTGTCCGCTTAAGGTATTGATGATAAAGCGGTTCTTCTGCACATATCCCGCATCCTTTAAGTACTTGCCAAAAATACGGACTCCATTGCCGCTGATTTCTGCTTCACTTCCGTCCGGATTTAAAATCTTTACTTCCAGCTTATCCTGGCCAAGAATCGGTCCCACCAAAAGCCCGTCAGACCCTACACCAAAATTACGGTTACAGATCAGACGGATATTTTCTTTCGTCAGTTTCAAATCATTTTTATTGGGATCAAAGATGAGATAATCATTTCCCAGTCCATGGTATTTTTCCAAAGTTATATTCATTATAAAACTCCTTTCCTGCGTTTGGCATTACCGTTACTTAGGTCTTTCTATGAAATCCCCGCCTGCACAACGTTTTTCATGTTGATTTTCCTTTTACCTGTTTGAAACAAAAGCGATATAATTTTATTATATACAGCACATTTTATCATTTCTACCAATATAATGCTTTTTATATTGCAAATAGTGTTGTATTATAAAAGAAAGAAAAGGAGGGAGCCGCCACCAATGGATAACTATGAAAAACGGGGATATTTAAACAGTGATTTTAAGCTGTTTCATCTTATTGACACAAAGAAACAGGATTTTGAATACCATTACCATGATTTTGATAAAATCATCATTTTCATTCAAGGAAACGTAACCTATCGGATCGAAGGCTGTGCCTATCAATTGGAACCCTATGACATCCTGCTGGTAAATCACAATGATATCCATAAGCCGGATATTGATCCCTCTGTTCCCTATGAGAGAATCATTGTATATTTGTCTCCCGGCTTTTTACAGGCATATCAGTCAGACACTTATGATCTCAGTGCCTGCTTTAAAAAATCCAAAGAACTTCATTCGCATGTACTCCGGCTTCATTCCATGGAAAAAAGCAGTTTGTACCGCACACTGACGGATCTGGAATATGCGTGCACTCATGACGGGTATGCCAGAGACTTATACTGTCAGGTGCTTTTTCTGGAATTCATAATCCAGCTAAACCGGGCTTCTCTGACAAATCTTGTAAAATATTTATCCCCGGCCACCGGAGACCGAAGGATATTGGCCATTATGGATTATATCAACAGCCATCTAATAGAAGATATGTCCGTAGACGCCATCGCAGAATCCTGTTATATCAGCAGATACCATCTGATGCATCTGTTCAAAGAGGAAACCGGTTACACGCTTTTTGACTATATCACAGAAAAACGGCTGCTGCTGGCCAGAGACCTTTTGCGGAGAGGACTTTCTGTCACCGAAGTCTGCTTTCAAAGCGGTTTTAAAAATTACTCCACCTTTTCCAGGGCGTACAAAAAGCATTTTCACATTTCACCTTCTGAAACAATAAAAGAATCTCAGCTTTTTTAGACAGCAAAAAAGATGCGCCGAATTAAAACGCATCTTTTTTTGCAGCAATATCTCCATTCAACCGTGTCTTCCATCGTTTCGCCAGGAGCAGAACACATACAAGACACCGGTCATTCCAAGATAAAACCAGGTGGCCGGATTGCTGAACCAGGTGGTAAAAAATGACAGGATCATATACATGGCAAACTGGGCGTAGAACAGATAGCCAATGGGGTTACGGACCCGCTTGACCATACGCATCAGGAAAAATGCGGCGATTCCCAGAATACACCCAAGAAGCAGAACTCCAACAATGCCAAAATCATAAAAGGAATCATAAAACAGTGTAACCGTTGTCAGCTCTTCCTTTGTCACATAAATCGGAAAGTCAACAAGGGCCGGAACAAGGAATTTCAGTCCGGTCAGCGCCCATAAAGGAAACAGCATGCGAAGACCAAAGGTATGGGAAGGAAGCCACTCCACCATGCAGTTGAAATTATCGTAATTATTAGCTATATACATATACGGCTGAGTGATGAAGATTGGCATATGACTGTTCTTCATCTGAAAGATGCCGTTTAAATACGTCACATCATGGCCTCTTGCTATGGTAAGGAGCACATAAATCGGAATCATTCCAAGCGCCAGGCCCACCGCATAGAGGATTCTAAGTCTGTGCTCCATGGCAATGTAGGTGAGGACCGCCAGGCCCACCGCCAGAATCAGCTGAAAACGGGATACGCACAGCACAGGGATGGCACAGGCAATGATGTTCATCAGGATTGCCACTACAAACCGAAAGCTGTTCCTCCCCTGCTCTATGCTGAAATACAGGACTGATATTGCAGGTACCAATACGCTTGATACCGTAAAATAATGTAGTCCGGTAATATGAAAGGAGGAGTAAGCATGGGGAACTCCCTTTACAAAAAACGGGATAAATCCCAGCACCACCGCCTCAATGATAAACGCTGCCACGGAGAGAAACGTAACCAGGAGCATGGAAAGAAACAGCGGCTTTTCATAGCCTTTAAAGCTGAACCAGCTGGATCGGCGTCCGCCTGCTTCCCCCTGCATTCCCGCCATAAATTCAAACGCAACCCAAAAGCCGAGAAATGCCACCAAAAAGCAGAGCCATGTAATAATATTCCAGTCGCTGGACAATTCTGACAGCTTTAGGCAGGCAACGCCTTCCCCGCCTACCCAGAACAAGGAAAACAATCCCCTTAAATGAATAATATTTTCCGTTCTCCGATAATCGTACCAGTACAGAAAAAGAGCTGTCAGCATCAAAACAAGGCCCGACAGCCAATAAACTCCTGCTCTTGCAAACAAAAAAGACGCTGCATAACTGATCAGATAAACACTCATCATTCAAATCCCCTTTGGTAAAAAATCACAGCGCATCCTTTCTATGGAAAAAGGCAGCCAACGCCAGGCGGCAGCTGCCTTTTCACTTTAATTCATTAAGAACGGCTGATGAACTCTTTCAAATAATCTTCAATTTCCTTTGTGGTTGCAAAGGACATGGCCTTATCTGCTATTTCCTGTAACTCCTTGGTGCTGTATCCGGTAATCAGCTTTCTTGCATTCAAAATGGCGGAAGCACTCATGCTGAACTCATTCAAGCCAAATGCCAGAAGCAAAGGAATCATGAGCGGGTCACTGGCCGCTTCCCCACACATCCCCACCATAATGCCTTCTTTTCGGCCGCATTCGATGACATGACGGATGCTTCTTAACACTGCAGGGTTTAACGGAGAATACAAATAAGAGACTTTATCGTTTCCACGGTCTACGGACATGGTGTACTGTGTTAAGTCATTGGTTCCTATGCTGAAGAAATCAACTTCTTTTGCAAATACATCTGCCATCAGAGAAGCGGCTGCTGTCTCCACCATAATACCGATCTGGATGTCTTTCTTATAAGCAATCCCTTTTTCATCCAGTTCCTTTTTCATCTCTTCCACAAGTGCTTTTGCTTCTCTGATCTCCTCAATACAGGTCACCAAAGGCACCATGATTTTAATATTTCCAAAGGCACTGGCCCTTAAAAGAGCACGAAGCTGAGGCTTATATACATCTTCTTTGCGGTCTAAGCAAAAACGAATGGCCCGATAGCCCAGGAATGGATTTTCATCCTTGACAAGCCCCATATATGGAATCTCTTTGTCTCCGCCAATATCTAACGTACGGATAATGACCGGTTTGCCGTTCATGGCAACTGCAACCTTTTTGTAAGCCTCAAACTGCTCTTCCTCGGTGGGCATGGCTGAACGGTCCATAAATAAAAATTCAGTACGGAACAAGCCAACGCCTTCCCCGTCGTACTGCAGAACTTTTTCCACATCTTCCGGTTTTCCGATATTGGCTACCAGTTCAACCGTAACACCATCTTTGGTAATGGTTGGCTTTCCGATATACTGCTCAAGCTCTTTTTTCTCTTTTAAGAATTTCTCTCTTTTTGCAGCATAGTCTGCCCTGACGGATTCTTCCGGATTGACAAAAACGGTTCCGTCGGAACCATCTAACACAACATCATCTCCGTCCTTGACCTTGCCCAAAAATCCCTCCAATGCAACAACCGCAGGAATTTCCAAAGCTCTTGCAAGAATTGCACTGTGAGAAGTCTTTCCACCCAGCTCTGTCACAATTCCGGTCACATTGGCCGGATTGATTCCTGCTGTCATGGATGGCGTTAAATCTCTGGCCACGAGCACACTTCCCTCCGGAAGGGCGGCAATATCCACAGAGCTTACGCCCAGAAGGATCTTCTGGATTCGTGTCTTAATATCACGCATATCGGTAGCTCTCTGCTGCATAAGCTCATCGCCCATAGAAGCGAACATATCTGCATACGTGTTGCATACGGTTTCAACCGCATATTCACTGCTGACTTTTTCCCCAGAAATCGTAGTCTCAATCTCACCAATCAGCATAGGATCAGAAAGGAGAAGGATATGTCCGTTTAAAATCTCCGCTTCCTTTTCCCCAACTCTTGTTGCCAGATCCTTAGACAGGGCCTCTGTTTGCTCCATGGCCTGCTTTACCGCTGCCTGAAAACGGACTTTTTCTGCTTCCGTATCTTCTACATTTCCTTTATTAATAACCAGTTCTGTTTCTTCTACGATTACGGCTTTCCCAATGCCGATTCCCGCAGATGCATTTGTTCCTTTAAACATTGCATTTCCTCCTTATTAATTATTGTAATGGCATCTATTCGCCAAGGCCTTCCTCAACAGCCTTGACCATGGCCGCCAGAGCTTCCTCTTCATCCGCCCCCTCACAGATAAAGGTTATCTCATCGCCGCTTTTTACGCAGGCGCCCAATACGCTAAGCACGCTTTTTGCATTGGCAGTGGTATTCTTAAAACGAAAACTCACTGTGGATTTAAAGTTCATGGCTTCCTTACAAAGAATCCCTGCCGGTCTTAAATGAAGACCAGTTGGGTTCTTTATAGCAACTTTAGCGCTGACCATACTGAATTCCCTCCCTTTCTTCCTCATTCTCTCCTTGAAAAGAAAGAACAGTCCTTCTATTGCGACTCCGTCGCTTCTGTTGTTGATGCTGTGGAACTTTCAACCGTTGCGGCTGCCGGCTCTTTAAGAGCCAGCGTCACATTGAACGGTGTATAGCTAACCACTTCAAAGCCTCCAGAAATCTCAAATTTCAAGACTCCCGGATTTTGTCCGGTATGAAAATTTGTAACATCAAGAATCGCATTCAGCTTATTTATATCCAGAGAATCAAGATCCTCTTTCAATCCCCTGATGGTGACATCTGAGGTTTTTTTGTCGAAGCTGTAACCATAATCAGCTTCCATCCCCAATTTGTCCAGACTTTCCAAGTCCAGTGTAAATGTTCTGGTCGTCAGCGGTTCTACTTTGAGTTTCACCGTAACATTTTTATATTCATTGCCTACAACGGATGTGTTGGGAGGCAGATATTGGCTTAGATCGAGATGGACGATTTTATCCCCAGTCGCACCGCTGATGTTTAGCTTATCTGATGCAACCGATAACGTGGACAAGGAGGCAAGAACGGATTTGGTTCCGACTACCGGCACAGACTTCACACTGCTTTCCACTCCTGTATACCGATATCCTTTTGCCACTTCCCCAGTCACTTCAAAATTCAAAGACAGATTTTTCGCCTTCAAAATTGATACATGGCATTCTATCTCATGAGGGCTGACGGTTATCTTATCTCCAAAATCCAGTTTGTTGCCGTTGGCATCATAAAGGACCGGTGCCGCAGTCACATCAAAATCTGCATTCTTATTCTCTACATCGACCTCCACGCCCACATGGTTGATCTGGCCTACAATGGATTCCGGGCCTTCTACCGTCACACTGTCCG
This sequence comes from uncultured bacterium, assembly GCA_905215155.1. Taxonomy (GTDB): domain Bacteria; phylum Bacillota; class Clostridia; order Lachnospirales; family Lachnospiraceae; genus Lacrimispora; species Lacrimispora sinapis. Next base: position 80,010 of record CAJMPJ010000004.1, on the reverse strand, counting down.
AAGAAGGAAGAATGGGGCCCCAGGCATATCCCTCCTCAGGATTGCCTTCTGTTTTGACCTGTAAGTCAAATTTCTTACGCTGCAGAGCTTCCGTATCCACCCGCAGCACCATCGGCTTTGCGGTAATGGCATCACTCTTGACAAGATTTTCCTTATCTTTATTAATCTCAACCGTAACCGGAACGGCTCCGGTCACATTATAATCCTTTAAATCAACATACGCATGAAAGTCCGAAGCTTTCACAAGAGAACGGTCCCTTGTTCTTACCTGATAGCTGACAGTCACCACATCTTTGCCCACAATCTCATAAGTCAGATTATTGGCTTTCAGCACATTGGCATTGCGGACCTCAACAGTAACCACCTGTGAGTCATCAACAATCGGATTGGAGATATTGACAATTGCCATCCAAACGGCAAAAGCAAGCACCAGGGACGCAACCTTCAGACCAAGATTATTTAGTATCTTTTCCTTCATTCTTCCGCCTTCCCTTCAAAATCCTGAATCTGCTTCCTTCCTCTGCCGTCTGCTTCACCTCTGAAAGCACAGACCGCAGCATATCAGCATCTGTGATTCGTTTCAAACCGCCTTCAAGCGCCACCGTCACCTTCCCGGTTTCTTCCGATACAACGATGGTGATGCTGTCACTGACTTCACTTACGCCGACGGCCGCCCTGTGCCTGGTTCCAAGATCCTTACTGATGGTCATATTATCAGACAGCGGAAGATAACAGGTCGCAGCAGTCACACGATTGCCCCGGATCACGATGGCACCGTCATGAAGAGGGGTGTTATGCTCAAAAATATTGATAAGAAGCTGACTGCTGACAATGGCACCAACTTCGATTCCTGTCCGTTCAATTTCTTTTAAAGAATCTCCCCGTTCAATAACCATAAGGGCACCGGTCTTCACCTTGGCCATTTCAAAGGTGGCCTTTACCACTTCATTGAGGGTCTTATCGGTAAAGCCCGAATTATCTTTTCCATCGTCAAAGGTCAGGATTCCGGTAAAGGGATTCTTGCTTCCCAGCTGTTCCAGTGCCTTTCTTAACTCGGGCTGAAAAATCACTATCACCATGGTTACTGCCGGAGTCGCAATCTTATTCAGTATCCAGAGAAGGTTATCCAGTCGGAACACATAAGCAAAGACGTAAAAAAGAAGGATTACTACGATCCCCTTAAGAAGGGTCCATGCCCTCGTATTCATGATCCAGGTCAGCAGCTCGTACAGCAAAAACGCTATAATTATGATCTCAACCAGGTTTGTTTTTGAAATCCTGGGAAGAAAGGATACCCAGGAATACATTCCATCTAAAAAATTCGCCATCCAATCCACCTCCCTTTGATTTCTTCGCTACCTTTGCGGCTTTTGGAGTTTTGTGGCATTAATTTTCTGAACCTTTACATCAGGCGTGCTGACCGTCAGCTTGGGAACTGCCTTGACGTAATAATAATAGTCGTCATCTTCAAATTGTACGTATTCTGTCCGGGAATAATCCACTGCAAACACAAAAAATGTATAAATCGCAGCAATCAGGATGGAAACCAGCATTCCCAGCAGAAGCCGGATGACGGAAACAGATACATCCAAAACAATATCACCGATAAATATAACACCAAGCTGCGTAATGGTTCCCCCGATAATAGCTATGATCCAAGAGTAATCCATGGATAAATTCCGTATGATCACTACAACAATCAGGGACAGGGCGAATGCCGCAACCATAAGCAGCATCTGTTTATTAGCCAGCAGGCTGTTCATCAGCTGCATAAACTTCTGCACCGCGTCAACAGACATATCATTGGTCAGAACCCCTGCGTTCTGCTTCACATACAGCAATGTATAATAAATAAAAACACCGCAGCTTACAGGAATAACAGAAATAACGCTTCCGGAAAGCCCCACGATCAGCGGGATCGCATATGGGATTCTCAAAAGGAAAAAAATCGGAGTCAGCACCAGAAGATAGCTGTCACCAGGCTGAAATCCGTAATAAAGAAGTCCCACGACCAGGAAAAAAATGGCCATCACCAGAGTGATCTCAATGGAAATTCCAGACAAATGGAGCAGCATGAATCCGGCTGAGAGAAATGAAATGGCTCCATAAGGCAAAAAAGAGCACACCAAAGCCAGAACCAGCGGAACAAAAGGTTCTGTCAGTTTTGCGTTAAATCCAATATTGCCGTTCATCAGGAAAAATGCCATACAGCTGAATATAAACTTGATCACAGGCGTCACATAAATATCAAATCTGGCGTAAAACTCTTTCAACCGCTCTTTTAGTACAAGAAGGCCCATCATAATGTCCGCCCTCCTTTTGTTCTTTTTAAAGGTCTGGTATTCCCTTCGTACCGCTTGTCCAGTCTTTTCAGTCTGGATAAGTATACTTTTCCCGCACGGGCAGCATATTCATACCGCTTTCTATATACCAGAAAGCTGATTCCCAGGTAAATCACCAGTCCTGTAAGATAAATGATACCGACCCGTATTCCGGTGGCAGTCAATACCTTAACATCCATCGTAGTAAGCCATCGTTCCATATAATACAGTCCCCATAACACAAGGCATAAAACAAAGCTCAGAGTGTAACTGAAAAAGGACTGAAACAGTTTATTGCCGATATAATCGCCTTTGAAATACCGGTTAATGGAAAATATCCTTTTTCCCTCATGCTTTTCAAACCTGGCAAGACTGGTCATTATTTTTATTTTCTCTTCACTAAGCATATGGTTTTCCTCACTATACCATAAGATATCAATTTATTATAGCATAGAACTTAAGACTTTGCGAGTCAAATAAGGAATTTTTATTATTTTGTAATGAACCGGGCCGGCTTAATTTATCCGCGCCATTCACCAGACATTGGGCTTCCCCTCAATCATAATACACATCTGATTCCGGAAAATAAAAGAATAGCGCAGCGGTCACGCTGCGCCTGATTACTCATATCTTAAAGCATCAATGGGGTCTGCTTTGGCAGCTTTTGAAGCGGGATATATCCCGAAAAATATGCCTACCAGAGCGGAAAAGCCAACTGCCACCATGATAACAAGCGGCTTAATGACCACATGCATACCAAGCAAGGTTCCTCCCAGCAATACAATACCTGCTCCTGCTGCAATTCCCAGAATCCCTCCAAATGCAGAAAGAATGGCTGATTCCGTTAAAAACTGCACCAGCACATCCGTTGTTTTTGCTCCAAGGGCCTTACGGATTCCAATTTCCCTGGTCCGCTCAGTAACCGATACCAGCATAATATTCATAATGCCGATTCCACCTACCAGCAGAGAAATGGCTGCAATCCCTCCTACGGCTGCCGACAATCCGACCATCACCGTATCCACACTTTTCATCTCGGAAGCCGCTGAGTAAAAGGTTATTTCCTCTTTGTTCCGGTTCTTTGTTTTGGCCACATAAGCCGAGAACTTTGTCGCAAAGGCGTCCATATCCGTTCCTTCTTTTGCGTACACGCGTATGTTATAAATGCTGTCATTGGGCCAGGTCAGCAGTGTGTAGGGAAGATAACCTGCCTTTGTTTTGCTGGTTCCCATCATCATGGCTTCAATCGGCGTCTGATCCAGCCGGTACACGCCTACCACATTGAAATAACTGATTTCTCCATAAATGGTGGTGCGGAACGTTTTTCCTACCGCATATTCCGTACCAAACAGCTCCTTAGCTCCCTCTGCTTCCAGTACCACGTTATTTTTCCTCGCCTTTATGTCGCTTTCATTCAAATTGCGCCCGGAAATAAGATGGATTTCATTGACATCGGGATAGTTGGCATCTATCCCTTCAAAATTATATTTTACCTTGGTGCGGCCATTAATGGCTTCTGCACTATAACTGGGACTGCTGTCAATATAAGCGATCTCATCCTTAAATACCTCTTTGATCCGGTCGATTTCATCAAGCTTGAAATAATCCCCTGATCTCATATCTTCCCCATCCTGGGGCGAGACATACACATAGGCAAGAGTCATTCCCACATTCTTATAGAGGTCGGACACCATAAAACGCATGGTATCGCCAATGGATACAATGGCAATGACAGCACCGATACCGATGATGATCCCAAGCATTGTTAAAAAGGACCGCATCTTGTTGGCCTTGATTGCCTGTACCGCCATACTCATATTTTCAAATAGCATGATGCCTCCTCCTTTTACTCATAACGCAATGCCTCGATGGGATCTGCTTTGGCGGCCCTGGAGGCCGGATAGAGACCAAAGAAAATACCTACCAGAGCGGAAAAGCCAACCGCCAGCACCACCACTGCCGGATTGACCACCACCGTCATTTTCAATAAAACGCCGCCGATCTTTACAAGAGAAATGCCCAGAATGATTCCGATAATGCCGCCGCTGGCTGATAAGAATGCCGATTCAGTCAAAAACTGGATCATAATGTCTCTTGTTCTCGCTCCCAGGGCCTTTCGTATCCCGATCTCCCGGGTCCGCTCTGTGACAGAAACCATCATGATATTCATGATGCCGATTCCGCCTACCAGAAGGGAAATGGCAGCGATCCCGCCCACAGCCGCCGACATAGCTCCCAGCTGAGCATCCGCACTTCCCATTTCTTCCACAACCGACTCCGCCCTGATTTCGGATTCCGGCCTGTTTTTCAGCTTGGCAACGTATTGGGTCATATCAGCCATCAGCTGTTTCATATTCACTCCGTCGCGGGCGTAAAAATTTAAATTCTGAAAGGTATCATTGGGTTTGACCAGTACCGTGTCCGGAATAAATCCAGACTGGGTCTGCCCGGTTCCTAGCATCATGGCTACCATGGGAGAAAGGTCTTTGTGATAAACTCCCACCACCTTATATTCCTGGGTCACTTTTTTCACTGTCATCCGAAACGTTCGTCCCACACAGTCTGCAGTTCCAAAAAGCTGAATGGCCCCTTTGTCTTCCAGCACCACATGATTGAGAGCACCTTTTATATCCGATTCATTGAAAAACCGTCCGTAAATGATATTCACAGGCTGCACGTCTCCATAGTTATAATCCACTCCCTGAAACTGGTACTTGACCTTTCTGCGTCCATTGACTGCCTCTGTTTGTTCTCCTGAACTGCTGTCGATGTACTCGATCCGGTCCTTATAGATTTCCTTGACCCGTTCCATCTCATCTCTCGTAAAATTGTCAGACAGACGAAAATCATCCACTCCCCAGTACACCATGATGATGCCCCGGTTAAAGCCGATATCTTTATAGGCATCCGCAAATAAGTTTCTCATGCTGTCCCCCACCGCTGCAATGGCGATCACAGCACCGATCCCGATGATAATGCCAAGCATGGTCAAAAAGGACCGCATTTTATTGGCTTTTATCGCCTGAAAAGCCATACTCATGTTTTCAATCAGCATGACGCCCCTCTTTCTGCATTGCGGCGGCTTCCTCCGGCGTTAAGTTTTGAGGAATATTGGGAGTGTCACTTACCAATTTCCCATCCCGAAACCGAATGATCCGCTCCGTAAATGCTGCGATATCTTCTTCATGAGTTACAAGAACCACTGTCGCCCCTTCCTTATGAAGTTTGGAAAACAATTCCATGATTTCCACAGAGGAAGCCGTATCCAGGTTCCCCGTAGGCTCATCGGCCAGTATGAGGGGCGGTTCATTGGCCAGTGCCCTGGCAATGGCCACTCGCTGACGCTGTCCTCCGGAAAGCTCATTGGGCATGTGCTCATACCGGGTTCCAAGACCTACCCGGTCAAGCAGCTCCAGCGCCCGCTTTTCCCTTGCTTTTTTTGAAATATGGGCATAGGTCATCGGAAGCTCCACATTTTTAAGCGCCGATGTACGGGATATCAAGTTAAAGGACTGGAATACAAACCCGATTTTCCGGTTTCGGATGGCTGACAGATCATCCGGCGGAAGGTTGGCCGTATCAATGCCATCCAGATAATAATGGCCCATGGTGGGACGGTCCAGACAGCCTAAGATGTTCATAAGTGTTGATTTTCCGGAACCGGATTGTCCCATGATTGCAACAAACTCTCCCCGCTTGATCGTTAGATTGATCCGCTTTAAACCCAGCACCTTAATGGACCCGGTGTCATAAACCTTTACCATATCCACCAGTTTTATCAAATCATCATTGACATTTTCCGTTATATAGGACGGAAGCTTTTCTTTCTTTTTCCACATGCTTTCTCCCCCTTTACTGAGCAGACGGAGCAATCACCACCGCCATCCCATCCTTTAATAAATCAGAAGGAGTATTTATCACCTGCATCCCCTCCTTTAGGGCACCTTCTTCGACCGGGATGATTTCTGTTTCAATGTCACTTTCCACTCCGGTCTTTACAGGAATCATCTTCACCTTATTCTCTTCTGCCACAGCGATCGCCATGGTTCCGTCAGGCTTCTGGATCACGTTAGAAAAAGGAACGACCCATACGTTTTCCGCCCGGTTCAGCTCGATCCTTGCTTTTGCCGTGATACCTGCAATCAGCCTGCTGTTCTGATCAATGATCCGTATGGTGGTAGGAATGACACGTTCTGTGGAGCCGTTGCCTTTTTCTTCACCGGTGGGGGAGATCGAAGTAACCTCGCCCTTTACCACTTCTCCGTTTAAGATGTCGGCAGTGATTTCTACCGGCTGGCCGATAGCCACCTTTCCGATGGAATATTCACTGACGTTGATCTTCATTTCCAGGACATCCAGATTGTTGATGATGAACATGGGTTTATCATCGTCGGTTTTATCGGCAAAACGTCCCACTTTACAGTTTACACGAACAACCGTTCCGGCAATGGGGCTTGTAACCTTTGTATTGGCAAGTGCTTCTTTTTTCTGTTCTACTTCAAAGGCTTCTTTTTCAATCTGAAGAGCATAGGATTCGTTGGCTACCGGTCTTCCGTCTTTTAATGTGTATGTATTCATCTGCCTTCTGGCATCCTCCATGGCATTGGAGGCGGTTTCTAATTCCACCTGGGTAGCACTTCCCGCCTGAAACAGCGTCAGGGTCCGGTTATAATTCGCTTTTGCAGTCTCATAATCCTGCTTTGCCTTGGAATATCCGTTTTCAGCCTCCCGCTGTTTGTCCTGATATGTGCTGACTGCTGTGTCATAGGCATTTTGAGCGATATCCAGTTCTTTTTTCGCATCCTTATCATCTAAGACAGCCAGTACCTGGCCCTTTTCCACCCGGTCCCCTTCCTTCATGGGCAGTTCCAGGATCTCTGCGTGAAGGTTGGAAACCACCTCCACACTGTCCGTTCCCTGAACAGGTCCGCTGACCGAAAGTTCTTCGACCACGTTTCCCTTCTCCAAAGGAGATACCGTAACCATCATAGCACTGCTTCCTCCTCCTGCTGCTTGAAAAACAAGGAAGAGACCAAAGAAAGCCACCACGCCTATGGTGATTATCTTTCTTTTTTTGCTCCATTTTTTTCTTCCCTTTTTTTTCTTACTTCCTCCGCTTTCCTCTTTCATCAGATTCTGCAGTTCTTTGTCAAATTCTTCATCGGGCATTGGCTCCGCCAGCGATTCCGCTTCCAATGTTCCGCCATTTTCTTTGCCTTTTCGCTTAAATAGATTCATTCCTTTGTCCCTCCTGGTTCATACATTCTTTTTTTCATTATAACGGGTGTTCACAAGGTTTTTAAGTATAAATTTCTTATAATTTTCTAAATATTTATACTTCTTACATTAAACAGAAAAATTTTCCACTTTTCTTGCAGAACCACCTTTTTTTGTTCCGGTCTCAACAAGAGCTTTCCATTGTTCGCCTGATTGTTGTTTTGCAGAGAAGGAACAAGAAAAGCCTCCCAATCCATTTTCTCGTCTGAAAACAGATTCAGGAAGCTTTTACTTAAAATATTATACACTTCTGAATTATATCATCCAGAAGTTATCATTACACACAATGCTCCGGTAGGTTTCAAATCTGGACCACTTATTGACAAAGGAACCTCTGCTATCCTTATCCATGTGGTTATATTCACATAAAAAAGTATCAAAGTCAGATTTGGATTTTATTTCCAGGGCAAACCCTCTTTCATCCAGTATGGGGAGTCCGGCATATTCAAAATCCTTTAATTCGATCATATCCGCAATCGTTCCATTCCGGATCAGGATTGCGGCATTGTCTTCCACATCAACGATATCAAAAAACTCCGGATAATGGAAGCTGTCACCTCTGGTAGGAACAGGATCGCCCACATGAAATGTTCTGTCTTTTGTTTTTGTTTTTGATAAAAACGCATTTTCCAGGTTAAAATAGAACTCTTCAAAAATATATCCCCCTGCCCGAATGGAATCTTTTTCAAAATAGGGTTTCTCACTTAGGGTCTCCACCTGCTCTACTACTCCACAGGCAGAAGTCATATGGCTGACCCGGTCAATCATAATAAGTTCTCCAAGGGTCTTATGCTTCTTAAATTCATCGGTCACTATTTTTTCTGAAAATTCAATTTCACAGAGAATGATTTCATTTTTAGAAACCTGATCCACCTGCAGATGATCCCCTGAATTCACATCAATTTTGTATACAATGTTCTTAATTATGCCAGGAATCATCTTGGTTCCCAATTTTACAAGATAATCCTTTCCTGCACTTAATGGCTCATCATCCATCCATAGTATGGTGGCCTGAACATTCTTTGCAACCGGAAGTTCTTCCTTGTCTGTCAGAACACAGCCCCGGCTGACATCCATTTCCCGGTCAAGCTGGAGGGTGACCGCCTGCCCCGCAAATGCCTGGGTCTGGTCTTTGTCACCAACCAGGATTCGTACCACCAAAGCGCTCTCATTGCTTGGCAGGGAGATTAATTTCTGGCCGATGTTTACGCTTCCAGACTCAATCTGCCCCTGAAACCCCCGGAAGTCATGGCTGGGACGGCAAACTCTTTGTACCGGCATATAAAAATCCGTACCTTCGTCGCTTTCTGACACATCTACGGTTTCCAAATGTGTCATTAAGATGTCTTCCTGATACCAATCCATACGTTCCGACTTTTTCGTTACGTTATCCCCTTCTGTGGCACTGACCGGAATGATTTTGACATTCTTTAAGGACAGCTCCTCTGCCAAATCCAGAATATCCTTCTTTATTTCAAGGAACCGGTCTTCCCTGTAATCCACCAAGTCCATTTTATTGACTGCAAATACAAAATGATTGATCCCCATTAAAGAGCAGATCCTTGCGTGGCGTCTTGTCTGAACCAGAACCCCCTGAGTGGCATCCACCAATATAACTGCCAGCTGTGCAAAAGAGGCTCCGACAGCCATATTCCTTGTATATTCTTCATGTCCAGGCGTATCGGCCACGATAAAGCTTCTCTTGTCCGTTGTAAAATAACGGTAAGCCACATCAATGGTGATCCCCTGTTCTCTTTCTGCCATCAGACCGTCCAAAAGAAGGGAATAGTCAATCTCTCCGCCCCGGGAACCTACCTTGCTGTCAAGAAGCAGCGCTTTTTCCTGATCTGCATATAATAGCTTGGAATCATAAAGAATATGTCCGATCAGCGTTGACTTTCCATCGTCTACACTGCCGCAGGTGATAAATTTAAGCAATCCATTCATTAAAAATACCCTTCTCTCTTTCTTTTTTCCATACTGGCCGCTCCACCGTCTTTGTCAATGACGCGGCTGGTTCTCTCTGATTCTACAGAACTTAAGGTTTCTTCTATGATCTCATCCAAAGTAGACGCTTCGGATAAAACTCCTCCGGACAGAGGATAACAGCCCAGAGTCCGGAAACGGACTTTTTTCATCTCCGGGACTTCACCCGGTTTCAGCTTCATCCGGTCATCATCTACCATAATGATATTGCCATCCCGGTATACGACCGGCCTTTCGGCTGCAAAATAAAGGGGAACGATGGGAATGTTTTCCTGCTTTATGTACTGCCAGATATCTTTTTCTGTCCAGTTGGAGATAGGAAAGACGCGGATGCTCTCCCCTTTGTTTATCACCGTATTGTATAATTTCCACATTTCCGGCCGTTGGTTTTTCGGGTCCCAGGCATGAGACTCGTTCCGGAACGAAAAAATCCGTTCCTTTGCGCGGCTTTTTTCTTCGTCACGCCTTCCGCCGCCAAAAGCTGCCGTAAACCCATATTTATTAAGTGCCTGCTTTAAGGCCTGCGTTTTCATGATATCTGTATACGAGGAGCCATGATCAAAGGGATTGATTCCCTTTGCCACACCTTCTTCATTGATGTATTCGAGCATTTCGATTCCAAGCTCTTTAGCCGTTCTGTCCCGAAATTCAATCATTTCCTTAAACTTCCATGTAGTATTGACATGAAGAAAAGGAAAGGGAGGCTTCTCCGGATAAAATGCCTTCATTGCCAGATGCAGCATCACCGAGCTGTCCTTGCCAATGGAATAAAGCATGACCGGATTCTCACACTCTGCTGCTACCTCCCTGATAATATATATTGCTTCTGCTTCTAACTCATCCAAATGGGATAATCCACTCATCATCATCTCTCCTAATATTTGTTTGAATCCTTGCTGTCTACATCAATGGTCGTTACGGTCCCGTCACTTCTTTTTATGTTCCAGTGAAGAATACTTCCTTCATATACCACATTCATGGTGCTCCCATTGCCGCCGATGTCCGCTCCCAGATAAAAATCAATGGCAGAAAATCTGCATTCCTTTACACAGGAAACACAGCCCCAGCAGTCCTTGGGGTATTTGATGTATGCCTTTTTGTCTTTTTCTTCAATCAGACTGCCTGGACAGACTTGGAGGCATTTCAGACAGCCTACACATTTTTTTGAATCAATCCTTATGCTCATATTCTGTCTCCTTAACAATGTCTCTGTCGATCATCTTTAATGTTCCGTCTACCAACCTGGAATTTACATACCTATAGTAATGATCGTCGGTTTCTGGATAATCCAGGTTCTCGTTAAAGGAATGCCACCTTGTTTCCTTGCGGTGAAGCAAATGGGCGATCACAGACCGGCAGACGATCAACCGTTCCTTAAGCTCATAAACAAACAAAAGCTCATGCATATCCTCTGCCTTTAAATTCTCTGCAAGGTCCATGATCCGGGTGATTTTTTCATCCGCCAGGGAAAGCTGCTTCTCATTAAACTGGTAAAGAGCGGAGATCCCTCCTGCGTACTCATCCATTACCTTCTGCATGGCCTCTTCAAGCTCTTCCGCGGAAAATACAGAATGTTCCCGGTTTAAGATCTCCTCGTACGCAAGGATTTTGGATTCAACAGATCCGGGATTTACGGAAATCTCTACGTTTTTATGTACTTTGCTTATGATGTCCAGAGCTGCGATCTCCCCTTCTGCCAGTGCACCGGTCACATACTTCTGGGGACAGCCGCCGGACACATCACCTGCTGCATACAGACCCTCAATGGTTGTCTCTCTTTTTGTATTCACCCAGTAACCGCTTGCCGTATGACCTCCCACAATATACGGTTCGGTCCCTGAGATTTCCACATCCTGTTCACTTGGATTTTTTCCGCTCTCCAGCCATTTTAAGGTCTGGCTGGGTGCCATATTGAGATAAGCTTTTAATAATTCCTCGTCTTTTTCCTTTCCCATAACACTGGTCTGCAAGTAACAGGGACCGTTTCCGATCTGGTTTTCCCTGACCGTACCGTATACCCGTTCGCTGGTGGTAATGCCGTACTTCTCTTCATAGACCTGGCCATGGGAATTGATCTGCTTTGCCCCCACGCCCTGGGCAATGGTGCCGGTAGGTGCGATGGTGTCCTTACATCTCAATGCAATAAAACGCATCTCAAAGGTGGTCATTTCCGCACCTGCCATAATCCCCATGGCATATCCGGCTCCTGTATTGAATGGAGGATACCACATTTTATGGCGGGAAAATCCGGGATTATTGGGCTTATAAAGCCCGGCGGCACCTCCCGTTGCCACGATCACCGCCTGGGCTCTGATCTCATAGGCCCGTTCCTCTTTGATGCTGAAACCAATGGCACCCTTGACTTTGTTTTCCTCCACCAACAGATCGGTGATATTTACTTTATTCAAGATGGTTACATCCGATGCTTTCTCGACGGCATCTGCCAAGAGAGGCTTAAAGTTTTCTCCATTGATTTTAATGTTTCGGTTTCCTCTTGCCGCATAATTTCCCTGCTCATCCTTTAAAATCACAAGGCCAAGCTGTTCCATTTTTTCCGTCACGGAATTAAACCGTTCCGCTGCCGTTAAAAGCAGATCCTTCCTTACGATTCCGCCTGCATCTTTTGTTGCATAATCCACATAATCCTGTGGAGTTTTTCCTTTTACGATATAGGCGTTAATGGCATTGACCCCTGCTGCAAGACAGCCGCTTCTTTTTATATTTGCCTTTTCTGCTATGACAACGGAAAGCTCCGAATTCCGGCTCAAGGTAAGAGCCGCAAAACATCCGGCTGTTCCTCCGCCTATAATAAGAACATCCGTTGTAATGACGGTATGACCCAATTTTCTATCCATTTTATCTACCAAACCTTCCTGAGCGCTGTCTGTTAAAAGGTCACCAGTTCCTTTCCCTCCAGCTCCGAATTTTTTAACAAATACGCTTTTTTATCATCGAATGCATACAGCCGATACACGATTACATGCATCCGTTCTCCTATTTCAATTGGTCTCCGTTCCAGAGACCTTTGGGTGGTCAGGACCATATCTCCCACTCTTAGCTTGACTTCAAGGCAGTTTCCACGGAAGGAGATATCTTCAACGACTCCTTCTTCCGAATAATCAATGACATCCTTAAACTTTATATTATCGCTTTTAAAGCTCTCCACAAATTCCGGCCGGATAATCGCCCCTTTATAATTGCCTTTTTTAAATCCTTTCAGCTTATAGTACTCCTCTACCTTTGAGGACTGGCCAATAAACTCTGCAACAAAAGGTGTAGCAGGATTTTTATAGATCTCAATGGGAGAGGCAGTCTGTTCGATGCGCCCCTTATTGGTGATGATAATCTCATCCGCCACCTCCACCGCCTCATCCTGGTCATGGGTCACAAATATGCTGGTTATGCCTACTTTGTGAATCATTTCACGAAGCCAGCACCGAAGCTCTGCCCGCACCTTGGCATCAATGGCGGCAAAAGGCTCATCAAGCAAAAGCAGGCTGGGACCGGGAGCCAGCGCTCTGGCAAATGCCACCCTTTGTCTCTGGCCTCCGGATAATTGATTGGGATATCTTTTTTCCAGTCCGGTCAATCCGGTCAATTTCATCAGTTCAGAAATTTTTTCCCGAATCTGCTTCTTGGGTACTTTTTTGATTTCAAGCCCAAAGGCCAGATTTTCATAGACCGTCATGTAACGGAACAATGCATAATTTTGAAATACAAACCCGATCCCCCTTTCCGCAGGTGAGATGTCATTGACTCTTTTTCCGTCGATGATAATGTCTCCGGAATCCGGCGTCTCAAGTCCTGCGATCATCCGAAGTATCGTGGTTTTTCCGCTGCCGCTGGGCCCCAGAAGGGCCACCAGCTTCCCTTTTTCAATTCCGATGTTGATATTTTCCGAAGCCTGATATCCGCCGTAGGTTTTATCAATGTGTTTCAATTCAACGTACATAACTCCCTCCTTTTCTTATACCTTCAGATATTTTTCAACTTCTTCCTGGCCTGGTATTCCACGATATTTCTGGCGACAATGACAATCACCGCTATGATCACAAGAATTGAAGAGACTGCAAATGCCGCTGTAATGGAATCACTGGAGCCATCCAGATAAAGTGCATCTATTTCCAGAGGTAAGGTAAAGGTCTCACCTCTTGTTTTTGACAGCGCATTGACTGCTCCAAACTCTCCCAGGGCTCTTGCCGTACATAAAATGATGCCATAGAGCAGCGCCCATTTGATATGCGGAAATGTGATTTTCCTAAAAATGGTAAATCCTCCCGCTCCCATCAGAGCCGCCGCTTCCTCTTCATCCTTTCCCTCCGCATGAAGGACCGGGATGAGTTCTCTGGAAACAAAGGGAAAGGTCACAAATATGGTGGCCAGCACCACTCCCGGTATAGCAAAAACGATCTGTATGTCGGTCCCAAGAAGATCATTCAACCGATTGATATAGGGGCTGGCCCAGCCCAACCGGCCAAAGGTCATAAGAAAAGCAAGACCTGCGATGACCGGAGAGATGGAAAAGGGAATGTCGATGAGTGCAGAAAGCACCTGCTTTCCCTTAAATGAAAATTTAGTGATCAGCCAGGCTGCCATAATGCCAAAGAAGGTATTGGCCAAAACTGCAATGACCGTTGCCAGTAACGTTACTTTTAACGCAGCTATGGTATATTCCGTCCCCAGGGAAGCGAAGTAGAAACGAATGCCTTCACTCAGGGAATTGATGATTACGGATATTAAGGGCAATACCAGCATCAGTCCAAGGAATAGTACACTTATGGCGATTAAAATGATCTGGACTGTCCTGTTTTCTTTTTTTCTGCTCGTTTCCATGAAAACCTCCTATATGAAATTGGTACGCCTGGATTGGCTGATCTGTATCATATTTATAAAAAGCAATATGGCGAAGGATATTATCAGCATCACCAATGCAATGGCAGTGGCACTTGCATAGTCCACGTAATTGAGTTTCTGCATGATCACATAAGAAATCACCTGAGTATGCTCCTTGGCGCTGTTTCCCGATATATAAATCACACTTCCATACTCACCGATTCCCCTGGCAAACGCCAATCCAAAACCGGTCAGTAAGGCTGGCTTTAATTCCGGAAATATGACTTTAAAAAACGTTCGTATTTTCCCTGCTCCTAATATGTAAGCCGCTTCTTCGTATTGACTGTCCAGTTTCTCCAACACCGGCTGAATGGCTCTGACCACGAAAGGTATTCCGATGAAAATCAGGGCAATCACAAGCCCGGTCTTTGTATAAGACACTTTTAATCCAAGCTGATCCAACGGCTTTCCAAGTATGCCTGTATCCGAATAGAGTTTTGACAGTGTAATCCCCGCTACTGCGGTAGGAAGGGCAAAGGGCAGTTCAATCAGCCCATCCATAATCCGTTTTCCCGGAAATTCATACCTCACCAGCACCCATGCAAGAATGATCCCGAATATACAATTAACGGCCGCTGCGATCAAGGCGCTGGTAATACTGGTCTGAAAGGCATGGAGCACATTCTCCTTTGTAATCAGCCGGAAGAATTCCTGTGGCGAAAGATTCAGGGAAAAAACGAGGACAGATAACAGCGGAAGTAAAATAATCAGGGAAAGCATCATCAATGTGATCCCCATTGAGAGCCCAAAGCCTGGTATTACTCTGTTTTTTCTATGGTATTTCTTTATGATTCGTTTTGTCATACCCATCTCCATTCATGTTCCGTCAGTTTATAGAGTTTCGTTTTAATTCCCATAAATCTCATCAAAGATTCCGCCGTCTACAAAAAATTTGTCATACACCGCATCCCAGCCTCCGAAATCGTTGATGGTACACAATTTCATATTCAAATCAAATTTATTGGAAAATTCCTTCAATACAGTCTGATTGGATGGTCTGTATCCGTATTCCCCAATCATTTTTTGGGCCTCATCCGTATACAAATGATCCAGATATTCTTTTGCGATCTCCTGCGTGTTATTTTTATCTGCATTTTCATCTACAATGGCTACACTTGGCTCCGCCAATATGCTGATGCTCGGAGAAATAATCTCATAATCATCGGGATATTCCTCAACGGTCATTATAGCTTCATTTTCCCAGGCAATTAAAACATCTCCCTGCCCATTTTCCACAAATGTAGTAGTTGCTCCCCGGGCGCCGGAGTCCATGACTGTCACGTTGTTATAAAGCTTTGCCATAAAAGCCTTCATTTCATCTTCATTACCATGAAACTGCTGTGCGGCATAATTCCATGCGGCTAAAAAGTTCCAGCAGGCACCTCCGCTGCTTTTGGGGTCAGGAGTAATCACCGCTACGCCCTCCTTAATCAAATCGTCCCAATCCTTAATCCCCTTTTCATTTCCCTTCCTGACCAGAAAAACGATGCTTGAGGTATAAGGGGAAGAATTCCCTTTAAATTCCTTGATCCAGCCTGGTTTTAAAAGCCCTGCTTTTTCAATCAGAGTGATATCGTGGGCAAGGGCAAGGGTCACTACATCTGCATTAGCTCCTTCAATAACGGATCTCGCCTGGCCACCGGAGCCTCCATGGGATTGAACAACCTCCACCTGCTTTCCTGTCTTTTCCGAATAATACTTTTCAAACAGTGCATTGTAGGCAACATAAAACTCCCTGGTCGGATCGTAGGAAACATTTGTAATGGTGATGGTTTGGGAAGCTTCTTTTCCGGTTGACTTCGCACAGCCCGCCAAACCAAACACCACGATAACTGCCAGGAATAAGGAAAACCCTCTTTTAAATTTTCTCATCATTTCCTCCTTTTTGCGTGTGTTTGTATAAATATACAAAAAAAACGTGAAAACACTGCCTATTTCCACTTTGAAATCAGCAATTTTAACGAAAAATCTGCTGACATCTACTATATATATTCACCCCCCCTAACACATATACATTTGAAATGCATATATACATATTAATTAAATATGTTAATAGGATTTGTCCAGAATGTCAACACTTATAATCAAAATCTTAACGGATTTAAAACAAAAAAATAAGCACCGCCACCTTTCTTCCAGGTGACCGCACTTTACCATTTTACCAATCAGCCGGCCGCTCATTGATGGGGCTGATTTTTTAATACATATTTTTCTTTTGTCTACACACATCTAATTTCCAGGAATAATATATACCAAAAGTAAAAACAGGTCTTTTCTATGAATGAGCATTACCCCTTCGTAAACCCACCTCTCCCCTACGCATACGATGCATTAGAGCCATGTATCGATGCTTTGACCATGTGTCTGCATCATGACAGGCACTTACAGACGTATGTCAATAATTTAAATGCTATCTTAAAAGACTGGCCCGATCTGCAGGACTGGTCATTGGAGAAACTGATCTGCAAAGCAAACTGTCTGCCGGAATGCATCTGCCAATCCATCATAAACAATGCAGGCGGCGTCTACAACCATATCTTTTATTTTAACGGAATGTCTGATTTAGAGTCGCGGCGCAATGCAGGTATGCTCTACCCTGCCATAATAAATGATTTCGGTTCCATTGAAAACTTCTACGAGGAATTTAAAGAAGCAGCATTATCTGTATTCGGGTCCGGGTATGCCTGGCTGGTCATGGATAATAACTGGAAACTTAAATTTGTCACTTCTGCAAATCAGGATACTCCGATTGTAAAAAATCTCTGTCCCATTGTAACAATTGATGTGTGGGAACACGCATATTATCTGAAACATTACAACGAGAGAGCCGCCTATATCGACGACTGGTTCAATGTCGTAGACTGGTGCCGTGCCAACGAACTGTATCAGGGTTATATCTCCGGACGTAACTGATCGTTATTTTAAAGCACTGTATAACGTGATAACAAATATGCAGTGCTTTATTTTTTAAGTCCCTCTCTGCCAGCATTTAATATATTTAATTTTGTATTTTAAAATGAGAACACCGAATTAAGCTCATGATATCTTGTGTGCGGAGTTTTGCAATCCGCCCGTTATCAGGGAGCTGAGCCAAAAAGTGTATTTTTTTCCGTGTTTTTAAAAAGGTTTACGGATTGGCCCCTTTTGAATTCAGAGATAAAAAATCAGCAGAGTAATGTGTGTTATCATAACCCTAAATCCCATTAATTGCGTTACGGAAATAATAGCTTTACGAACTAACACCGTAATCATTCTCCAACCTCAAACGTACATATTAGAATTCCCACTACCCTCTATCAAGCTAAACCAGCTCGTCATAACTTACAACCTCATTGTAAATTTCCATGTACACCATTGATTATGAGGCATAGACAGGGCTTGATCTTACCGGCTGCTTTCTCAAAGCACTGTATTGGGGATTTTTATCTGTGAGGGTAGCATAACATTCCTTTCACAAATTATTCCAGTTTGTGTCAAAGCAATATTTTTTTAGGGTATATCAGATATCACTATCCAATACACCCCATAATTAATCTAATCAATATTTGCCATGTTGGTCCATATTATCTGAGTTAAATCCATCATTGCGTTCCTTTGATTCCAGTTTTGGGTTAAATTCTCCTCCCAAAGTATTTTTTTTGATTTTAAATTTATTCACTTCCTGTTTAAGCGTATGTGCCTGGGCAGAAAGTTCCTCACTGGAAGCGGAGCTTTCTTCCGCAGTTGCAGCATTTGATTGCACCACGGCAGAAACTTGTGATAATCCATGATTTATTTCTTCAATCGTTAAAGCCTGAGCGTTAGAAAATTCCTCAATCTTTTTAATTGCATCGACTGCCCGAAGGGCCTTATCTGCAACCTCCTGTAATACTCTGCCTGTTTCATCGGCAAGCTTTTCTCCTTCTAAAACGGTTGAAACTGAATTTTGGATTAAATCAGAGGTTTGCTTCGCTGCTTCCGCTGATTTTGCAGCCAAGTTACGCACTTCGTCAGCTACAACGGCAAATCCTTTTCCTGCTTCTCCGGCTCTTGCAGATTCTACCGCTGCATTTAGGGCAAGAATGTTGGTCTGAAATGCAATATCCTCTATGACTTTTGTAATGTTTGATATTTTAGCAGAAGATTCTCCGATCCCCTTCATTGCAGTATTAAGCTTTTGCATATATTTGTTGCTGTTATTTATGCCACTTTCTGCATCAAGTACATAATTACTAGCTACTTCAACAAATTTTACATTCTGTTCTGCCTGTTCTGTCACACTCGCAATCGAAGCATTTAATTCTTCTACGGTAGCAGCTTGTTCCGTTGCTCCTGAAGCCAGGATCTGGGATGAGGATGACATCTGTTCTGCCCCTGAATTAACCTGGTCTGCCGAAATAGCAATTTGTGAAAATGTTGAACTTTGTGACGCAATGATATGTTCAAGAGATTCTTTTATAGGCAAGAAGTCATTTTTATAATTTGTTTCAATGGTTAAATCCAAATTTCCTTTTGAAATCTCTCCTAATTTTTCAGAAATGTCGAAGATATAAATCCTCAAATTTTCAAAAACTGTCCGAAAACTATTGGCTACGGTTCCAAATTCATCCTTTGATTCATATGTAATATTGGCATTAAGATTACCATCTGCCAGCAAACAAGAGGCAGCTTCAATTTCTTTTAAAGGTTTAGTGATAGACCGTATTATATAAAGACATAACATAACTCCAAAAATTAAAGATACCACAAATAATATAATTGATATAATAAGTACAGACTGTGCCAGCGTTTGGGCTTCATTATAAAAATAGGTGGCTACATCGTTAGAATCATCTATAAGTTTTTTTGTAAGATCCACCAGTGTTAGGGAAGCAGGATAATATTCATCTAATAATATTTTCTTTGAAGTCTCAATGTCTTTGCCATCCAAAGAGGACATAAACTTCTCTTTCATCGGCTGCAGCTTGTCCCATTCAGATTTTACTTCCTGAACTAATTGTTTCCCCCCATCCGTCATCAGGAGCGGCTCAATCTTGGTAAGTGAATTTTCAAAGTCTACTACCCTGCTATTTAAATCATCTATCCATGTCTGGCGATTGGAGACATCATCAATTATGATATAGGACATATCCTTTTGAATTCCCTGAAGCTGCCTTCTCATATTATTTACCGTATTAGTGACCGTAAATGGACTTGTAACAAACTGTTTAAAGGAACCCGTTACCGTATGTAACCCTACAAAAACCGAAATAACTACAGTAATAATGAAAAGAGCCAAAATAGTTGAAAAAGATACAGCAAGTTTTTTTGATACAGATAAATTTTTCATACTCCGCCACCTCTATTAATATGTATTTAACTTCTATTGCTTGTCTCTATCATACTCTCAATCTTATATTCTGTCAATTTAGTTCATACTATTTTCTACATATATCTACAATTCACGCCATATTCCTAAAACCTATGATAATTGTATGTGTTTATAAAATACAAATGCGAATTGTCACAACTAAATTGTTGTAATTTACAAAGATCCGTATATAATTTATATTACAAATTATTCATCCCAAAACACCGCCGACTTATATTTTATTAATATATCCATCAGTTTCAATTTTCCTTTTTATCAGTGCTCATTTGTCTCTCAATTTTTTTGTAATTTTCCAATACGACATTTAGTACGTCCTTCATCTGGCAGGGGCTTTTTTTCTATTTCAAGTTTATCCATTTTCATCACCTTCCCTGTTTTTTAATTTTGAAAACAAAAAAGGACACTTCTTGTTAAAGAAATGTCCAAATAATGAAAGCAATTTTGCTATATTATATTGTGTGAACCAATTACTGATATTTCATACTTAGATGTATAGAGCTTTATCCCGGCTTATATCAGATTAACTTTTGATGTCAATTTGATGTCAATTCAGCTTATAATCAAAGCTAAACCTGTGTAGACCATTGATTTTATTAGGTTTTACTTCTCCAACGACTTCATCGTCGGAAACAACAAAACATCTCTGATTGCATAAGAATCGGTAAGCAGCATTACCAGCCGGTCAATGCCGATACCAATACCGCCTGTCGGAGGCATACCGATCATCAACGCGTTGACAAAGTCTTCATCCATGGAATTGGCCTCGTCATCTCCTGCTGCAAGAAGTGCTTCCTGAGCTTTGAAACGTTCGATCTGATCCAGCGGATCGTTTAACTCCGAATAAGCATTCGCCATCTCACGCTTTGTGATAAACAGTTCAAAACGCTCAGTGTATTCCGGGTTCTCCGGTTTCTTCTTGGTAAGAGGAGAAATCTCTACCGGATGGTCGATAATGAAAGTAGGCTGTATCAAATGTTCTTCTACAAACTCTTCAAAAAGAAGACTTAAGATATCCCCTTTCTTATGACGGGCTTCATAAGCCACATGGTATTCATCTGCCAGTGCTTTCGCTTCCTCATCGGAATGAATCTGGGTAAAATCAATGCCTTTGTATTTTTTCAATGCATCAACCATAGAGATTCTCTCAAAAGGCTTGGATAAATCAATCTCCACCCCATCATACTGAACGGTAGCAGTTCCAAGAACTTCTAACGCAACTGAACGGAACAGATTCTCAACCAGATCCATCATACCGTGGTAATCGGTATACGCCTGATATAATTCTAATAAAGTGAATTCCGGATTATGACGGGTATCAACGCCCTCATTACGGAAAACACGTCCAATTTCATAAACCCGCTCTAAACCGCCTACGATCAGACGCTTTAAATAAAGCTCCAGGGAAATACGTAACTTGACATCCTCATCAAGGGCATTGTAATGAGTTTCAAATGGTCTTGCTGCCGCACCGCCTGCATTGGCAACCAGCATCGGTGTCTCCACCTCCATAAAGCCCTGGGCATCCAGATGGTTACGGATGGATTTGATAATATGGGATCTTTTAATAAATGTATCCTTTACCTCAGGATTCATAATTAAATCCACATATCTCTGTCTGTAACGAAGATCTGTATTGGTCAGTCCATGAAACTTTTCCGGAAGAATCTGCAGACTCTTGGCAAGTAATTGTACGCTCTCTGCATGGATGGAAATCTCACCTGTCTTTGTAGTGAATGCGGTCCCCTTTAAGCCAATGATATCACCGATATCCAGCTTTTTGAACTCTTTGTATTCTTCTTCTCCAATACTGTCTCTGGCAACATAAGATTGGATATTGCCTTTTAAATCCTGAACATTACAAAATGAGGCTTTTCCCATGACACGCTTGGACATCAAACGTCCTGCAATGGATACTTCCTTGCCTTCCCATTCCTCATAATGCTCTTTAATATCCCTGCTGTGTACGTTTACATCGTACTTTGTAACTTTAAATGGATCCTTTCCCGATTCCTGAAGTTCTGCCAGCTTCTCGCGGCGAACCTTCAGCAAATGGTTTAAATCTTCTTCTGCAACCTGATTCTGGTTCTGTTGTTCTGCCACCTGTCTGCACTCCTTTGTGAACTGTAATAAAAAAGTCCGATTCGCCTGACGGCTCTTCTAACGGCAAATAAACGAAGCTCAGTCTGCACTGTACCTGACCTCGCTAAATAACTTGCCTATGACACTCTCTGGATCTCCAGCACCTTATACTGGATCACACCTGACTGTGTCTCTACATCAACCACGTCTCCAACTTTCTTTCCGATCAGTGCCTTGCCTACCGGAGATTCGTTGGAAATCTTATTCTGAAGGCTGTTCGCTTCTGTTGAGCCTACGATCTTGAATTCCATCTCTTCATCTTCATCCACGTCATAGACCTTTACTTTACAGCCGATGTTAATCTTGTCTAAATCAATTTCGTCCTCAACAACGACTTCTGCGTTCTTGAGCAGTTTTTCCAGTTCTTCAATACGTAATTCGATGTCTCTCTGTTCATCTTTGGCGGCATCATACTCAGCATTCTCGGATAAGTCGCCTTGTTCTCTGGCTTCCTTGATTTTCTGGGCAACTTCTTTTCTCTTAACTACTTTTAAGTTTTGAAGCTCATCTTCGTATCTTTTTAGACCTTCGTAGGTTAATATATTTTTCTTATCTACCATGGTTTTCGATTCCTCCTGGTTTCTTACTCTCTCATCCGCATTCCAGATATTATAGCGTAAACATCTGTAAATGTCAAGAATTCTGCTTGGTTTTACTGGTTACAAAGCTCCGATTCTTTCTTCCACGAACCGCCTTAATTCGTCCATGGTTTCTACCTGATTGATGTCGTTTCTCAGTTTGGCAGAATGAGGAAGTCCGGCGGTATACCATGCCATGTGTTTGCGCATCTCCCGCATAGCAACCACCTCTCCTTTTAATTCCATCTGCATACTGCCATGCCGTAGGATCATCTTGCTGATTTCCTTTGCATCCGGCTCCGGAAGCAGGGTTCCTGTCTCCAGATAATGAAGGGTCCTTGAAAAGATCCAGGGATTTCCCTTGGCTCCTCTGGCGATCATCACACCGTCACAGCCAGTCTCCTCAAGAAGCGCCTTGGCATCCTCCGGTTTGAACACATCACCATTGCCTATGACAGGAATGGAAACCGCTTCCTTTACTTTCCTGATAATATCCCAGTCTGCAGTACCGGAATAGTATTGTTCTCTGGTCCTGCCATGAACTGCCACGGCTGCAGCTCCGCAGCTTTCAGCCATTTTGGCAAACTCCACCGCATTGATGCTGTCCTCGTTAAAACCTTTTCTGAATTTTACCGTCACAGGCTTTTTCACCGCTTTTATCATAGAAGACAAAATTCGTTCCGCCAGCTTTATATCCTTCATAAGGGCGGAACCTTCGCCGTTATTCACAATCTTTGGCACAGGACAGCCCATATTTACATCTAAGAATGCAAAAGGCCCGGATTCAATCTGGGCTGCCATAGCTGCCATAATGGAAGGATCCGACCCAAAAAGCTGGACACTTACAGGGCCTTCTCCGTCTGCCACTTCAAGCAGTTCTTTTGTATTTCGGTTTTTATATAAGATCGCTTTGGCACTGACCATCTCAGTGACTGCCATACCGCAGCCCTGCTCTCTGCAGAGAAAACGAAATGGCAGGTCTGTAACTCCTGCCATCGGCGCCAGTATCAGGTTATTGTCAAGCGTCACATTACCAATTTTCAGCTTCACGTATCTATTTCTCCGTCTTCCAATTGTTCTCCAAGATAAAACACCCGGTAATACACTTCCAAAGATTCCAAAAGTTCCCTCTTTTCCTTCCGGTACTGTTTGATTTTTAATACGCTTCCGATCTCATCAAACAGATAATCACTTTCCGCCGCTGTCACTTTAAATTCCAGGGTGCCGTCCTGCTCATACTCAAGGGTCAGAATTCCGCCCACATCTTCCGTATACAGCACACACATGATCTGCAGTTCCTGTTTGATGTGTTCCGGGAGACTTGAAAACTGCTGGTTAAAATAATATTTTTGTTCATAGGAATTGGCACCACACAGCACCACATTGTCTCCATCATGTTCCATCTTTATTCCTGTCACCGCTCTTTCTTATATCCTATAAAGGTGTTTTCATATGTTTTACTGGCTTTATATTGTAGCATAACCAACAGGAAAAGACAAGTTTAAAAATCCGTGGTGCAACGCTTCATCAGCCTGCATGGGATTTTGTTGTCCCGGGCCACTTCACTGGCGTCTCCGTGAAGAATCTTCATCATATTGCTGACAGTCAGGTTGCATATCTCTTCTACCTTATTATCCACGGAAGAAAGCTCCGGATCGCTGCAGATAGAAAGGGTGGAATTGTTAAAACCGGTGATACATAGGTCCTCCGGTATCTTTAAAAGCTTTGCGTTTGCATACTTAATCGCTCCTACTGCAAGTCCGTCGTCGGTGGCAACCACACTGTCAAACCTTAAATCACGGCGTTCCAAAAGAATATCACGAACCGTATGGATCCGGTTTTTCACATACAGCTTTAAATCCCCAAGCACAGGAAGTCCATGACTTTTTAAAGCGGATTCATACCCCTCCAGCTTCTGGGTCGCACTGTAGGAATGGGAATCACAGAGAAAAAGGATTCTTTTTCTTCCCCCCTCGATCATCTGGCTGGTCACTTCATAGGTCGCCTGATAATCATCTCCGTAAGCGCAGTAAACATTTTCATGATCCAGAAATCCGTTTATTAAAAATACAGGGACCTGCTTTGCCGCTTCACGGACATACTGAACCGTACTGTCGTCCTCTCCCGATCCGGCATAAACAGAACCCACCATAATTAGCGCGTCGACTCTTTTGGCAAGAAGAAGCCTCACGTACTTTTCCTTGACAGATTGTTCAAACCCGCTGCAGCATAAAATGCAGTCGTAACCGTGCTCATGCATGCGGCTCTCTAAATGTGCCACTGCAGCAGCCATATAGGCATCCGAAACATCGGGACACATGATCCCAATGGTTTTCATGGAATCCAGTCCCAGTCCCCTGGCAAATACATTGGGTGTATAGCCATTTTCTTCCATAATATCCCTGACTCTTTGTTTCGTCTTCTCGCTGACTCGCGGGCTGTCATTGACCACCCTGGAAACCGTAGCGATCGAAACACCTGCAAGCTGCGCAATATCATAAATGTTCATCGTAGTCCTCTTACATCATAAATTTCAACGTTGGTTGTGCAGCCTTCCGCTATGTTTGAAAGAGAGCGTAAGCGCTTACACTTTTCCCGGTCAATTATACAGGATATAAATAAAGAAATCAACTGGTTTTCTTTATCTATATTAGGAAAAAACCGCTATTTTTTGTCCGCCATTCAGCTTATATAGAAAGAAAAACCGTTCTTTTTCCTTTCCCTATTGACTATGAGATTAAAATAGTGTATGTTTTATGTAAGTACTTACATTGTATGTGATTGTATAAAAATGGTACGAAGAAAGGAAAGGAAGCTTATGCAGGATTTTATCAAAATTCATCCCGAGGATAATGTAGCTGTGGCTCTAAAGCCCTTAAAGTCCGACTCTTCCATGGTTGTGGACCAGGCAGCGGTAACACTTTTGGAAGACATCCCTCAGGGACACAAATTTGCCCTTACCGATATACCTGCCGGCTCATCCGTCATCAAATACGGCTGTGCCATTGGCATAGCAAAGGAGAATATTGCGGCAGGGGCCTGGATTCACACACACAATTTAAAAACAGGGTTGGGGGACTTACTTACTTATACTTATAACAAACAGGAAATCAAACTTGCTCCCACAGAAGAACGAACCTTTTTGGGATACCGCAGACCCAACGGAAAAGTAGGCGTGCGCAATGAGCTCTGGATCATTCCAACCGTGGGCTGCGTGAATAAGATCGCTTCCGCCATTGAACGGGCCTCACAGAAATTGGTTACCGGTTCCATTGATGCGGTAGCGGCTTTTCCTCATCCATACGGCTGTTCCCAGATGGGCGATGATCAGGAGTATACAAGAACCATTTTAGCCGATTTAATCAATCATCCAAACGCCGGCGGGGTCCTGGTGCTGGGACTTGGATGTGAAAACAGCAACGTTCAGGAATTAAAACGCTACATCGGGGAATACGATGAGCGCAGGATCAAGTTTGTTGTCGCTCAGGAATCAGAGGATGAGATGGAAGACTCCATGGCAATGATGGAAGCATTAGCGGAATACGCAGGCACATTCCACAGAGAACCGGTCAGCTGCAGCGAACTCATCATCGGAATGAAATGCGGCGGTTCCGACGGGTTATCCGGCATCACCGCCAACCCAACTGTTGGCGCCTTCTCGGATATGCTGGTTTCCAAAGGCGGTACTACAATTCTTACGGAGGTTCCTGAGATGTTCGGTGCGGAAACACTTCTCATGAACCGCTGCCACGATGAAGATACCTTTGAAAAGACCGTGGATCTGATCAATGACTTTAAAAACTATTTCACCAGCCATAATCAGACGATTTACGAAAATCCATCTCCTGGCAACAAAAAAGGAGGGATCTCCACTCTGGAAGACAAATCTTTAGGATGCATCCAGAAATCAGGAAGCGCAGAAATCGTTGATGTATTAAAATACGGCGAACCGGTAACAACCAAGGGCTTGAACTTATTAAGTGCTCCTGGAAACGATCTGGTCGCTTCCACCGCACTGGCTGCTTCCGGAGCGCATATCGTTCTCTTTACCACCGGCCGGGGAACTCCGTTTGCTTGTCCGGTTCCAACCATGAAGATCGCCACCAACACTGCACTAGCAACGAAAAAGAACAACTGGATTGATTTTAACTGCGGTGTACTGGTGGAAGGCACAGACATGGACACTCTAAAGAATCAGTTTTTTGATTTTGTAATTGAAGTGGCTTCCGGGAAAAAAGTCAAATCGGAAGAAGCAGGCTTCCACGACATGGCTATCTTTAAGCAGGGCGTGACATTATAATACATTTATTTGAGAAAAAGGAGATTAATTCAAATGGAAAAGTTATGTTATGCAACACTGGAAAAACAGGGGTATGACGGATATCTTTTAAAAGAGGCCCCGGAGCGGGTTCTCCAGTTCGGAGAAGGAAATTTTTTAAGAGCGTTTGTTGATTATTTTATTGATATGCTGAATGAGAAAACCGGCTTCAACTCCAAAGTTGTTTTATGCCAGCCCATTGCCGCAGGACTTGCAGATATGATCAATGAACAGGAGGGACTTTATACCCTCTTCCTCCGTGGATTTGAAAACGGAAAAAAGGTAAATGAAAAACGTGTGATCTCCTGTGTAAGCAGATGTTTAAATCCTTATGAGGATTATGAGGCAGTACTTGCCTGTGCCGATAATCCTGAACTGCGCTACATTGCCTGCAACACAACCGAAGCAGGGATCGCTTATGACCCTTCCTGTCAGTTTACTGATGTTCCGGCTGAGAGCTATCCCGGAAAGCTGACGCAGTTCTTATATAGAAGATTTGAGAAATTCGGGAAGGAAGCTGGAAAAGGATTTGTTATCCTTTCCTGTGAGCTAATCGACAACAATGGGAAAGAACTGGAAAAATGTGTTTTGAACTATGCACAGCAATGGAACCTGGGCGAAGCATTCACAAACTGGATAAAAACAGAAAACATTTTCTGCTCCACCCTGGTAGACCGGATCGTAACCGGATATCCAAGAAATGAAGCTGCTGCTATCTGTGAAGAATTGGGCTATCAGGATAACATCATTGATACCGGTGAGATCTTTGGCTTCTGGGTCATTGAAGGTCCTGAACATTTAAAGAAAGAACTTCCATTTGAACAGGCCGGCCTTCCGGTTCTCATCTGCAACGACCATAAGCCCTACAAGCAGAGAAAAGTCCGCATCTTAAACGGTGCCCACACTTCCTTCGTATTAGGCGCTTACCTCGCCGGACAGGATATTGTTCGTAACTGCATGGATGACGAAGTGATCTGCGGATTCATGAACAAGACCATTTACGATGAGATCATTCCTACATTGACACTACCCAAAGAGGAATTAATGAGCTTTGCCGCCTCTGTTACCGAGCGCTTCAAAAATCCATTCATTGACCATGCACTCCTTTCGATCTCTCTTAACTCCACGTCCAAGTGGAAAGCTCGTGTTCTGCCATCTTTAAAGGGCTATGTAGATAAGACGGGAACGCTTCCGACATGCATCACTGCATCCTTTGCATTCTATATCGCTTTCTATCATGGCATGAACTTGACCAATGATGGTCTGATTGCAGCCCGTCCTGCCGGCAATGAATATACCGTAAAGGATGATAAGCCCATCCTTCAGTTCTTCTATGACCACAAGGATGATGATGCAAAAACTCTTGCTCATGCGGTCTGCAGTAACGTTGACTTTTGGGATGAGGATTTAAGCAAAATTTCTGGTTTTGAAGAAGCGGTGACCGGATATTTAAAAGCCATTGAAGAAAAAGGTGCCTACGAAGTAATGAAAGACTGCTTAAACTAACCGACCGGTAAAGGCTGTAGCAAAAAGAATCTGCGATAACAATTTATAACAAAATAATCCTATTAATAGCATAAAAATGCGTCTTGATTTCAAGGCGCATTTTTGTCATTCCTATTATTCTTTTCTATCAATTGCACTCCCAGATTCATTTTGAAGCAGCTTTCTACCAATAATATCAGAAAGAATAATCTTCAAGAAACTTCCGTGACCATTCTGCATTATCTGGTTTGCTGTCTTCAATTGTCATCTGAACAAATGGCTTGTCTTTTTTCACGAATTCCAGAATTGTATCATACTTCATGGTACCGGTTCCCGGTGCGCTGGAAACAACTTTGTCGCCTTCAATCACAAAGTCTTTCATGTGAACCACATCGGTATATTCCCCCAGGTCTTTGATGGCTTCTGCAATCACTTCCTCATAATGTTCGCTGTTTTCCACAGAGAGAAGGTTTACCGGATCCAGGATGATTCTTAAATTGGGGGAATTGATTTCCTGCAACACCTTTAAAGCCTGTTTGGAATCATAAACAATGTGGCTCCATACCGGCTCAATTGCCATAATTACACCAAACTTTTCCGCACACTCCACGACCGGGCGCAGATTCTTAATAAAAATCTGAAGAGACTCTTCTGTATGGCTGGCTGGCACAAAACGGTATTCTGCATTAGGCGCTCCCGTCTCCGTTCCTACAACGCTGCATCCTAACAAGGAAGCAAAACGAAGATGTGCAAAATAACGCTCCTGGATTTTTTTAAGCTCTGCCGGGTCTGGGTGAGCCAGATTTAAGTAGCAGCCCAAAACTGCAATATCCATATCATACTTCTCAAACAGCTTGCGCAGATAAGTGGCATAGCCAGGGGTCAAAGCAGAATTCTCTACCGAATGATCTTTGACTGTTTTTGTTAAAGCCAAATGAACACAGGTAAATCCCTGTTCACGGGCAATTTTTACTCTCTCCTCAATGGTTCCTGGTGCAACGTCATGTAACCGGATTCCGATCTGCATCATAACATCCTCCTTTATTTTACTTCATACTGATCCACATTGGACACTTCAAAAGCTTCCCCTTCCTGTCCGGAAACCTTTACATTCTCACAAACAAGAGTTTTTACGTTATTGATTAAGAACCCTTTTTTTGAACACTCATCCATGCCGCTCAACATGGCTGGAACTCCTTTTTTTGCCTCATCCGCAAAGGATACTTTAACATTCTTTAATTCAATACGTTCGATTTTCTGTTCCGGGAGTCCGTAAAAGAAGGAGGCTGCCACATGGCAGTTTTCTGCTTTAATATCGGTAAAGTAGAGTTTTTTGATCTCAGGCGTCCGTTCATCCACCGGAAGTGCCTCCCTGGACTGCACGTATTCAGATTTCCCATCCGGATCGCAGAAATAAAAGGAGTTTACAACAAATGGCGTCATCACATGATCCATATGGATATGATCAAAATAAATTTCGGAAAGCACAGAGTCCCTGCCCCGTCCTCTTCTGGTTTTAATTCTAAGGCCCCGGTCCGTGTGGCGGAACAGACAGCTCTCGACGTGAATGTTCTTTACGCCTGCCCCAACTTCACTTCCTACGGTAACTGCCCCATGTCCGTTTTCCATGAAACACTGACGAATTCTGATATTTTCGGAAGGCGTCTTAAATGTTCTTCCCATGTAGATTTTTCCGGACTTAATGGCAATACAGTCATCCCCTAACGAGAAATGAAGTCCAAGGATCTCAACATCTTTGCAGGATTCCGGATCTAATCCATCCGTATTATGGGAATTGGCAGGGTTATGGATGGTCAAATCAATAAATTTCAAATCCTGGCTGAAATAGGGGTGAAGCACCCAGGCCGGACTATCCTTTAAAGAAAATCCCTGTAAACGGACATTTTTACACCTTTCCAAAAATACCATTCGGGGGCGGAAGGCGATCTTCATCTGGCGGACATTGTTCCACCAGTTGTCAAAGTCCGCCTGCCCATTAATCAGGCCTTTGCCGTAAATCACCACATCCTCTACATCAATACCGGTAATGATTCCGGCAAACATGGGAAGAGGGTTGCCTTCCCATGTTCCCAGATGATACTCTTTCTTTTCGTCATAGCTTTCGATGACCCCCGGAAATCTTGGAAATCTGTTACGGTCCGTATCTGCCCGAAGTTCAGCACCTTCTGAAAGCTCGATCTTAATATGGCTCTTTAAAAACAGGCTGGTGATGCGGTAAGTCCCTTTTGGAATGAGGACTCTTCCAGCCTTTGGGCAAGCCATGATGGCTGCCTGAATGAAGGGAGTATCATCCTGAATTCCATCTCCCTTTGCACCGACTTCCCGCACATTGATGGTCACGAACTCATACTCCGTGCGGAAGTTTATTTCTGCTTTTTTCCCATCTCGTTCCAAGCACACCTTGTAATCCGTTTCCGGCTTTAAGTCAAACAAAGTAAATACCACCTTTGCAGTCTCTCCATGGGGTTTCCCATTCACAAAAATCGTTCCGGGAGTTTCATATTCGTAAATCTGTTCTGTCATCGTTTCTATGGTTACAGAACGTGCGGTCTTTAAAGCAACTCTAAGTTTCATTCTGACTTAACCTCACCTTTTTTCGTATAGTCAAAAAGGGCGCAGCAATTGAATACTACACCCATTTTACTAAAATCAGCCTTTTACGCCTCCGGCAGCGATGCCATCAATAAATGCATCCTGTGCACAGAAGAACACGATCAGAGATGGAATGATGGAAATTAAGGACATTGCCAAAATTCTATTCCACTGGAATCCGACATCACCATCCATGGACATACGTAAGTATATGGAGTTTGTATATTTGGGCATATCGGAAATGTAAATCAGGGGCCCCATAAAGTCATTGCTGGTCCACATAAACTGGAAGAGGGCTACGGAAACCAAAGATGGCTTCAGCATAGGAACAATTACATACCATAATGTCTTAATGGAATTACAACCGTCAATCTTTGCGGCTTCCTCAAGTTCCCTAGGTACGCCCCTTAAGAACTGTACCAGCATGAACAAGAAATAGGTATCACCTGCAAACAGAGAAGGTATGACCAGAGGAAGGTAAGAATTGGTCCAGCCCCACTGGTTAAACATAATATACTGCGGTGCATTCAAAACTACCTGAGGTAAGAACAGCGTGGAAATCATCAAGGAGAAAAGGATTGCTTTTCCTTTGAATTCAAAACGTCCGAACCCATAAGCAGTAATTGTAGCCGATAATAAGGTAAAGATGACCTTTGGTACCACGATCTTATATGTATTGAGCATGGATTTGATCAAATTGATCTTGCCGCCGTAATCCACAAATGCATTTTCATAGCCATCCATTACCGGATTCTTCGGCCAGAACCAGGCGCTGGTAAAAATTTCTGAGTTTGTCTTAAAGGTAGCACCCACCATCCAGATCAGGGGATACACCATAATAAATCCAACTGCCACAAGCAGCGTATAACGGATCACTGCGCTGATTTGTCTTTTTGCTTCTTTCGTCATGTCATCTACCTCCCGTCTTCATCTGAATAGTAAACCCACTTCTTCTGGCTTACAAACGCGACTGCCGTAAATGTCATGACGATCAGGAACAGAATCCATGCCTGCGCACTGGCCATACCCATCTTATGACGTAAGAATGCATTGTTATAAATCAAAATGGAAATCAATGTAGTCGCTCCGTTAGGTCCTCCCTTTGTTACAAGGAACGGCCCGTTGAACTCCTGGAACGCCTGGCATAACTGGGTGATTAAATTGTAGAAAATAACCGGTGTGATCAGGGGAACTGTGATCTTGAAAAACTGCGTCCATTTTCCTGCTCCGTCAATGGAAGCCGCCTCGTATAAATCCTCGGATACGCCCTTTAAGGCTGCAAGAAAGATAACCATGGCTGATCCAAACTGCCAGACTCTCAGAAGTACGATAACAGCCAAAGCACCGTTTGCCGAAGACATCCAGTTGATCTTTTCTGCACCGAAAATTCCCAAAACCGTATTAATCAAACCATCGGTATTAAATACCGCTCTCCATAAAATGGCAATGGCAATGGAGCCGCCCAGAATGGAGGGAATATAATATGCAGTTCTGAAAAAGTTTACACCTTTTAATTTAAAATTCAGAATATATGCAATGAACAATGCAAAAATCAGCTTTAACGGAACATCAAAAATTGCATATTTGAAGGTTACATAAAAAGCTCTTCTGATATCAGAGTCTGTAAAAATCTTATCATAGTTCATCAAACCTGTTTTTGATATGCCGTTAAACAGATCATAATTTGTAAAGCTGTAGTACAGTGAAGAAGCGAACGGATAAATCTTAAAAAGTATAAATCCAATCAGCCACGGTAACACGAAGAAGAATCCTGCATTATCTGCCAGAAACTTATGAATACCTTTCGACTTCATACTGCTTATACCTCCTGTTTTTTAAGTATTGTATATTGTGCGCGGATCATGTTTTCCAATCCTGACCAGGTTTGTTTCCCCTCACCCGCGATCGTTTGCCATGCAAGTTCTCCGAAATTGCTGTATTTCTCTTTTTGAAGCACACCGGTATTACAAGCCTTCAGGATGGAATAACCGATTTCCAAAATTTCAGAAGAATCCGGAAGTTTTTTCATCTTCTTCTTGACTATATCCTTAAACAAATCTCTTAATTCCCTATAATATTCATAGATCTCTTCTGACATCTGACTGATGGTTTCGATCAAAGCAATCAGCTCATTTCCCGTGAATGATTCCTTGCCCCGAAACATCGCCGCAATTTCATTATAGTGTTCTTTTCTTTTATACTTTGTCTCATACGCCGTAACAAATGGCATAAAATCCAAGGTCCATTCCTTTGAATGAATTGCAGATTCCATCTTCCGTCTGTATTCCTCATCGCCCGTTTGCCCGTAAGCAAAAATATATGCTAAATAATCCTGCACCGGCAGACTTTCTGCCGTCCCTTCCGTGGCTTTGTTCCTGCTTAAATGAGTCATCACAAACTCTTTGAAGGCTTCATCTCCAGTAGCCTCATACATTTGTACTGCTCCCATTAGCTGGTATGGTTTCAATGTCTCGTTTCTGCACTCCATGACTTTGTCTGCCCTTTTCTCTATGGGAGCCGCCATAATCATATGGCGGCTCGTATGAAATATGTATTGTTTTCCAACGATTTTATTCAATTAGCTTTCCAGTGTATCAGTAATGCCCTTAATCAGCTCTTTTGCAGCCGCCTGGGAATCAAGTTCTCCTGAGCTTAATTTACCAAATACCTTGTAGTAAACGCCGTCCGGGTTTGCCTTTAAATCATTGTGCTCAAACTTGCTGTCCAAAGTAAACTTGCTGTAGTTCATAACCTTTGTGTTTGCTTCAATGGTCAGGGCATCGCCAAGTTTATTATCTTCAAGAATCTTTAAGCCTGCTTTAGAGCAAGGAATTCCTCTTTCTGTTGAACAGATCTTCACACCTTCCTCTTCATTTAAAAGGAAATTGATTAACATAGCAGCTTCCTTTGGATGCTGTGAATTTGCTGATACAGCAAATGCCATGGAGATCTTTGTGAAGCCTCCGTCGTTGTCTCCCATTTTAACAAAGTCACCAACAACAAATTCCTGACCCGGCTTATTGACACTGCCTTCAAGAGCTTTTTTGAATTTGGAAGCAGAGGAGTCCCACTCAAAGATACCTGCATACTTTCCGTCAATCCATTTTGCATTCTTGTCAAGAGAGTCGGCCATATCTCCATCAATGGTTGCCTGTTTCGGAATGACATGCTTTGCTTCAAGCTCGTTGATGAAATCCATACCGTCTTTTACTTCCTCTTCGGTATAGTTGATCTGTCCTCCCTCTACCCAGTTCTTGCCATATTTAGATTCCAGATAATATACCATTAAGATCATACGGTCATACTGTCCCAGTGCCAGCGGATACATATCAGGATCCTTTGCCTTAAATGCTTCCCCAGCTGCATACAGAGAATCAAGATCGGTAGGAATTGGTACTCCAACCTCATCAAAAGCGGTCTTGTTCCAGTAGAATAAACGTCCTGTTAAGGAAATCGGAACAGCCATTAATTTATTATCCACTTTGCATAAATCAAGACTCTCCGGTGAGAACTGTGTCAAATCAAGAACGTCGGAGTAATCTTCCAGATTAGCAAATGATTTTCCGCCCTGACTATAGGATTCAATCCAGTTCCAGTTAATCTGCATCACATCAGAGGCGTTGCCCCCCAGGATATTTAAGGACTGCTTTTCTTCCCAGCCTGTCCATGCACCGTACTCGGGAGTTACTTTTATATTCGGATATTTTGCCTCAAATGCTTTGATTGCCTCTTCTGTTGCTGCATGTCTGGAATCCCCACCCCACCAGGAAAACTTGAGTTCCACCGGCTCTCCGGACGTTGTTCCTGAAGCTGCCGAAGTTGCCTCTGCTGCCTTTGTGGTTTCAGCCGCACTGCTAGAATCCGTAGTACTGCTTTTACTGCTTCCACAGGCAGATAAAGACATAGCCATAACAGTCGCTAACCCCATCGCTGTCCACTGTTTGATTTTTCTCATCTTTCTCTCTCCTTTTTCTTACTCTTTTCAATGAGTTTTTAAAAAGCCCGGTGCAGCATCTACACATTTCGACATTTTTCCACCTTGTTGCGTAAGCGCTTACACTGTGCTTTTTCTATATTATAACATCTATTATGGTTTAATTCATTTCAAATACTGCACAAAACATTGCATATATTGACATCCTATGGTATGATTTTAGTAATTTTAGCTAAGGAGATTAGGATATATGAAAGTACTTACCTCATATTCAGACGGAATCGACTACTGTATGGCTTCCAAATACTTCTCCATTGCACATCTTAATAAGGACTCAGGCATATTAAGTATGCACAGACATCAATGCTATGAATTTTATTTCTCCCTCAGCGGGGGACGCACGTTTTTAATTGATGAAAGAAATTACCGGATCGAACCTGGTAATTTGTTCATGATCAACCAGCACGAAAAGCATCAGGTACTTCAGCTCAATGCTTCGGGGCCTCATGAGCGGTTTGCGGTTTTTATTGATCCCGGTTATTTAAAAACCATTTCAACACCAAAGACGGATTTGACCTACTGCTTTTCCCACCGGCCGGAAAAGTTTTCCCACCGCCTTGCGTTAAATCCGAGCCAGCAGAGACGGTTTACTTATTATTTTAATAAATTATCCACAGAAGAAGGATTTGGACAAGATGTGGAAGAGCGTTCCACATTCGCAGAATTTATGGTTTTTATGACAAAGCTAACCATTGATGCGTCTCTTGGAGATAAAACGGAGGACCAAAGACAGTATTTTAACAGCAAGGTCGCCGATATTCTCACCTATATCCATCACAACATTGATTCCCAATTGAGCATCGGGGAAATAGCCGCACATTTTTATTTAAGCTCCTCTTACCTTTGCAGACTCTTTAAAAAAGGCACCGGAACTACCATTAATTCCTATATTAACACCCGGCGCATTGAACTGGCTCAGACGCTTTTGGCTGGCGGTTACAGCGCCAATGAGGTTTACAGCATGTGCGGCTTTAATGATTACAGCAACTTTTTTAAAGCCTTTACCAAAAAAACCGGGATTTCACCGAAAAAATATGCACAGAACAGCTTAAGATAGACAAAAAGAGGAGTGGAGCCAATGTGATGTGGCTCCACTCCTCTTTTTATATTTATGATCACGAATAAAATTCCCATCCGGTCCGTTTCATCTCCGTATAAGCCAGGAGGAACGGTCCCACGCCCTTTGCATCATCTTTTACCACCGGCTCTGACATATAATAGTCATAGGTGCCGTTTCTTCTGTCCTTTCCGCCAAGTCCTGCCACAAGGCAAATTCCGCCAAGGCTCATATTCCCCTTTTCCAAATCAAGATACTTGTTGCAGATTCCCTCAAATGCCTTCTTTCCGAACTGGGCATAGGATTCCGGAAGATATCCCAGACGCACTCCTTTTAAAATCGCATAGGAGAAAATGGCACTGCCGCTGGTTTCCAGATAATTCCCGTCCATTCCGCCTAAATTGACGATCTGATACCACATACCGCTTTCATCCTGATACTTTAACATAGCGTCAATGAGATCCAGAAATTCTTCTCTCATCTGTTTTAATTCTTCTGCATCGGAGGGATCGGCCTTATCCATCGTATCCAAAAGCGCCATGGAATACCAGCCAAGTGCTCTCAGCCAGAAATTCTGGGACAAACCGGTCACCTTATCGCACCAGAACATCTTACGTTCGGAATCATAGGCATGATAATAAAGACCGGTCTCCGTATCCTTCATATGCGTTTTCACATTCAAAAACTGGCGGTAGATATCGCCGCAGTTCTTTTTGTTGTTGAACCGTGTTTCATATTCCATATAAAATGGCTGGCACATATAAAGGCCGTCAAGCCATACCTGATTGGGATATATATTTTTATGCCAGAAATTTCCTTCTTTGGTTCTTGGCATCCTTTCGATCTGGCTGTAAACCAGATCAATGGCTTTTCTGTATTTTTCCTTACCGGTCAGATCATAAAGCTCAAACAGAGTTTTTCCTGCATTTACATTATCAATGTTTTTCTCCTCCACGTCATAACCGTCGATGGTGCCGTCTTCTCTCACCCGGTGATCAATAAATCCATCGGCAAATTCCAGATACTTTGGATTTTTTGTAATGGCATACATCTCTAAGATTGCTTTGATCATACAGCCGTCTATATAATTCCAGCCTGACTTTTTCCCCTGAAGGAGCTTTTCAATGTTCCAGACCGGACGGTCCGGTGTGCTCTTCTCCATCAGCTCACTGATATACATTTCAATTGCATCCATGCTCGTCTTCCTCTCTCTGCGTTCTTATCCGAATTTACTTCCCCTGCGGCTTTTCATGCAGTTTCCGTTTCTGCTGTGCCCCTGTCCACCAAGCGGTATTCCCGGCCACATCTCCCCCTGCCGGAATCCATTTTCCATGGAGGTAAGGATCATGGCCACCCCTCTACTGTGGTCAGCCTTCTATCAGAATAACCGGAAATTCCCAAGTTGTCAAACCCCTTCAGGAAAATTTATCCGGGATCAAGACCTCGCTTTTTTCCGCTCTGTTCCTTTGTAAGAACAGTTGGGAGATCCCTTTTATGTCCTGTCCTAACATTCTTTTTTTATAAACTTCCGCCAAATGACCTTGCTGCAGAGGTTTATCGTTAAGCATTTTGTTTGTTTTACACATTTTATTATGAACTATATGATTTTTATAGTTTAATTTTATCAATATTCAAAATGTTAGTTTTTTAACAAACAAAAAGCAGCTTTATTTTAGATAATATTCCTAATAAATCATTTAATTTTTATTCACTTTTCACCTTTTATCTTTTAAAACTTATGGTAATATAGTTGAAGTGTGTGTAAGTACTTACACGATACATACGAATTTATAAGAACGCCGTTACTGCTTACGATAACATACGGCAAATAGAAATTAAAATTATTATAATACCGGTCATTCTTATGGAGCCGGCATAATCAGCTGTTATTGGATTATCCCTAACAGTCTGGGGAGAGGTGCTTTGAAAAAAGGAACTGGAAATGCAACAGCCAAAGAAGCAATTGCGAAAGAAAGGATCTTAATTAGATTATGAAGAATTTCACAGAGAAAATTTACATTACAGAGGAGCAGGCAGGTCATGGAAACTCAACGGTTCCTGCCAGTCTGAACGCTTATATCCTTGATCCGATTTCCATCTTCCGTGAACGCAAACGTCCGGCAGTGATTATCTGCCCGGGAGGCGGTTACGAACACTTATCGGACCGGGAAGGGGAACCGGTAGCCATGCAGTTTTTGTCTATGGGATACCATGCCTTTGTACTGCATTACAGCGTAGCGCCGGTGGGATTTCCTTATCCCCAGATGGAGCTGGCTGCGGCCGTATCATTGGTCCGCTCCCATGCATCGGAATGGCAAATCGACACGGAAAAAATCATTGTGGCAGGTTTTTCTGCCGGGGGCCATCTGGCCTGCAGCCTGGGAGCTTTCTGGAACCAGGAATTTCTTTTCGGTCCTCTGAAGCTGAATCCCGAGGATATCCGGCCAAACGGTTTGATTCTTGGTTATCCGGTCATTTCCTCCGGTCCCTGCTGCCATCCCGGTTCTTTTACCAATCTGTTAGGAGCCAGGGCAGAGGATCAAACCCTCCGCCGTCTTGTCTCCCTGGAACACCAGGTCGGCTCCCATACGCCAAAGACCTTCCTCTGGCATACCTCCACCGATCATGCCGTTCCCGTAAAGAACAGCTATCTGCTGGCAGACGCTCTTACCGAACACGGGGTAAATGTGGAAATGCATATCTATCCGGCAGGCTGCCACGGACTGTCTCTTGCTAACCAGGAGGTCTCCGGAGAAGACGGAACGTATATCGTTCCCCAGTGTCAAAGCTGGGTCCCTCTGGTCCGAATCTGGATGGAACATCTGTAATGAAACAGAGGTTCCTTACAGCAGTCCTGTGTCCGTTTTATCTGACCAGCATTTTACTGATCTGATACTGGTCTTCCGGAATGTCTTTTGTCATGGCCAAAGCTTCCTGGATATCGATATCAACATATTCTCCGTGCTTATAGCCTACGACCCGGTTGCTCTTGCCTTCACAAAGAAGTTCCACGGCTCTTGCACCCATTATGGAAGCATAGACACGGTCTTTGCAGGTCGGTGCTCCGCCTCTCTGCATGTGTCCCAATATGGTGGCTCTTGTCTCAATGCCGGTAGCTGCCTCGATCCTTCTTGCCATGGAGGCGGAATGACCGATTCCTTCCGCATTGATAATGATATGATGCTTCTTTCCACGCTTTCTGTTGTCAATGATGCGGTTGATCAAAGACTGCTCGTCGCCGTCATACCGCTCCGGAAGGAGAATGTCCTCCGCACCGTTGGCAAATCCGCACCAGAGAGCAATGTAACCTGCATTGCGGCCCATAACCTCAATGATGCTGCAGCGTTCGTGGGAGGTTGATGTATCACGAACCTTATCAATGGCTTCCATAGCTGTATTTACAGCCGTATCAAAGCCAATGGTGTAGTCCGTACATGCAATATCCAAATCTATGGTTCCCGGAAGTCCGATGGTATTGATTCCAAGAGCAGACAGCTTACCAGCTCCGCGGAAGGAACCGTCTCCGCCAATTACAACAATACCGTCAATGTTGTGCTTCCGGCAGATCTCAGCACCCTTCTTCTGCCCTTCGGCAGTGATAAACTCCTGACATCTGGCTGTATAAAGAATAGTTCCGCCGCGGTGAATGATATCAGACACACTGGTACTATCCATATCCACAATCTCTTCCTGCAGAAGGCCCGCGTATCCCCTCATAATTCCCTTTACCTTCAACCCTTTATGGATTGCAGTCCTGACAACGGCACGGATCGCAGCATTCATCCCCGGTGCATCGCCGCCGCTGGTTAATACGCCAATGGTTTTCACTTGATTTGCCATAGTAACTTCCTCCTGATTTACGGATATCTATTTTTTTGTTTTTCATTTCGTACATGTTGTATTCTAATTCATTTTCCCAATCTTTTCAAGTTTTTTTTCCACAACTTTGACATTTTTTTCACCAAGTTTTTTTACCAGGTGGTCTAACAGCGCTCCACCGGCATTCACATTCCGGTTGGAAGGCAGTACTTTCTTGGCCCGTTCCTTCTCCAGATAAATGATGACAGAATCATTTCCCTCGGATTCTTTTAAGTCCTCGAGAAGGTCCCGTTCCATTGCCGAATACTCTTCCTTATCCGGGAATTTCAGCCAAAGCTCCTTGGGCAGATCGGAAAAAGGTATCACACGTTCACAAATCAGCTTTCCTACCGGATCATCACCGATGGAGACCCTCCCCTGAATAAAGACCTTGGATTCCTCCACAAACAGCTCCCGCTTGCTCTCATAGTCTTTTGGAAAAACGATAACCTCGACGGAACCCAGAAGATCTTCTAATGTAATAAATGCCATCATTTTGTTATTTCTTGTAGTTTTTACGGTTTTGGCTGTAATCATACCTCCGATCGTCACATAGGCACCATCCGTAACCTTGGCGGCTTCGGTTTCCTCATCCACAAGAAAATCAATGGTAAATGCGGTAATATTATTCCTCCAGGTGGATTCATAGGCTTCCATCGGATGACCGCTTAAATAGATGCCAAGTGTCTCTTTTTCAAATGCCAGCAGATCCTCCTTTGAGAACTCTCCCACATCCGGGAACGTGACCTGATAGCGGCTTTTTTCCTCGTCTCCTGCGATATCAAACAGGGTCATCTGACCCTCCATGGTATTTTTCCGTTCCTTGCTCCTTTGGTCCAGCAGTTCCGGCGCTATGAGCAGCTTTTGCTTTCTTGTGCCGGGAAGGGTGTCAAGCGCTCCTGATTTTATAAAATTTTCCAGGGTTCTTTTATTGACCTCCTTATTGCTCATCCGTTCAATGAAATCCTCCAAATCATGAAAGATGCCATTCTTTTGCCGTTCTGAAACGATCAGCTCCACCACCGACTTTCCAACGCTTTTAATGGCTGATAAACCGTAACGGATGGATTTGCCTGACACGGAAAATCCGCTTTCTCCTTCGTTGATATCCGGTGGAAGAATGGAAATGCCCATCTGCTTGCAGTTTAAGATGTATTCCGAGACCTTTGATACATTATCCATAACAGACGTTAATAAGGCTGCCATAAACTCCTGGGGATAATAATATTTTAAATAGGCAGTCTGGTATGAGACCACCGCATAGGCAGCCGCATGGGACTTGTTAAATGCATATTTGGCAAAGTCGATCATCTCATCATAAATGCGGTTGGCAACTTTTTCATCAATTCCGTTGGAAATACATCCGGTAACCCCTTCTTCTATGTTTCCATAGACAAAATTCTGCCGCTCCTTTTCCATGACGGAACTCTTCTTTTTTGACATGGCTCTGCGGACCAGATCGCTTCTCCCCATGGTATATCCGGCTAAGTCCCTTACAATCTGCATCACCTGTTCCTGATACACAATACATCCGTGGGTAGGACCTAAAATTGGCTCTAGCTGGGGACAGTCATAGGTAATGGAGCCGCGGTCGTTTTTCCCTTTCAGATATTTGGGAATAAAATCCATAGGGCCTGGACGGTAAAGGGAGATTCCGGCAATAATATCCTCCAGGCTCTCAGGCTTTAATTCCTTCATAAAGCTTTTCATGCCAGAACTTTCCAGCTGGAACACCCCTTCGTCCTTACCGGTTCCAATGGAATCCAGAACTGCCTTATCGTTATAATCAATCTTGTCCATATCAATGGTTAAATTCCTGTTTTTTTCCACGCCCTTCACCGCATTCTGAATGACGGTCAGTGTACGCAGCCCAAGAAAGTCCATCTTTAAAAGCCCCAGTTCTTCCAGAGTCGTCATCGTAAACTGGGTGGTGATGGTACCGTCCGCAGCTCTTGAGAGAGGAACGTATTCATCCACAGAGGTCCGGCTGATGACTACGCCCGCCGCATGCATGGAGGTATGCCTTGGAAGCCCCTCCAGTCTCATGGACATGTCGATCAAATATTTTACCTCAGGATCTTCATTGTATGCCTTGCGCAGATCAGGGCTTTGTTTTAAGGCCTTTTCAAGGGTCATGCCAAGATCCCCCGGGATCATCTTTGCAATGGCATCACAGCGCGCATAAGGCATATCAAGAACCCTTCCCACATCGCGGACCACACCCTTGGCCGCAAGGGTACCAAAGGTGACGATCTGTACCACCTGGTCCTTCCCATACTTCTGCATCACGTACTCAATGACCTCCTGCCGCCGTTCAAAACAGAAGTCTATATCAATATCAGGCATGGATACACGTTCGGGATTTAAGAAACGTTCAAAAAGGAGGTTATATCGAATGGGATCAATGTTTGTAATTCCAAGACAATAGGAAACGATACTTCCTGCTGCCGAGCCTCGTCCGGGTCCCACCATAATATCCCTGGATCTTGCATAATGAATGAAATCCCAAACGATCAGGAAATAATCCACATACCCCATGGAATGAATCACATCCAGTTCATAATTAAGCCTTTCCTTTAAGGTCCCGTCGTCATCCGGGTAATGACTTTCAAAGCCTTCCGCACAAAGCTTATTTAAGTAAGTCCAGGAATCAAAGCCTTCCGGCACGTCATACTTTGGAAGCTTCGTCACACCAAACTCAATCTCCACATTGCACCGCATGGCGATCTTATGGGTATTCTCAATGGCCTGTTCTGCGTAAGGAAAGAGTTTTCTCATGTCTTCTTCCGACTTGCAGTAGTACTGTCCCCCCTCATAGCGCAACCGGTTTTCATCCGCCACTTTTTTCCCTGTCTGTATGCAAAGCAGAATATCATGGGGCGCCTCATCCTCTGCATAGGTATAATGGATATCATTGGTGGCAACCAGTTCAATCCCCGTTTCCTCGCTCATGCGCAGAAGGCCCTGGTTCACCGTCTTCTGTGCCGGAATCCCATGATCCTGAAGCTCCAGGAAAAAGTTCTCCTTGCCGAATATCTCCTGATAATGAAGTGCTGCTGCCTTTCCCTGCTCATACATGCCACGGCTGATGAAACGCTGCACTTCTCCTGCCAAACAGGCACTCAGCGCAATGATCCCTTCATGGTATTTTTCCAAAACTTCATAATCCACGCGGGGTTTATAATAAAATCCTTCCACAAATCCTTTGGAAACGATCTTCATCAGGTTCTGATAGCCCTGATCGTTCTCCGCCAAAAGAACCAGATGGTAGTACCGGTCTTCGCCGTTTATGATCTCTCTGTCAAATCTGGAGCCGGAGGTCACGTACACTTCACACCCGATAATGGGCTTTACTCCCGCTTCTCTGGCTGCTCTATAAAAATCAATCACTCCATACATTACCCCATGGTCCGTAATAGCCACGCTGTCCATGCCCAGTTCCTTGACCCGGTGCACCAGCTCCCTGATCTTACTGGACCCATCTAACAGACTGTATTCCGTATGGACGTGTAAATGTGTAAATGCCATCTGTTCGTATCTCCTTCTTTCCTGATTTCTTCTATTATAACATAAACAAAGTTGCCCTGAAACATCTTCTGACAACTTTCCCCATAATACATAAGAGGCGGAGCTCCATCTGTGACAATGGAAAGCTCCGCCTTATAAACTTCATATTTTATTCGATTTAATCATTGTTACTTAAATATTTTTCAATTTCGGCAACAGCCTGTTCTTCATCGCTGCCATCCGCAGTGACGGTTATCTGTTCTCCAGCCGCAAGACCCAAAGTCATCATACCCATAATACTTTTGGCGTTGACTCTTTTGGATTCGATTTCAACATAAATGTTGCTTTCATATTGGCTCGCAACCTGAACCAGCATAGCAACCGGTCTGGCCTCTAAGCCTGTTGCAAGTTCCACGGTGACTGTTTTTCTTACCATAATTATCCTCCTCATTCCAATGAACGAATCTACTCCATTCCGCTGCCCATGCCTGTGGTGCGCAGCCGTCCTGCCAGATCGCAAAGCTTTCTAAGCCGGTGGTTCACTCCTGATTTTCCTACAGGCGGGTCCAAAGCTTCTCCAAGCTCTTTTAACGTCGCTTCCGGTCTTTCAAGTCTCTCCCTGGCAATCTCAC
Organism: uncultured bacterium; assembly: GCA_905215155.1. Lineage (GTDB taxonomy): Bacteria > Bacillota > Clostridia > Lachnospirales > Lachnospiraceae > Lacrimispora > Lacrimispora sinapis. The sequence goes on along the minus strand of CAJMPJ010000004.1, from coordinate 36,002 downwards.
TTAAGTTTTCCGGAAGATGATCGAGTCCGATCGTATCTCTGATATATTCTATATCTTCTATCTGCTTGACCGCAGCTGATACCGTTTTATTAATATTGGCCGTTTCACAGTTGACCTGACGGTTCACACTGTTACGCATGTCCTTTAAAATCCTGATATTTTCCAGTTCCATCAAGGTGACCGGAGCTTCCATCACATTCAGTATGTCCACGATCTGGCTTCCTTCTTTGATGTAAACAACAAAATACCGTTTTCTCTTTACAATCTTTGCTTCAAGGTCAAAGGTTGCAATTATGGATTTTAACTGTTCCGCTTTTTCTTCTGTGGCGCAAACGATTTCAAAGTGATAGAATTTCTCAGGATCGCTCAAGGAACCCGAAGATAAAAAAGCTCCCCGGATAAACGCTCTTCTGCAGCAGGACTGTTGAATGACCACGTTCCGGACTACATTTAAGTTTTCCCCCACTTCTCCGTTCTCATCAAGAAGCTTTGTCGCATACAAAACCCTAAGGGCATCCTCATGCTCCCGGATCGTGACCGTATAAGTACGGTTCTTATTTAAGTAAGCGTTTCTTCTAATAGAAACATCAGTACTAATATTAAATGTTTTTTTCAATAATGTAAAGTACTTTCTTGCAACTGCCACATTTTCCGTATGAATTTTAATGGTATAGCGGTCATCCTCGGATATGATTATTTTTCCGCACAAGCTGATAATTGCAGCCATCTCTGCAATCTGGCAATGCCTTGCCGGGCTGATCTGCCTGGAAAGCTCTTCTTTTAATTTGGAAGAAAATGACATCTCTATCCGATCCTTTTCCGTATATTGTCCTTGTCAATGTCTCTGTGTTCTATCTTAATCCCGAACTCTTCGCGGGATTTTAACCTTTCGTAAACCGCCTTCGAGATGGTTACCGAACGATGCTTGCCGCCGGTACATCCAATGGCTATAACCAGCTGGTTTTTCCCTTCCAGCACATAATTGGGGATGAGAAAATCCAGCATATCATAAAGTTTGTCCAGAAATAAGGCAGCAATGCCATTCTGCATTACATAGTCCCGCACCGCTTTCTCCTCTCCGGTTTTATACCGCAGATCTTCTACATAGTAGGGATTTGGGAGAAAACGGACATCGAATACCAGATCTGCATCCGATGGAATCCCATATTTAAACCCAAAGGAAAGTAAGGTAATGTATAAGTTGCGGTAAGATTCATGATTTACAAAAATCTTTTCCAGTTCCTGTCTGAGTTCTTTGGTGAGAAGCTTGCTGGTGTCAATAATATAATCGGCCTCTTCCTTTAAAAACGCAAGCTTTCCCCGCTCTTTTGCGATTCCGCTGTCGATCCGCCCTCCCGCAGCAAGGGGATGTGCCCTTCTGGTTTCCTTATACCGTTTGATCAGGATCTCATCTCCTGCATCAAGGAATAGGATCTCAAAGGGCACCCGGTTTCTTGACCACTCATCAAAGATCCGGTTTAGCACGGATAAGTCTTCTCCGCTTCGGATATCAATTCCCATGGCGGCATTGGGTGTACCTTCCGGATTATTAAGAGTCAGTTCTGCAAATTTTTCTATCAGAGGAATGGGGAGATTATCCACACAGTAAAACCCCATATCTTCCAACATCTTTAATGCCTGTGTCTTTCCTGCGCCTGACATGCCCGTTACAATTACAAGCCTCACTTTAGTCTCCTTTGCACTGTTAGAATTTACCCAGTGTCTTTACTTCCATCTCAAGTTCTACTCCCGAATTATTCCGTACCCGTGTCTTTACCTCTTCCACTAACGCCATAATCTCTGCCGCAGTGGCATGATCTTTATTAATCACGAACCCGCAGTGCTTTTCTGATACCTGGGCACCGCCTACGGAAAACCCTCTCAAGCCGGCATCCTCAATCAGTTTTCCGGCAAAATATCCTTCCGGTCTTTTAAATGTACTGCCGGCACTTGGGTATTCCAGAGGCTGTTTTTCTTTCCTTCTGCCTGCAAGTTCATCCATCCGGCTTTTTATGGCTGCTTTATCTCCTTCTTTCAAACGGATCAATGCTTCCAGCACCACATATTTGTTTGGAATAATACAACTGGTCCGGTATCCCAAGGAAAGTTCTTTTACGGGAATTTCTTTTACGTCTCCCTCCGGAGTCAAAACCCGGACAGAGCGTAAGACTTCCTTCATTTCAGAACCATATGCACCGGCATTCATCACTACCGCACCGCCAAGAGTGCCTGGTATTCCGGCTGCAAATTCAAAGCCGGTGAGTGAAGCCTTATACGCTTCCTGTGCGATCCGGGCTAAGGATAATCCGGCTCCAGCCTTAACGATTCCCTGCTCCCGGTCCACTTCACAGCCGTTAAAGCCGTTCATGGATATTACAACTCCGTCAAAACCTTCATCCCCAACCAGAAGATTGCTTCCGTTTCCGAGTATGAAATAAGGCACCTCCTCCTTCCGGCAAAGAAGCAGCACGGCTGCAAGTTCCTTTTCATCTGCCGGAGTGACAAAGCAGGCGGCAGGTCCACCTACCTTGAACGAGGTATGCTTGCGCATCTCTTCCCCCACCTTTATATGGTTTTCATCGGCTGCACCAAGAAGTTTTTTATATAATTCAGTCATCAAACACCTCAATCATCCTGTTTTTTTGACAGGTTTGCCTGGACGCGGTTGTATAATTCCTGAGCCGCGTTGTACCCCATCTTCTTTTGTCTGTAATTGACAGCCGCGGATTCAACGATAATGGCCAGATTACGTCCTGGACGTACCGGAATGGAATGACACACCACCCGGTTGCCTAAAAATTCTGTATACTGGTCCTCGATCCCCAGTCTGTCATATTCTTTATCCTTATCCCAGTCCTCTAATTTGATTACCATATCAATGGCCTGGGTGTCCTTTACACTTTCCACACCGAACAGAGTCTTCACATCAATGATGCCGATTCCCCGAAGTTCGATAAAATGCTTGGTAATCTGGGGAGCGCTTCCAATCAGGGTGGCATCGCTGACCTTGCGGATCTCCACAACGTCATCTGTCACCAGACGATGGCCTCTCTTAATCAGTTCAAGAGCCGCTTCACTTTTTCCGATCCCGCTCTCTCCCATGATCAGCACACCTTCTCCAAATACATCCACCAAAACACCGTGGATGCTGATGCAGGGAGCAAGCTTTACCTTCAGCCAGCGGATCACCTCCGCCATCAAATCCGAAGTAGTTTTATCCGACACCAGGCAGGGAACACCGTAATGGTTGCAAAGCTTCAGCAGATCCAAGTCCGGAGTCTGGCTGCGGCTGTATACCAGGCAGGGAATCTTGCAAGCCAGGAGTTTGTTGTACATCTCAAGCTTTCTTTCCTGACTCATCTGGTTGATATATTCCTGTTCCACGTAACCGATGATCTGCACACGCTCATTATCAAAATGATCAAAAAATCCGGCTAACTGCAGCGCCGGACGATTGACATCCGGATGGCTTAACACAATTTTCTCTGCATCGATCTCCGGAGTCATATTCCGGAGACTCATCTTTTCAATCAAATCTGTAATCGCTACTCCATGCATGGCGATACGCTCCTTTTTCCATCTGTTTTTTTCATACTAACACAGATTCTGTATTTTGAAAAGCTATAATGGTCAATGAAAGAACTCATAGACGCTCTTTGCAGACCTGGCATTCATCCCCGGTATCTTTTCCAACTCTTCCACCGAAGCTTCTTTTATTGCTTCTATGCCTTTAAATTCACGCATGAGAGCCTTTCTCCGGTTGGGTCCGATTCCCGGAATATCATCAAGAATGGATTTTACCTGGCCTTTGCTTCTCAGACTTCTATGATATTCAATGGCAAACCGGTGGGCTTCATCCTGGATTCTGGTAATCAGCTTAAAGCCTTCGGAATGCCTGTCGATAGGAATCTCCACATTGTTAAAATAAAGTCCTCTGGTCCGGTGGTTATCATCTTTGACCATGCCGCAGACCGGAATGGAAAGACCCATCTCCTGCATCACAGAAAGAGCAATGTTTACCTGACCCCGTCCGCCATCCATCATGATCAAATCGGGAAACCGGGTGAAGCTTCCCAATTCTTCATCCACCCCTTTTTCCCTTAACTCTTCCACTTCTTTTAATCCATGGGAAAATCTTCGGGTCAGGACTTCCTTCATGGAAGCATAATCATTGGCTCCCTTGACCCACTTGATCTTGAATTTCCGGTAATCGTTCCGTTTTGGTTTTCCATTTTCATAGACAATCATGGAACCTACTGACTCAAAACCGCTTATGTTGGATATATCAAAGGCTTCGATCCGTTTTACTTCTGTAAGGCCAAGCCAGCCCCCCACTTCATTCATGGCACCGATGGTACGAAGCTCTTCCCGCTTCAGTTTTTCCTTATCCTGAGATAAAACCAGGGCAGCGTTCTTTTCCGCCAGTTCCACCAGACGTTCTTTCTGGCCTTTCTGGGGAACCATGAGCTTCACTTTCTGGCCCCGTTTGGCGGAAAGCCATTCTCCGATTACCGCTTCATCCTCAAGCTCCAGCTGTGTCCACAGCTCTTTGGGAATAAAGGGAGTTCCTGCATAGAACTGTTTGACAAATCCGGTCAGTATCTGCTTCTCATCCTCAGCCGCTCCGATGCTCACGTGAAAATGTTCCCGCCCGATGAGCCTGCCCTCCCGGACAAAGAATACCTGAACCACGGCATCCTTTTCATCCTTTGCCATGGCTACGATATCCCGGTCTTCCATTCCGCTGTCCGTAATCTTCTGCTTCTGGGTGATCTGCTTCACACTGTTTAATAAATCCCGGTATTCTATGGCCTTTTCATAATCCATCTCTTCCGAAGCCGCCTGCATCTTTTCTTCCAGATGGCGGATAACAGGAGCGTATTTCCCACCGAGAAATTCAAGGGCCTGGTTTATGGAATTTAAATATTCTTCTTTGCTGATATATCCCTGACACGGTGCCGAGCACTGTTTGATATGGTAATATAAACAGGGACGCTCCTTGCCGATGTCTCTGGGCAGATTCCGGTTGCAGGTCCGGATCTGATATAGCTTATGAAGCAGTTCTATGGTGTCTTTTACTGCGCCTGCACTCGTATAAGGCCCAAAATATTTGCTTTTGTCTTTTTTCATGTCTCTGGAAAACAGGATTCTTGGATAATCCTCAAATACCGTCACTTTGATATAGGGATAGGTCTTGTCATCCTTTAACATGGTGTTATAGCGCGGCCGGTGTTCCTTGATCAGATTGCATTCCAGCACAAGGGCTTCCAATTCTGAGTCTGTTATAATGTATTCAAACCGGGCGATTCTCGATACCATCTGTTCGATTTTTGCCGTCTTGTTTCTGCTGCTCTGAAAATACTGCCTGACCCTGTTTTTCAAGCTGATGGCTTTCCCTACATAGATAATTTCGTCCCGCTTGTCGTGCATAAGATACACGCCAGGCTGGGACGGCAGTTTTTTTAATTCTTCTTCTATATTAAATTCGATGTGGTCCATTTATACGAATCACCTCCCCCTTTAGGGGGTTCTCTCTTTTCCCTACGGTCAAATTCACCTTAATCTTGCTCCATCGTATTTATTCTGCAGTTCCAGATATCGTTCCACCGCGTAATATTTCTCTTCCGGTTCGGAATCTTTTCTTCCAATCTCCAGAATCTCGCAAATGGCTGAAAGCTCCTCCGGCGTAAATTCATCTTTATTCTGACGAAGGATCTCCAACTTCTCATGATACGTCCTTGCGTCAAGAAATGCAAGAAGATTTTTATTGGTTCCAGTATGTTCTGCTTCTAAAACAGGTACCTCCTGTTCTATCTCTTTTCCAGCACGGTCGTCCAAATCCACCTTTTCAAACCGGTACTTCTGCTTCACATCCGGATACTTTTCATGGTCCACTTCACTGACAAACATCTCAAGGGGGCGCACGTAGACTCCGAAGGTTCCATAAAGTGCCTGATAGACCACCATCTTTTCTCTTGTCTCCGAGTGAACGGCAACCGCCAGCACCTGATACATCTTATTTTTAAAATGTCTGTAAAATTCTCCTGGTTTGGGCGTTCTGTCCATCGCTTCCCTCACTTCCTAATGACCGGTACCTCCTGTGGTAATAATTACCACATCGGGTTTTTTCCTGGTTTTTTTGTTTTTTTCTTTTGTTACGGTTTCTTTTAATTCCATGGATTCTTCCTGGCGTATGGTTTCTTCTGCCGCGATCTTTCCCTCCAGGCTCTTTTCTGCTTCCTTACTCCGTTCTTGCTCCTTTGCCTCTGCATTTGAGGCACTGGTTTCATCCGGACTGGTCAACGCTTCCCTGGACTGTCTTACGCGTGCGATCTCTTTTTCTTCCTTTTTTCCTTCTTCTTTGCTCAAAAGACCATCCCATGTATAACGGTTTGAAGCACTCCAAAGAATCCATTCATCATATCCTGCATCGTAAACAGCCTGTATCTGCGCACGGACCTCTTTCGGACCGTATGAAATATGGTCTTTTAAATAAGAAGCGGTAAAATCCTGAAGCCAGGGACGGACAATGGCCTGCTTTTCTCCGCTTTTTCTGCCCTCAGCCAAATCCTTCTTTGACAATTCAAGTGCGGCTAAAATGGTACGATACGGTTCTGTATCCGGATGGTCAATGCCGAAGTTTCCGTCTCCGTAATGAGATGGATAGATCATGGGGCATATATAATCCAGGTGCTGTGCCATATCATGATAGACCTGTCCCACTGCCTCCGCATCGACCCTGCTGCCAATGATGGTGCCGAATACATCGGCTGATACGAAAATATCCCGGTCAGAAAGCTTCTCATAAGCATACTGGATAAATTCCGTAATGACCTCTGTTTTGGACCTTCCTTTGGTATCCGCTTCATCAAACGCTACCTGCTTCATGGAACTGTCCGTAGCAAACCGGATGTAATCAAACTGAATTTCATCAAAGCCTGCTTTGGAAGCCTCGGTTCCCACTTCCACCAGATAATCCCACACCTCCTGACGGTAGGGATTTACCCAAGCCAGTCCTTTGTTGTCCCGATGAAGACTACCGTCTTTGTTCTTTAAGCTCCATTCCGGCTTTTTTTCTGCCAGATATGGGTCACGGAAGGCCACCACCCGGGCAATGGTATAAAGCCCTCTGGCTTTTAGTTCTGCCATGAGGGCATCCATATCCTTTATATACCGTTCTTCTGCACCGATCTCTTTGACCGTAGGGGCACCCTCCATGGCAAAGGTAATGCGGCCATCATCATTTTTCACATCAATGACAACCGTATTGATCTCTGTTCCTTCGATCTTATCAAGAATTGACTGAAATCCCTGGGAGCCTGCCATATAACCGGAAATATAAATTCCTTTTACCTTTACTGGTTTCTTCGGTTGGGCGGAAACTGCCACAGTGCTTTCTTTTGTTTCCTCCGATGAATGGTCAGCCTCCTCTAAATCGGAAATCTTTTTATATCTGCTGCATCCGGTTGCCACCAACGAGCACACAATTACTGCCAAAAGCCATTTTTTCATAATACTTTGTTCACTTTCTTTATGGTTTTAGGTGTTGTATTGTAATAATTATTTAACATTTTACCATAATTTGTAAAATTTTCCAAATAAAAAATTTATGTACCGGATGCAGCCTTCTTTTAATAGCCTCTTATTTCATAAACAATGTACTCATAATCAAAGGTATAGCCAAGCTTTTCAGAAAGTGCCACAGAACCTAGATTCTGGGCATCCCAGCTTGGATACAGCCCTCTGTTCAGACACTCCAGGATCAGCTTTGCTCCACAGGCAAGAGCCGCTCCCCGGCGTCTGTAATCTGCTCTCGTATCAATCTCGATCTCGATTCCGCCGTTGTATACAGTATACGAGGACGCGCCAGAAACCACCTGGCCTTCCACCAGGGCGGCAACGCCAAGCCCCCGCCTTTTATAGTCCTCATATCCATCAAATTGGGAGCATAAATCTCTGGACCATGACTCTGCCATGATCTGGTTATAAAGCTCCCGGTCAATCATGCGCAGAGAAAAGGGTGCCGGAAGCTGCTCAACAATTTTTTCCAGATGCTCCCGGTCAAATCCATTGGGATTTTTCTTAATGGCATAGCGGGTCATCTTTTTTGCCTGGGACTGCCAGACTTCTTCGATTGCAGATGCCCATTTATCATCTCTGGGTACCATAATGATGAAGTCGGATTCCCGTCCCGACGGTTTGTTACGGATCAGCTCTTTGTCCGGCTTTCCAGAAAAAAAGCAAAAATCTCCTAAGACCACCTGAGCGGACTGTGGATCAGCCCCGTCATCCGCATAGGCCCTTCCCATGATCCCCTGAAGACAGGACCAGATCATGGTTTCTTCCCAACCGGAAAACAAAGGCTCTAAAATCGATTGATCACTTATTTCCACAATGCTCAATGTTTACATTTCTCCTTCCTGTTATTCACGCCTGCGGCAAAAGCAGGAAAGTTCATGATCGTTTATAACACCTACTGCCTGAAGATAAGAATACATGGTGACAGAACCTACAAACGCCATACCTCTCTTTTTTAAGTCCTTTGAAAGGCGGTCCGACAGTTCGGTTTTAACCGGAAAGTCATCATCCTGATTCAAGATGATTTCTCCATTTGTAAATCCCCATAAATAAGCTGAAAAAGATCCGAATTCCTCTTGAATCTGCAAGAAGACTTTGGCATTCTTTACCGCGGCCTCCATTTTCTTCCGGTTTCTTATCAGTCCTGGATTTTGCATCAGCTCTTCGATTTTGTCTTCCCCGTAGGAAGCTGTTTTTTCTGCACTGAAACCGTCAAAGGCTTCCCGGAATTCCTCTCTTTTTCTCAATACGGTAATCCAGGAAAGGCCAGCCTGAAATGTCTCCAGAAGAAGCATTTCATATAGTTTCTTATCATCATGGACCGGCACGCCCCATTCTTCATCATGGTATTTTACGTAGACCGGGGATTTTTCATCAACCCAGAAACAGCGTTTTTTCTCCATTACCTTGCCAGTACCTCCGGTCCATCTTCCGTGATTAAAATGGTGTACTCCCACTGGGCGGACAGACTGCCGTCTTTTGTATAAATCGTCCAGCCGTCTTTGCTGTCCTGTACCACATCCGCCTTTCCTGCATTTACCATCGGCTCAATGGTAAAGACCATGCCAGGCACTAAAAGCATATCTGTTCCTCTTGTGCCAATATGGCTCACCCATGGCTCCTCATGAAACTCCAAACCCACTCCATGTCCGCCGATCTCCCGGACAACGGTAAATCCATTGGCATATATATATTCGGATATGACTGCACCAATATCCCCAAGATGTCCCCAGGCCCGTGCTTCTTTAAGACCTAAGTCCACGCTTTCCTTGGTCACACGGACTAACTTTTCCGCTTCTTCAGAAACCTTTCCGATACAGTACATTCTGGATGCATCTGCATAATAGCCATTCAAAATAGTCGTTACATCCACATTGATGATATCACCGTCTTTTAAAATCCGCTCAGGGGTGGGAATCCCGTGGCATACGACATCATTGATGGAGGTGCATACGCTCTTTGGAAAACCTTCAAAATTAAGGGGTGCCGGGATTCCTCCCAGACGGATGGTATTCTCATGAACCAGGTTATTGATTTCCTGTGTACTGATTCCTGCCTTTATATGTTCTCCTACGATATCAAGGATCTGGTTATTGACAATACCGGCCTCACGGATTCCCTGGATCTGCGCTGGTGTTTTTATCATTTTGTGGTCAGGGACTTCCTCTCCCATGATTTCATAATTCTCAATTCTTTGGTCAAATGCCAGATGGCAATTCTTATATTTTTTACCACTGCCACACCAGCATACATCGTTTCTACCTGTTTTAAGCATTCGTTACCTCCTTCTTACTACTTCGTTTTATCATTTTTATGCCCGAATGTAAAGTCTTTCATTCAAATAAACAATGAGGAAAAATCCCATGGCAATTCCATATTTTCTATGATACAATTTATGGGTATTAGGGTCAAAGAGTTCAAGAAGGCTCAAAAAAGCACACGCAATGGAGGGACAAATGAAATTTGGATTTGATAACAACAAATATTTAAACATGCAGTCAGAGCATATCAAGAAGCGGATCGGCCAATTTGGAGACAAGCTTTATCTGGAATTTGGAGGCAAACTGTTTGATGATTACCACGCTTCCCGAGTGCTTCCGGGATTTGAGCCTGACAGCAAACTCCGTATGCTGATGCAGCTTTCTGACCAGGCAGAAATTGTGATTGCCATTAACGCTGCCGATATCGAAAAGAACAAGATCCGTCATGACCTGGGCATCACTTATGATGTAGATGTATTCCGTCTTATTCAGTCCTTTACGGATAAAGGACTTTATGTGGGAAGTGTTGTAATTACCCAATATTCCGGTCAGAAATCTGCCGATGTGTTTAAAAAAAAGCTGGAAAAAGCAGGAATCCGCGTGTACCGTCACTACATCATTGATGGTTATCCAGGCAATATTCCTTTTATTGTCAGCGATGAGGGATACGGCAGAAACGATTATATAGAAACAACGAAACCGCTTGTTATCATTACTGCTCCCGGTCCGGGCAGCGGAAAGATGGCCACCTGTCTTTCCCAGCTCTATCACGAGAACAAGCGGGGCACCAAAGCCGGTTATGCAAAGTTTGAAACCTTCCCGGTCTGGAACATTCCCTTAAAGCATCCGGTAAACCTGGCTTATGAAGCCGCAACTGCTGACTTAAACGATGTAAATATGATCGACCCCTTCCACCTGGAAGCCTACGGAAACACTGCGGTCAATTACAACCGGGACGTGGAAGTTTTTCCTGTGCTCAGTGCGATCTTTGAAGAGATTTACGGAGAATGTCCTTACAAATCTCCTACCGATATGGGAGTGAATATGGCCGGTTTTTGTATCATTGATGATGAGGTCTGCAAAGAAGCTTCCAGACAGGAAATTTTAAGGCGTTACTATCAGGCACTGTTAAGGCTTGCAAAAGATATGGGTTCCAAGGATGAGGTATATAAAATCGAGCTGCTTTTAAAACAGGCAAAAATCACCACAGACAAGCGGCAGGTGGTAAAGGCTGCCAATGCGCTGGCTGAGGCAAAAGGCTCTCCCTGCGCCGCCCTGGAACTGGAGGATGGCACTGTCATTACGGGAAAGACCACCAATTTACTGGGAGCTTCCGCCGCACTTCTGCTCAATGCAGTCAAGGTCCTGGGGCAAATCCCCCATGATGTCCATCTGATCGCTCCGTCTGCCATTGAACCCATTCAGAAATTAAAAACCAGGTATCTTGGAAGTAAAAACCCAAGGCTTCATACCGATGAAGTCTTGATCGCATTGTCTACCTGTGCCGCCACTGATCCAAAGGCTCAGACCGCGCTGGAACAGCTTCCCAAATTAAAGGGCTGCGAAGCACACACCTCCGTCATCCTCTCCGATGTGGATATGAAGATCTTTAAAAAACTGGGAGTCAATCTGACCTGCGAACCATTATATGAAGAAAAAAATATTTACCATTAAATAAGCAGGTGTGCTGCAAAAGAAAAAAAATTCCTTTTGCAGCACACCTGCTTAATTTTCTAAGCTATTCACTTGTTTTTCCACCATGCTCTTCACTCCGGTCCGGTCTACCAGAAGAGCCGCTGCAAGCTCCCCGTAGAGAAGTTCCTGAGCCATGTTAAAGTAAAAATCATCCTTTGCCGTACTTTTCTTTCCTTCAGCCAGCCGTTTCTGTTTCTTCAAATAGAGGGTTTTTATGATCTGCATCCAGCCGGAACATTCATTTTTCTGCATAATCTCTTTGTATTTTCCTTCTCTCTGCCTGTCATCGAGCACCCATATGGTCTCCATTTCCGGAATCCGGTCAATAAGTTTTAAGGCTTCCTCTCTGGTAAAGGCCGCTCTCATCTGGGCCTTCTTATTGTCTACGGGTGTATAAACCGCACTCTGCTGCTCCTCATAAAGCGGCTTTAGAGTATAATAGAGCCGATCCTCATCCGCTGCCGACATGGTAAGGCATCCAATATCCTTCACTTTACAGATCCCATGGGTACCGTACATAACCAGATCATTTACCTGAAACATAACACATTCCTCCTGACTGAATGACACACAATAATACCAAAGTTACAACTACTCTACCATTAAGTGTAACACTTTGAACCCTGTTTTGTCAGTACTATTTTGGTTTTTTACTATTTTCGTGAAATATCACTAGGATTACCCCCTATATTATTTGTGCAAATTCATTAAAATTCCCACAAAAATACCCCAAATACTCAGACACATTTAAAATGTCAGATATTTGGGGTGCCTTATGTTATGCTTCTTTCCCAGCCACCAGCTTCACTGCTGCACTGGCTCCTACCCGGCTGCAGCCTGCCTCAATATATGCCCTCAAGTCTTCCAGGGTCCGCACGCCGCCGGCTGCCTTGATCTTTACCTCCGGACCGATGTGCTTTTTGAAAAGTGCAATATCGGAAAGGGCTGCCCCCGCGGTACCAAAACCGGTGGAGGTCTTAATATAATCTGCTTTTGCAGCAGTCACTGCGTGACACATGGCGATCTTCTCTTCCTCGGTCAAGTAACAGGTTTCAATGATGACTTTTAATATTTTATCACCAACTGCCTGTTTCAGTTCCCGGATCTCATCCTCCACTTTGCCGTAATCCCCGTTTTTCACATCGCCTATATTAATTACCATATCCACTTCCGAAGCTCCGTCTGAAACCGCTTTCCTGGTTTCCAGGACCTTTGCTTCCGTTACGCTGTAGCCAAGCGGAAAACCAACTACCGTACAGATATTAAGGGTTGGAAATTCTTTATGTACTCTGCTGATGTAACTGGGAGGGATACAGACAGAGGCCGTCTTATATTCTACGGCTTCCTCACAAAGCGTTTTGATCTCCTTCCAGGAAGCAGTTGCTTTTAACACGGTATGATCGACGTAACTTAACATTTCTAAATCTGTCATTGGTTTTAATTCCTTTCTGCTATATCAGGCGTTCAACGCCATTTTTTGTAACTCTGGCATAGATAAGAGGCATTTCATGGGGCTGGTCTGTGCTGATGGTTACAGCTCTTAACATCTCTTTTTCGGAAGCCGCAAACAGCTTCTCCTCTGATGCATAAAGAACTGCAATCACATCTCCCTGGCAGACCCGATCTCCCACCTTTTTTTTCAGTTCAATTCCGGCAGTATGGTCAATGACGCTATTCTTGGTAAGCCTTCCAGCCCCCAAAAGGGAGGAAGCGATTCCGCACTGTTCGGTGTTCATACGGGTGATATACCCGTTCTTTTCGGCTTTTACCTCTTTACAAAACGGCGCCGTTTTAAAGAGTGACGGGTCCTTTATGACAGAGGAATCTCCTCCCTGAGCCTCTACCATTGCAATCAGACGATTCCGTGCACTGCCATCCTCTATGGCTTTTTCCGCCATGGTTCTGCAAGCCTCAAGGCTGCCCTTTCCTGCCAGATAAAGCATTCCGGCCGCAAGCTGCAGGCAGATCTCCGTTAAATCCTCTGGCCCGTTTCCATTCAGCGTCTCCACCGCTTCTATGACCTCTAAGCTGTTGCCGATCCGGTTTCCCAGCGGAATATCCATGTTGGTGATCAGTGCCATGGTCTTCCTGCCGGCATGCTCCCCAATGGCTACCATCTTCTCCGCTAAGGTAACGGAGTCCTCCAGAGTCTTCATAAATGCTCCGCTTCCGGTCTTCACATCCAGCAGGATACAGTCGCTTCCTGCTGCCAGCTTCTTGCTCATAATGGAGGCGGCTATTAAGGGAATACTATCCACAGTTGCCGTCACATCCCTAAGGGCATAAAGCTTTTTATCTGCCGGAGCCAGATTGCCGGATTGACCGATCACAGAAAGTCCTGCCGTATTTACCACATGAAAAAATTCTTTTTCCGTCAGTGTGGTCTTCATGCCTGGAATGGACTCCATTTTATCCACCGTCCCTCCCGTATGGCCTAAGCCCCTGCCGGACATCTTTGCCACCTTGACACCACAGGCAGCCACCACGGGTGCCACCACCAGCGTGGTCTTGTCACCAACGCCTCCGGTGGAGTGTTTATCCACTTTGACGCCTTCAATAGGGGATAGATCCACCATATCCCCGGAGTGCGCCACTTCATTGGTGAGTATGGCTGTTTCCCTGTCATCCATCCCCTTAAAGTAAATGGCCATCAGCATGGCTGACATCTGGTAATCAGGAATCTCTCCCTTCACATAGCCAGACACCATAAAACGGATCTCCTCCTCACTCAGAGTTTCTCCATTCCGTTTTTTTGCAATAATATCATACATCCTCATGGTTTTCAAAGCCTCTCATTCTTTCAGCTGGATTTTAAATTCTCATTTGTGAAGCCCAACGGGAGCATATCCTTTAAGGCATATACCGAAGTCTTGTCTCCCGCTCCCAGTATGATCAAAAACTCATCCGGATCACAAAATTCAGCCATTACCTGCCTGCAGACTCCGCAGGGAGCACAAAATCCGCCTTTTTCCCCTTTTTTATTCCCTACAACCGCAATGGCTTCAAACTCCGTAACGCCTTCTGATACTGCTTTAAAAAACGCCGTCCGTTCCGCACAGTTCGTCGGAGAATAAGACGCATTCTCAATGTTGCAGCCCCGATAGACCGTTCCGTTTTTTGCAAGAAGGGCTGCTCCCACAGAAAAATTGGAATAGGGGACATATGCGGCCTTCTGGGCTTCATAAGCTTCCGCAACCAGCATATTTTTTGTTGTTTCATCCAGTTTCAAAAGCGTACCTCCCGTTATTTTGCTACTTCACTTAAAAAACTTTTTCCTGCGATATCGCCTTTAACTCCAAATAAATCCAGCACAGTGGCTGCGATATCTGCAAACGTATCCTTGGTTCCCACAGAAACACCTGCCTTAATGCCTTCCCCGTAAATGAGCATTGGCGTATACTCTCTGGAATGGTCTGTGCTGGGCGTTCCGGGATCACAGCCGTGGTCTGCGGTGATAATGAGCACATCCTCCGGACGCATGGCTCCTAAAAATTCTCCCAGCTGCACATCAAAATCCGTTGCTGCCTGAGCATATCCCCTGACATCGTTGCGGTGCCCGTATACCATGTCAAAATCCACCAGATTCACAAAACAGATTCCACGGAAATCATCCTTCTGTGCCTCTAAAGTCTTTCTCATGCCATCGGTGTTATTGACAATAGAGGTGGTTTTATCAATACTTTTTCCTGCGAAGATATCATAGATCTTACCGATTCCAATGGTATCATAGCCAGCCTCCTTTAAACAGTCCAGCATAGTGGTCTTAGGGGGAAGCAGAGAGAAATCATGGCGGTGGGGCGTTCTTTTATATTCCGGATAAGTCCCTTCAAAGGGTCTTGCAATGACACGTCCTACGCTGTGTTTTCCTTTTAATATCTCCCTTGCGATCTTACAATAGCGGTAAAGCTCCTCTAAGGGAACCACTTCTTCATGGGCTGCGATCTGGAACACACTGTCCGCAGAAGTATATACAATCAAATCTCCGGTCTTAACATGTTCCTCACCGAAATCCCGGAATAAGGCTTATTGCACAATACACCCCGTCCGGTCTGCTTTTTAAATTCTTCAAGAATTTCATCCGGAAAACCATCCGGATATGTGGGAAGAGGTTCCTCTGAGATAATTCCTGCGATCTCCCAATGGCCAATGGTGGTATCCTTTCCCTGAGAGCTTTCTCTCATACGGCCGTAGGAGCCAATAGGAGCAGATTCCTTTTCTCCGGCTGTCACTCCATCTATATTGAACATTCCCAGTTTTTTTAAGTTGGGGGTGTAAAACTCTTCTGCCTTTGCAATGCTTCCCAGTGTATTGCTCCCTTCATCATGGAATTTGGCAGCGTCAGGCGCTTCCCCGATTCCAAAACTGTCCAGAACAATTAAAAATACCCGTTTTGTTTCTGACATATTCTTTCCTCCTGTTGCGAAAAGGGATTGCTCTGCAATCCCTTCCCCGGTTCATCAAATTTTTTCAAATCTTTCTACATCTGTTACAAATATAGTAGCTCCGCCAAGTTCAACGGTCATGGGCATCATCATAAAGCCTGATGATACGGATGCCAGATTCGGTGCCGGAACGTTCGTTGTTATTTTCTGGCGTTTTCCACAAGTGTCTTTAATAAGGGTGATGATTTCCTCTACCTGTTCATCCTCAGTACCAATCATTAACGTTGTATTTCCCTTTTTTAAAAAGCCGCCGGTAGTGGCAAGTTTTGTCACGCTGTACTGGTGTTCATTTAGCGCGTCAGTCACCCGGTTTCCATCATCGGAACTGACGATTGCATAAATAATTTTCATATCTGTCACCTCACTATTCTATTGGGCAAAACTGCATTTATCAGATGATTCTATTATAAAGCATAAAGAGAAAAAATAAAACAACCAATCTTTAATTATTTTTAAGTTTTCTGTTAATACCAATATTTTGCATCTTTTGAAGGAGTTTTTCATATATACGGTCCCTCATCCAAGGTTCCTTGACTGCCTTCAGACACGGTTCTAAGGAAAACCATCCTACGGCACTGTTTTCATCTTCCTTGTTCCGAATCTGCTGGTGCTCATCGGCCTCCAGCAAATAAGTTACATTCAGATGAAGATGGGAGGGAACATACACTCCTTTTTTTTCGTGACCATTCACCGTAAGGATTTCAAGGGAAAAAATATCCTTACAGACCGGTGTTACTTGTTTTATACCGGTTTCCTCCATAGCTTCTTTGACCGCTACTTGAAGCAAGTCCATACAACCGTCTGCATGCCCTCCGGTCCATGCCCAGGAATCATAAATATTATGATAAGCCATCAGCACTTTATCACGGGAGGGATTAACCACCCACCCCGATGCTGAAAAATGTGCTTCGTAATTATCCCGGTAAAAACAGGAGTCTCCCTGATGCAGATAGCGGAGAATGAGTTCCTTATCTTTTGTTTCCTGCTCATTGAATGGGGAAAAATCTTCCACAGCCTGTATTAAATTATCCCTCTGGTCCATGTTATTTCGTCTCCTTCTTCTTTTGTACTTCTTTTCTGTCTTCTTTTCATTCTGCTTTTCGTTCTTTTTTGGTCCTTTTTTTGTTCTTTCCCTGTTCTTTTCTTGTTCTTTCCTTTTTCAGTCATACTATATCATCTCTGGGATATATTTTAATGAGTAAATGAAATTGAGGTATTATATGGACTTATCAACTCTGGTATTTGAGGACAGTTCTCCATGGCCCTCCATTGAGGTCGATTCCAAAAACCAACGATATGCCGCAGCCATACTGTCTAACATCGGTGCTTGCAATTCTGAAATGTCAGCAATCAGCCTTTACGTTTACAACAGCCTCCTTACCAAAAGCTACTTCTCCGATATTGCGGAATGCTTCCATAGAATCGGTATTGTGGAGATGCATCATTTAAACGTCTTTGGTGAGCTTTCCATCCTGCTTGGAGCAGACCCCAGACTGTGGAGCTATCAAAATGGGCGTATGCAGTACTGGTCACCCGCCTGCAACCGCTACCCCACCAGGATCGGAGCCATTGTCACCAATGCCTTAAACGGGGAGCTGGAAGCCATTAAGAAATATCAGTCCCAGGTCCAGTGGATCGAAGACAGCAACATCAAAGCCATCTTAAACCGGGTTACTGCCGACGAACTGTGCCATGTGGAAATCCTCCGGTTCATTCTGGCTGAGCTTCATCAGGATTCCTTTATTCAATCTGCCGAGTTAAGAAGCAATGATAAAATGCCTGAAGATGCAGAGCCGGCTCAAAATGCTGAGGCTGCTGCTGAGGCTAAGGCTATTGATGATACTGAATCTATTGATGATTGATGCCGCAGCAGATAGCAGCAAGCTTGCATAATGAATTACTGTTTTTTATGGAAGGTCTGTATTTCCTCTGTTCTGATTTCCAGGCCTTCCTGATATCCTTTTTCCATCTTGTGTCTCGCCTTTCGGTTTTCCACAGTATCAAAAATAATGGAAAAGTCATAATTTTCCGGATACATCTGTGAAGCGGCAACCAGCCGTTTCACCCGCTTATGGTTGATCCATATTTTTTTATCCGGCATCTGGACCTGCATAACTCCCTGTTCATTGACCGGTCTGCAAACGATGCCTTTTTTGTTGTCCGGATAAATCATCACACTGTCACCTATGGCGAATAATTCTTTCATAGCAGTATTACTCTTTGCTGTCTTTTTCTCTTTCTCTTTCTCTATCCTTGGGCCTTTTGATGACTGGAATTGTTTTTCTCCTGGTTTGGAATCATGGATTGGGTGGTTCATGCTTTCCCATTCTCCATAGGCATAATTTCTGGCCTTTTCTATCATATCCTCAGTCATTCCAAGCCTTCTTGCGATGGCAAGAGCACAGCTTTCTCCCGCTTCCCCGATTTCCATACGATAGAGAGGTTTTAAGGTTTCCTTATCAAAAGCCATCCGTGCATTGGTGATGCCTTCTGTTTCTTTTGCATAGGTCTTTACTTCCGGATAATGGGTAGTAGCCAGGAATAAGCACCCTTTGTGCCGCAGTTCATCTAAAATGGCAATGGCAATTCCCATACCTTCCGCCGGGTCCGTACCGGAACCCAGTTCATCCATGATGACCAGGCTCTCTTTTCCGGCTTCTTCTAAAATCTTAAGCACATTGGTGATATGAGCAGAAAAAGTGGACAAATTTTCTGTAATGTTCTGACCGTCTCCTATATCACAAAGCACCTGACTGTTCATACACAGATCCGCTTTTTCACAGGGCACGTGAAGTCCGCATTGAGCCATAAGGGAAAATAATCCTACGGTCTTAATGGAAACGGTCTTACCTCCTGTGTTCGGCCCTGTGATCACGATGCCACGTTCTTTTTTCCCCATTTCAAAGTTGAGGGGCACCACTGTTTCCGGATTCATAAAGGGATGGCGTCCATTTGTGATCTGTATGATCCGATCCGTATGAATTGACGGTTCTATGGCATTCATTTCTTCACTCAGCCGTCCCTTTGCAAACAGAAAATCAAGCTTTTCTAAAAAGTGTTTATTCTTTTCCAACACCGGAAGATTCTCTTCCACCTCTGCGGTCAGGGTATAAAGAATCCTTCTTACTTCATTTTCCTCTTCGATCCGTAACAGCTCCAGTTCTCCGTTCAATGCTGCAATGACGGCCGGTTCGATAAACAGGGTGGAACCAGTCGAAGACTGATCGATCACGCTGCCCGGAACAGATGACTTATAATCTTTTTTTACCGGAAGGCAGATTCTGCCGTTTCTTATGGTAACAAAGGAATCTGAAAAATACTTTTTATTTGCTCTTAAAAGATTCTCTGCTTTCGTCCGAAGCTTTTCTTCCAATCTGCCTATTTCCTGACGGACATTCTTCAAACCCCTGCTTGCAAAATCCTCTACTCTTCCGTTTCTGATACTTTCATAAATGGCTCTGGAAAGCTCATCAAGGGGATCCAGCTCCAGTTCATAATAAGGCAGACTTAATTCCAGATGCTTGCAACGGTTCAAAAACTCCTTATAGCGTTTGACTCCCGTAAGCATAATCCCTGTCTGTTCCAGTTCCTCTGCAGTGAGGCAGCCGCCCTGTTTTGCAGTGGTTATAATGTCAGAAAGATCTTTCATTCCTACTGCGGGAGGCAGCCCCATTTGGTCCAGAATCGTTCGTGCTTCCGTGGTGTCCCGGAGATCCTTTTGCACCTGGCTTTCCTTTAAGCTGGGTGTTAAATTCCTGATTTGTTCTTTTGCCGCTTCCGTATGAGATAGGTTCTCTAATTTTTCTAATATCCGATGAAATTCTAATGTATGAAATGTTTGATCCATGTCTTTCTCCTTGTTTTATTCCTCTTTAAGATTCATAAAATCCATGGAGCATGACAGCAGTTAGCCGTTTATACAACAAAAAAACCTGTGAGATCACAAATCGACATCTCCCAGGTCTTAAACCTAATCAGTCTGTTTTGTATCTTCATGGGCAAAACAGGTACACAAAACAAAGGACAAGCCAGTCTGCTCTCCCTGTGTGATTCCTGTTCTCAATATAAAACTGCTTTATGCTCCATGTTCAGACACAATTAACATACACACACTTCCTATTCTTAATCTTTTATCAATATAACACGAATTGACCAGAGGGTCAATAAATTTCTTGCATTTTCCACCAGTCAGCAAGCATAAGAATTTCTTTCTCATTCAGGCAATGAATTAACGTTCCTTTTCTCATCTGACTAAGACATTCTTCATAATCCATCCATAGTACGGATTCGACTTCTGACGCCTGAAGGACCAGATCATGTTCCTGAACGGGCTTGTGGTAAGCATATACTTTGCTGATCTCATGATTGAAAAAGGGCTTTTCATAAAACTCAGTTTTATCCAGCTCCTCCCGAAGTCCTACATAGATAAGCTCATCCGGTTCTGCCTTGATTCCCAGTTCTTCCTTCAGTTCTCTGACTGCGGATTCCAGATAATCGCAGCCCGCCGGAATATGTCCTGCGGACGAAACATCGTAACAGCCAGGATATGAATCCTTGTCTGAACTGCGTTTTTGCAAAAGCAGGTCAAACCTTCCTTTTTCATTGGGTCTTATTACCCACACATGGGAAGTCCCGTGAAGAGTTCCTTCCCGGTGAACCATAAACCTGGCTCTTATTTTTCCTGTTCCATTGCCTTCAAGGTCCCGTTCCTCCAGAAGTTCCAGGGGAACTCCATTTAGAGAAGCGGCAGCCAGGGATTCTCCCTGGTATTGAAGTTTTAAAGAAAAGAAGGGCAGCTCGTCTTTTAAAAGTTCAAAAAATATCAAATCCCCTTCCCAAAGGGGAAGCTGTGATATTTTTTCTTTTGGGACCCATTCCAGTCTGCCTTCCCCGCATTCTTTTATGGTACCCTCAAACTCATCGGACGTATAGAGAAACATATATTCATCAGGGTATTGATCCGACACAAAGGTAACGATTCCTCGCTGTCGATAGGAAAGCAGATGAAGGCCGGTCTCTTCCCTGACTTCACGCAAAAGACATTCCTCCGGGCTTTCTCCTTCTTCCAGATGCCCCCCAACACCAAGCCACTTGTCCTGATTTATGTCGTTCTTCTTTTTAATCCGGTGCAGCATCAGATAGGAGTCATTCTGTTCCATATAGCAAAGCGTGGTAAGATCCTTATGAGCCATCTTCTATCTCCATTCAGTTCTTTTCTGTAATTACTGTATTGTCGTTTAAATCCGGTTCCTCGTGCTTTACGCTTACGGCGGTTTCCCCTACCTCTATCTGAACCACACAATTGGTCTCCTGCTCTTCATAGATGACCGGTACTCGGTATAAACCTGGCGTATTCCAGTCACACCGGGTCAAATCGAACCGGAATTTGTTATAATCATAGAGTTCTGAGGAAAAATAATTTTCCGCTTTCAAGTCCAGAGCTGTTCCAACACTGGTTTTTGCATAAAAGATGGTTGTGACATTCTCATCAAAGATTGGCTTTGTTCTGCTTTTAAATATTTGTAACAGCAGAAGAAAGACCGCAGCCAGAGCAAAGACTCCAAATACAACGAAACGAATCCCCATTTTTCTTTTATTTTGTTCCATTTACTCCTCCATACTCATTTCAGTTTCCATTCATTTGGATACGTTCTGCTTGTTGCATGACAGCATAAAATAAAAAACCTGACTACAGGTTATCGCTACGATGACTGCAGTCAGGCAGGATACCTGGAAATCAACCCGGTTAAAATTTTCGTATTCATCTTACCATAGAATTTTAAGGATAACATTTCTAGCTTTCTTAATTTTCTCTGAATTTTACTCAATTTCTCCTGGGAAATAATTGTCTCATTTGATTTAAAGTTGTTTATTTTATCTGGTATGACAGGTTGTACAAATTCACATCTGCAAACCGCAATTATACGATCCTTCTATCGTTATGGACCCATTGCCTGGCCACGGAAGGTAGATCACATTCTTCCTGGAAAATACTGTCCAATTATAATATATGTCTTGTCTGCAATCCCAGTGTATAAGGACAGGTTTCCGGCTTACACCTAATTATGGAAATCTATGATTCGTGATTGAGTAATTGATTTTTATTGTTTAAAGGCGTGTATGCTATGAAGTACAATATAACATAGGATAGAAATAAATGCGGTTGAAACTCAAAATTCAAAAACATTTGAATGAATTGAAAGAACCCATCACCTAATATTTCGGAACTATCCAGATAATATTAAGCATTTAAAAGAAGATATTACTAAATTATTCAAATAAATACAGAGGAGTAGGTTGATTGTATCATTTTCCCCTATTTAATGACAATATCAATTAAAACAATCAAGATTCTTTCTATAAGAAAATTTATCATCTTACATTGGAACGGATTTGTATTTTAAAATCCTTCCCCGATCAGGAGGATGTAAGTTTTAAGCCGCAAATACCAGAAAAGATCAAAAACAGAAACAAGATTCTAAGCGTAGTAACCGGCTCATGGAAAATCAGCATACCTAAGATCGCGGTACCTAGCGCACCGATTCCGGTCCATATCGCATAGGCTGTTCCAATCGGCAGGGTTTTCGTTGCAAGTGCCAGCAAATAAAAGCTTACCATCATACCGCCGATGGTTACCAATGATGGCTTTAATCTTGTAAAACCCTGAGAGTATTTAAGCGCTACCGCCCAAACCACCTCAAAAATTCCTGCAATAATCAAATATATCCATGCCATTGTATCACCTCCTTCTGTAACAACATAAAACTTGAGGATATCCTATTCATAACTCCCAGGCTTTTGTCCTTTTATAGCATAGCAATCATGCTATGAGCTTTTTCTCGGTCACTGTCCAAAAAACTGTGTGAGCCGAAAATTTTACTATGAAACTGACTTGTTTAATTTCAGTTCAAACCTGCAAACAATATATGGGATAATGATAAATCAGCCAAGAGTTTGAATGAATTTATCCTGATGCCCTGGAGCATAGTGTTTTTTTAATTTTTATCACTGCATTTGACCGCATCTATCGCCAATACTACCATCAGCGCGAGAAGACTGTCCTGTTCCTCATAGACATCAATGATATAGGTATCTGTAAAATTAAAAAGCTGTTTTTCAATCGTAGCGACCACACGACCGTCTGAAGTAAGAATTCGGTAATCCCACTCCCAAAAGCTGCCCTCCACGCGCCAGTCATTGCAGTCAACCGTAAAAGACGGCTTAAAAAATGTAAATTCCTTGGTAATGGTTCCTACGGTTTGCCCGTTCATCTGTATGGAAAAACGGGGCAGAAATGAGATTACCTGCTCTTTTAAGGTTGCCACATGATTCTCGTTGCGGTCATTGATTTCCAGCTTATGCCCCCATGCCAGCTTTCCTCTGACCGTATATACGGTTGCCCCGCTTTCCTCGTATATGTCATAGCTGTCGAACCAGGAGAAAAAACGTTGTTTGAACATTAATTTCATTTGTTTGTCGGTTCCTTTCTTGTTATTGTTATCTATTGCTCATTATTTCAAATAAATATTATGGATTGTCAACATACAAGGGTCTCACGACCCTCGACCAAGTGGGTATTTGATGATATGGGCCGTTTGGCTATTTCAATCCACAAGGGTCTCACGACCCTCGACTGGTTGGCGATTTGTTAATTAGACTCTTTTTAATATTTCAATCCACAAGGGTCTCACGACCCTCGACTAAGGCAAAACAGTATCTTGAGTTTGAGATTGAAATTTCAATCCACAAGGGTCTCACGACCCTCGACTATGGCTGAGTTCTCTCAGTCCTTACATAGCAAAATTTCAATCCACAAGGGTCTCACGACCCTCGACGCCATTTGAGTATGACTCAATTCGCCACATTATAATTTCAATCCACAAGGGTCTCACGACCCTCGACAGAGGTTTCTATAATCTCACGTTTTAATGCATCATTTCAATCCACAAGGGTCTCACGACCCTCGACTAGGGGTATGGAGCATGCTCTTGGTTCCGAAATGATTTCAATCCACAAGGGTCTCACAACCCTCGACAAGTTGAGACTGACAATATAGTATCAGTCGTTGTGATTTCAATCCACAAGGGTCTCACAACCCTCGACTGTCATTAGACACTATACCGCTATCATTTGCAATATTTCAATCCACAAGGGTCTCACAACCCTCGACTCTAAATGACAATTTTGATGATTATTACATAAATATTTCAATCCACAAGGGTCTCACAACCCTCGACTACACAAACCCTATCAATAAACGCTTGGGTATTATTTCAATCCACAAGGGTCTCACGACCCTCGACCAGAATGGCTCTTAACAGTTCATTCTGTTCTCTTAATTTCAATCCACAAGGGTCTCACGACCCTCGACATACGAGGCGCAGAAAGCCGAGATTTTGAAGCGTATTTCAATCCACAAGGGTCTCACGACCCTCGACTTACCAGAAGTCGCAGGAAATAGCGGAAATATATATTTCAATCCACAAGGGTCTCACGACCCTCGACGTATTGATCTGGGTTCTGACCTGCAGGAGGTGCAATTTCAATCCACAAGGGTCTCACGACCCTCGACACCGGTAGTTGGATATCCACCCGATGCAAATGCAATTTCAATCCACAAGGGTCTCACGACCCTCGACCCGCACTGTCAGCCGCAAGCTGGGCATTTTCTCCGATTTCAATCCACAAGGGTCTCACGACCCTCGACCGATTTTATCTTCCAAACACAAAGGTGGAGTGGTATTTCAATCCACAAGGGTCTCACGACCCTCGACAAAGTTGTGGACATGTCATAGGCCGCACTCTCAGAATTTCAATCCACAAGGGTCTCACGACCCTCGACGTTTTCCGGTCGGTAACTTGCAGAACTTTTCAATATTTCAATCCACAAGGGTCTCACGACCCTCGACAGAAAAACCCCTTTGCAGACGGCATCTTTGGTATATTTCAATCCACAAGGGTCTCACGACCCTCGACCTATATCCGCTTGTTCTGGAATTACTTCAAGGGAATTTCAATCCACAAGGGTCTCACGACCCTCGACGTCAGCTCTGGATTTCCTTAAATACATTAAATATATTTCAATCCACAAGGGTCTCACGACCCTCGACTCTGTCATTTATACCACATCCTTTAATACAGCAAATTTCAATCCACAAGGGTCTCACGACCCTCGACAGCAAAAATTACCAAAATTTCAAACTTTAAATTCGTTTTTTATAGAACACTTTAACATTATTATTCTTTATTTCAAATAAATACTCTTTTTTTAAAAGTAAATACTCTTTTTTTATAAATAATTAAAGTGCGAATCTCCCACGATTTTCATGTTTACTTCCGGTTCGCACTAATTAAAAATATAAAATCTAAATAATTAAAGGTTCTTCCACACAAAAACCTTCTTTTGCTCCAACATGTTCAATCTTGGTCTTATAATTATTTCCTAAATAGTAAAATCTCAGGCTGTCCTTATCTTTATCAATAATTTTCTCTAAGATGTGCTTTACTTCCTGGCATTTACCATAATCTAAAACACACTCAAAAACTGAATTTTGCACCCTTTGACCATAATTGACACATTGTTTTGCAACCTTTCTGAGTCTGGCCTTTCCAGCTGCATTTTCTGTATTTACATCATATGTAATTAAAACAAGCATTTTTACACCTACTTCCACAAAAAAGGCGGATAGCCATCTATATCGCCTCTGATAAAACGTGCCAAAAGCATGGCTTGTACATATGGAACCAATCCCCATTCTAATGTTTCTTCCAGAAAGGGGTGTTTTATCTTGTCCTGTTTACGTTCTTGCCAATTTCTTAAAATTTCCCTTCTTGTATCATCTTTCATGATAACAGCTCCATTTTCCTGTTTTTCAAAGCCATTTCCATTTATAATTCTTTTGTTTACCAGTGACAGAACAAAACGATCAGCAAAAATGGGACGAAGTTCCTCCATCATATCCAGAGCAAGAGAAACTCTACCCGGACGATCTGTGTGCAAAAAACCAACATAGGAATCAAGGCCAACTGTTTCAAGTGCTGCAGCTACATCATGAGCCAGCAATGTATAGACAAAAGATAGCATGGCATTGACATTATCAAGGGGATGTCTTTTATTTCTATTATGAAAATAAAAATCTCTTTTTTGTTGCAAAATCAAATCATCCATTACAGAAAAATATCTGGATGCTGCCTCCCCCTCATATCCCCGTAATTCTTCCAGTGACAAGGCACAACGAATCAATTGCAAACTTTCTTTCAGCTGCCCGGATATCAATTGAAACCTTTCTTCATCAATTCGTTCTCTATGATCTCTTAATGCCCGATTAATTACCGTTTTGGAATTATAAACTTTTCCTATTATACAGTTTTTTGCTATTATCAAACTTTTTTCAGTTTGATCCGCAATACGATACTGCTCTCTTCTAAGTACTACATTTCCTTTGCTTTCCCCAATGACACGAGCAAGAAAGCGACCATTTTGCGTCAAGAAAGTTAATGCAATATTACGTTTTGCACACTGGCCCATAAATGCCGGACTCGCTCCCGTATACCCGAAGGAAACGATTCCTTCCAAATTGTGAAGAGGAATCCTTATTTTTTCCTTTTCTTTTATCAAAACCACCACATTTTCACCATCAAGAGAAAGATAGGCATCCGGTGATGTTACATAAAGGATATTCATTAATTTTCTCATAGCTTTTCCTCTTCCAGTTTCCGCTTTATATAATCATCAACTGAGTTTTTTTTATTTAACTTCGGAAGACACTGCTCTGCCAGAGAACAAGATTTACATGCTTTGGTAATTTTTCCTTTCGGAGTATAATTCCTCTTCATCATCTGGTGCATTTTCTCAAAAGTACCGGTAACTTTTTTACGAAGTTCATCTTCAAACAGTACCTCAATTCTCCTCTTTGTCTCCCCATAATATAGAAAGCCTTTTGGCACAGTGCAGACCAGCATTTCCTCTAAACACATTGCCTGGGCGCATAATTGTAAAACATCTGCATCATGCTCTTTCGGCTTTCCTCGCTTATATTCTACAGGGAATGGCTGATAAATGCCGCTATAATTTTTCAAAGGAATTCCTTCTTTGTCCTGATGGAATTCAACTATATCACAGTCGCCCCTCACACCCATCGTTCTGGAAAATACAGGCATCCCCCTCGTAATTACGATACGGTCCCGTTTTTCTGTAAACTTTTTGTCATGGGCATTTTCATGCATAATATTTCCCATAACTGTAAAATAATTTTCCTCCCATTGCTGTTCAATATGAATCAAAGCCCATTGCCTGGGACAGAAGGCATAATGCTGGATTCCTGACAGCATGAGAAACTCATCTTCCCTATAGTCCTTCATAGATCTCCGGCTCAAGTCCTTCTAATTTATGGCAGACAATGTCGTAATCCTCGTAATTTAAAGGATTTCCATTTGCCGATTCCTTTTCTGTCACTTCCAGAGATCGCTGAACTTTGGCTGAGGAATACTGTCCCAAAGGGCAGTTGTGCCTCCACCAATATACTTTACGCACTTCCATACTTCCATCGGGGCGGGCAGCAGAAACATCATTGACAAACAGGGTTAAAAGGGCATTCTTTATTTTTTCTGCATCTTCATCTGTAAATCCCGTCTTATTTGCCAATTGGTGATTAATGCTTCCATTGATTCGATATAACCCAAACTCCACCCGGTATTTGGTTCCCATGGTATCTGGAGATTTGTTGCCAGTCTTTGCCGGTTCTCCATTTGTGCTTTTTGTAATCTGCATATCCATAATTTCAATGGGGGAGATACTGACACCTGTTTGAACCGATACAGGACCACGAACTCCTATTGATACATTTGCATCTTTGCCTTTGAATGCAAAAACCTGTCCAAATGAGCGTACATCAATCCATTTTTCACAGGCGGCTTTTGCATACGCTTCCTGATCCTTTGACTTGGATGCAGCCTCCAGCTCTTGGCAGTTTTTTGCCCGTTCATTCAGGCTTTTGTATCCATCCTGACAACGATCATCTGGCTGAACAAAAATTTCTTCTCCCATATCCTGTAAGCGGTTTCTTATTTTTCTTTTCACACATACATCGGAAATCTCTCCATACCCTTCGTAATCCTCTCTTGGACGATTTCCATTTAAGGGATCCCCGTTGGGATTTGCTTTCTTTACAGTTACTAATACAGAAAAATCAATCTTATTTGTAAATCCACTCATACTCTTGTCCTCCACCTATTCTTCATCGTAAGTTTTTTTTGATCGCCACATATCTGCAAGCTGACAGTTGTAAGCAATAAGAAATTCCTGCCCAAGTTTTCCAACTTTTTTGATATTCGGATTAAAAAGATCACTAATTTGCTGTATCTCTTTATCATAGTAAATCAGGGATTTTAAAGCTAACTTTCTTCGGTACGGCTTAATCTTTTTTTGAAGAACCAACCATGTCTTTTCAGGATCTCTTACCATTAATGGGCAGTACCTCTCAGCATTGGTTTCCCGTTTCCCTTTTTCTTCCTCGGTAAATGTATCGTATTCCATCTTGTGATATACGGCCAACAGTCTTCCATAAAGATAATCCGGCACCTCTCTTGTTCGATCTAAACTCATGTCGTCATACTCCCCTTTCTTATTACTCCTGTCCAGATTATACTTTCGGATCAGTGCACAGGCAATATTTAGAACCTTCCTGCGGTTAAAACTTCCATATCCCATGGGCCTTATTGCATTTTCAAACGCTGAATTTACTATATCTTTGGGAATTCGCTTTCCCTTAATAATGCAGGGCATCAGTCTTCTAAACGCATCCTTCATCAGCCTTTCATCCACCTGCAAAAAATCATTTCTTTCCACACCGTAAGCTGCCTTTATAATCTCTACAGGTTCCGGTGCGATTGGAAAATGGCCTGGATGATTCGTTTTTGCATCAATCATTGGCCAGCAACAGGTCGTGTGCCAGTATATTAAATTATTTAAAAAATCCGATCCTTTCATCTGTTGAAAATAAGTAACAGAAAGTCTACCCAAAGTTCCTGACTCCAAAGACATTACTACGATATTTTTGGAAGGGTCTTGAAACTGGGAATAACGACCTTGTATCGCTAGAGAAACCTGATCTGCATAATTTTCACCAAGGATTAACTTTGGTTCCTTTTGCCCTCCATATGCAATGTCTAAAGTATTTCCTTGTACCCAGTCAGGTACTTGCTCCATCTCTGGGTTCCAGGTAACTATACACATTTCATATTTACGGTAGCCTTGACGTTCAATCAGCCAGCGTAACACATTATGAGCCTGCTGGGAGGGAATATATCCTACACTTACCGCTTCTTCTTTTGAGGCAAAGCGTCCCCGATAAGTAAAGCCCGAAGAATCATTGGAAGATATTAATTTTGCTTTATCTCCACTGTTTCTGATTTTAGAGGGGTGTTTTTCAGAAACTGGAATGTATTTTCCTGTAATATAATCCAAATCCATTCTGTCTAACTGTTTTATATAATATTCAATATAATTATTATAAAGAGCCGGTTCTCTCCACACTTCCCCCAGACCTGCAACACTCTCATCCTGTATTCTGAAACGTATAAAAGCATCTTCCTGTATAATTCCTTCAATTTTAACATCGTCAGCGAGAAGTCCTGACTCATTTAAAACCAATATCCCTGTTTCCATTAAATCACGAACAAGTCTGCCTTTCTTTAAATAAGTATAAATGGCTGTTACAAATTCATGACACCCTGATTCCACCCACCGCTGCAACTGTTTAATATAAATCGGATAAAATTCATCGGCTTTTTTTCGATGACAATAAGTTGCATAATCGCCAGCAAGATAGCACAATTTATCACACAGGGGATGAGGAGTTATTCCACTGGAACGGCTTCCGGAATCTTCGGTTACGGGGATGATTGTTACGGCCTCTGCTTTCTCTACTTTTCTAGCACTTTTCCACTCACCGGAAAGCCCAAGTACGATTTCGATCTGTGCATTTTGGATGGAATGAGCTATAGGTATAAGAATAAATCCCCTTTCATCCTTTTTCCCTACAAATGCTCTGGACTTTTCATAAGTTTCATGTAAAATCTGCATATAGCCCATCTTATTCCACCCCCTCTTTTTCTAAAAGTGAATGAAATTCGTCTAATCCTGAAAAATTTCCTGCACCAAAGCTTTTTCCCTTCATCGTTCTGATTTTCCTACGAATAGTACAGTCCTCCGGTCGAATAAATTCTACTACCCCTTTTCTTAAAACCGGACTCCAGAAACGTGCTGTCATCATTTCTCTTTCTTCTTCACGAACCGCTTCGTCCGGATATGTAATCCCATGAAACATAGTTCCCAATGACCATTCTGTTAAATCATCATAAGCACCAACGCCTTCGTCGAATTTACAAGGCTCTACGTAAGCCTGACACTCCCTCGTCCCAAGAAAAACATCTCTTCTTCCTCCTTTTTCAAGCATTCTTTTGGCAATAAAAAAATGCTTATTTTCATTTCTGTCATCCATTAAATTTTTGTGGTTCTCATTCCATTCAAAATGTGCTTTTACATGGTATTCCACGTTTCTGAGATAAGTATAATAGGAAAGAGTGTTTCCCCCTCCATAATTAATTGGACGAATTCCTATTGATTCTGTTTGAATCTGTTTCATGACTCTCACTTTTTCAATTACCCAGATAAATGTAGGTTTCCAGTAAACGCTTTCTACAATGCCCTTTAGAGCCTGATAAGTAGGAATCTGATAGGAGAATTTTTCCCCTCCAATCCGGTTCAATGGATCGGAAAAAAGTGCCCTTCTTCCATAAACCTTAAATTCTATGCTGTTTTCCTTTTTCAACTCATATCCCTCCTAAACCAATAAAAATTCTTCTTTTCCATCTATCACAACACCCAGATCTTTATCGTAAAAACCACTCTTTAATGCCAATACATTGCCATTCTTTAATAAAGCAATGGCACCGGTCTTAATCAGTTTTTCTATTTTGTCTCTGTAAAAATTCACGGTGAAACGCTGTCCCTTTCTCAAACAGGCTGTGATTTCATTCCCATAAAGTTCTCCATTTAATTTATTGATGATTTCTTCTCCCTCTCCATACGGAACTAAAACTCCAATGGTATTTTGTTCTATTACTTCAAAAGTTTTCCCTGCTGATTGAAATGCCTGATACAGAATAAGATCCAGATCTTCTTCTCTTTTGTATTTCTCATAATATCTATTTTTACCTATTTTGTTCTCACTTAAGACATCCACCATATTGAATCCCTTGGGATCTACTGGATAATTCATAAGTCTGGATTGCTCCAGATCGCTATAATACTTCTTATAATACGCATTCAAGGCAGGCCTGGATAACAAATCATCATGAAACTTTTGACTGTCTTTTTTAAACTGTTCTATTATGGCTTCGGTGCAAGCCGCACCTTTTCTCACCTGTTCCAAATTTCCAAGACGTTCCTCTGCATAATGAATTAGAAATAAAGTACCTTCCTTCTGTTCTTCATTCCTGTTACAGCGGCCGGCTGACTGTGCGATACAATCTAACCCTGTATAAGAACGGACGACGCAGGAAAAGGATAAATCCACCCCTGCTTCCATGAGGGAAGTACTGATGCAGATTAAGCGTTCCCCCTGTCTCCTGTTTTTGATTTGGTTGATGCAGCATAACCGGTGCTCCGCACACATACTCGTGCTTAAATGAATTAAAGTTATTTCTTCACCGGATTCCAGGAATAAACTATTTAATGATTTATAAATTACGGCTGCGGCAGCTTTCGTATTTAAAATAACCAACATATCTGTTTCCTTTTCAAACTGCTTCTTTAAAAATCCGGATAGCTGTTCTGTCGTCATCATTTCAGGTCGGGGTTCAACCCGGACCCGTTTTAATTTCTTAAAAAGATCATCTACATCTCCAATCATATCTGGTGGATTTGACATCTGAATAGGAACAGGGATATCTTCCAGGGCAGGCTGAGTGGCAGAACATAACACTACCGTAGTCTGACAAAGCTTTGATAAGTAATTTATGGTCATATTAAACAAATAGAGCAGCCTTATGGGAAGGGATTGTATCTCATCAATAATTATTACGGATTGGGACAAATTGTGGAACCGCCTAACAGAACCTGTATTTCCTGCAAACATGGTATTCAAAAACTGAACAAATGTGGTTATTATAATGGGGGTATCCCAGTTCTCTGTCAAGTGACGATAGCTGTCTCTACATGATTCGTCATCTTCGCTTTCCATCATCACATTGGAATGATGTTCCAAAATAGGAGTCTCTTCTCCCAAAGCTTGCCGAAACACCTGACTATTTTGCTCCAAAATACTTAAATAAGGAGCTATGTAAAAAATCCGTTTTTTATGATATCTAGTTGCATGAGCAATGGCATACCGCATACTACTCAGCGTCTTAGCACCTCCTGTTGGGACTGTCAGCCGATAGATTCCGGAAGAATTCTGTGCAAAAGCCAGACATTCGTTTGCAATTCTTCTTCGAATAGAAGAAATCCCGTCATTTTGGGGAAAAATACTCAATGTACGCTCCAAATTTTTAGCAGGGACTTCCCATAAAACCTCTCCATTCTTGGGATTATCGTCAATACTTCTATCTCCGCAGAAAACCGCAGTATCGATACGATCCGAGTCAATTAAAACAGACAATAGCATACGGAAAATCAATCCATTGGTAAAGGAACTACTAAGGGAATGTGTCTTTATTTTATTTTGCAACGATGAGACTTCCCCTACTGCCTTTTTAAAAAACTCATCCATCTCTTCCTCCGAAATGGTACTATTTTTCATATTGGTTAAAATTTCTTCATAATCCAGTTTGTTTAAATTTTCCACTCTTTTATGAAAAGCATCTTCTCCCTCTACGGTAATACAATCGCTTAGCCCATGGTGGCTGAGAATCGTCTGGCAAAGAAGCTGAGCTGTCAGCTTTTCTATATCGCTGCCATGATAATATCTCCGGTATATGTAGATGGCCCCGGCGGAACTATGGTTAATTTTTTCATGGTTCTTTTTTTTGCCATCTAATACAGCACTTCTGATATAGGTTTCAAACTTTTTCCGCCATTTCCCCAAATCGTGATATAATCCGGCAAGATAAGCAAGGTTTTTGATTTCTAAAGGTGTACCCAGATTTCTTGCAATCTGGGCTGTACCCTTCAGATGTTCTAATACTGTCTGCTCACGCTCCAGGTGATTGGGATCAATATGTGCGATCATTAATACACCTTCTTTTTATTGTTTTTAAATTACGAAAATAAATATAAATTAATTATACAATTTAAATCGTGAATTTACAATACCTTTGCTGTTAATTTCTGACATTATAACAGCAATACTGACATTTTTTGACCTTGCTGTATCCCCTTCTTTTTGCATGAAGAACTGCCAGGCATATCTAGCAAAAAGGCTCCTGCCCAGCGATTTTTGTCGCTGGGCAGGAGCCTTTTTATACCGTTAAACCAAACTTATTTATTACAACTTCTTCTCACACCATTCCGCCAAAACACACTCCTGGCATTTTGCCTTCCTTGCAGTACACACCGTCCTGCCATGATAGATCAATTGAAAATTAATCCGGTTCCAATGATCCTTCGGCAGTACCTTTTGCAGTTCCAGCTCCACTTCAGCCGGATTCTTCCCACAGGCCCACCCCAACCGTTTTGATATGCGGAATACATGGGTATCTACCGTAACTCCCGGTATTCCATAGAGATCAGCCAGAAATAACGTGGCTGTTTTTCTGCCCACACCTGCCAGACAAAGAAGCCCGTCGATATCCCCAGGCACTTCTCCCCCCAGCTCTTCTACGATCTGCTGACAGCATTTCTTTAAATTCTTTGCCTTATTTTTATAAAGTCCGATGGAGCGTATGGCATCTTCGATTTCTTCCAAGGGAGCTTCTGCCATATCCTCTGCATTCTGAAATCGTGCAAATAACTGAGGGAGCACCTCTTCCACCTGCTTATCCGTACTCTGGGCACTAAGCATAATGGCGGCCAGCAGCTGCCATGGCTGCTTATGATAGAAGCCTTTTTTTGTAACGCCATAGATTTCATCCAATTTATCCAGTACACCAATTACGTGTTCGTTTTTCATATGTATTTTATTCCTCCTGAAAATCTGATTTACTTCTGTATTATTTTCAAATGATTTTCAACGGCCTTGTCTGTTTTCTTTTTTATCTCTCCTGGTTCAAACAACTGAATGGTCCCGTATTCTCCATCGTATCCAGGACTGCACATGACCTTTTTTTCCCTCAGACGGGTAATTCCTTCGGCAATCCATTCACCGGAGACTGTTCGGATGTCTTCCACAGGCAGGTTCCTGAGGATGTCAAATTCTGATCCCAGAGTTTCCACCATGGTTTCATACTGGCTCTGTACTCTTTTGCTGGCAGTGGTGTAACCGGTAGATGCAGAAATGACTTCCAGTAAAGGCACCACACTTTCAAACATTTTTCCTTGGGGAAGAACGAAGCCTTCCCTCCGGTCGGCCAGCTGTTCAATTCGGTGAAATACTCCTGTGGTCAGCTTTCGTCCGCATACCGGACATTTGCCGGAATATTGACGGGCTTGGGCCGGAGACAGACAGAGATTGCATTTCCGGTGTCCGTCATAATGGTATTTCCCCTCTTCCGGAAAAAATTCTATGGTTCCCTTTAACCCCTTCCCCTTTAAAAGAGCATTACTTAGCCCCTCATAGGACAGTTCGATGTCAAGAAGATTGGCCTCCCGCCCAAGCTTTGACGGAGAGTGGGCATCCGAGTTTGAAATAAGCTGGAAACGATCCAGGGCCGACAGTCTCCAGTTCATAGGAGGATCGGAAGAAAGCCCGGTTTCCAGTGCATGGATATGAGGGGTTAAATCTTCAAAACATTCTTCTATGGAATCAAATCCGGAAAATGCTCCTAATAAAGAAAAATGAGGCGTCCAGATATGAGCCGGAATAAAGATGGCTTCCGGGCAGGATTCCAGGACAATTTCCAAAAGATCCCTGCAATCCAGTCCCAATATGGGTCTTCCGTCGGAATGAAGATTTCCGATGGCCTCCAGTTTCCCGGAAATAAGTTCTGCTGCCTCAATATCAGGCAGAAGAATCACACTGTGAATTTTTCTCACTTTTCCATTTTTCTTATAGATGGTACTAATTTCACCGGATATTACAAACCTGGGAAATTGGGTTTCTGACAGCTGCCCCTGTGTTCTTTTATATTCTTCCTTTAACTGATAGAGTCCGGCTTCTGCCGGAATCAGTTTTTCCTTTAGTTCCTCCCGCCAGGCAGGATGGGTGAAATCTCCGGTTCCCAATAGGTCAATTCCCTTGCGTCTTGCCCAGAAATCAAGAGATTCCGGGGTACAATCCCTGCTGGTGGCTCTGGAGTAATGAGAATGGATATGAAAATCTGCTATGTACATTTATTCACCTGCTATTCTTTCTATTGCATTTCTTATGTTAATATTCTACACTACAAAAGCAGGCCTTTTATGGGTAAAATTTTTCCTGTTTGTTTTATATAGAGTAAAGGGTCCTGTTCTACTTGGCTTGCTGGATAAAAAACGGATCTCTGCGGCCAATGCCATGAGCGTTGTTTTTATCGTTGTTTTTCCATTATAACACGGCAGTATTTTACTGGAAAGCCTTTCTTCTAACAGGGGTTTGACTCCGCATTTCTTTTATGCTAGGATATGCCTATCAATTAAAAAGAAAGGACTTTTTCAATGAATTTAATGAATCTCATGCAATTAAAAGAAGCCTGGACCGTTTTTAAAAATAATCACCCAAAATTTCCTCTGTTTATCAATGCGGTTTCAAACAGTGCGCTGAAAGAAGGAAGTGTGGTTGAGATCCATGTCACCTCTCCGGAAGGAAAAAGTCTCACCACCAATTTAAAGCTGAAAGCATCGGATTTAGAATTTATAGAACAATTTAAATCATCATTACGATAACAACTCCTCTTCGCTAGCGTAAAGTTTTATTCGGATAATGGTAAATAAATAAAAAGAGAACACCAC
>CAJMPJ010000003.1 GCA_905215155.1 uncultured bacterium | reverse complement strand
CCGCCCCAATCGGGCGGCGAACTTATTGACCTGGACGGGTTATTTACCATTTACAGAATTTTAATAAAAAGCTGAAGCGAGGCACTGTTTCCTTTGATGAAATGGTGAAGATTGCAGAGGCTGTTGGTGTTGTATATGAGCAGGCGTTTGTGTTGCCGGATGGAGAGAAAATCAGTATAGAACATAAATGAATGTAAGAGACAGAAAAAGCAAGATTGTGATGCTTTTATAAAAGAATGTGATTATAAATAGAGTGTTTTGTTGCATTCGTGGCTTACAGTGAACAGATGATTAGAGGTTGAAAATGAAAATTGGTCGTAATGACCCTTGTCCTTGTGGCAGTGGGAAAAAATACAAAAGATGTTGTTT
Source organism: uncultured bacterium (assembly GCA_905215155.1). Classification (GTDB taxonomy): domain Bacteria; phylum Bacillota; class Clostridia; order Lachnospirales; family Lachnospiraceae; genus Lacrimispora; species Lacrimispora sinapis. The sequence continues at coordinate 134,806 of CAJMPJ010000003.1, read as the reverse complement.
AAATAAAGCAAAAGAGCAGTACTTAGCAGAAGCGGTTATGTATTCTCTTCAAAATATAAAAAGAGAATCACAAATAAAAAGGTGTTTACATCCTAATTCGAGCGAGTGCAGTGATAGGATAGTAAAAGCTCATGCCATCCAAAACAATCGAATTTTAAATAAAATTGGAGAATCTGGAATGGTAGTAACAATGGATGGTACAATGCATCATCTGTTTCAAACATCAGATATGAAAGGGCGTAGTATAGCTACAACTTTTACTGGTTTTTGTTCCTATCATGATAAGACAGTGTTCCAAGAAATTGAAGATAAAGAGTTTGTTGCTAGTGAAAAACAAATATTTCTAATAACATATCGGACAATGGCGTGGCATTACCATAAAAAACAGGTACAGACTAATGCTACCTGTATCCAATATGAAAAAATGTTTGAGAAGGGGTATAATCTTGGAGAATCAGATGATTTTAAAGAATATTTAGGAGCATTAAAATTAGGATTAGAGGACAATGAAATTGAAAAACAAAGATTTGATGATGCTTTGCTAGAAGAAAAATATTGTGTTACAAATTCCTTAGTGTGGGAAATTCCATATGAAATAAATTTTGCAGTATCAATGATGACGGAACTTGAGCACGATATATTGGGAAATCGGATTAATGACATGGAGAAAGATGAGAGAATAAAAAAAATGTACCTTAACATTTTTCCTGCAAAGGATAAGTCTTTTTGTGTTTGGTCATGGCTTAATTATAATGATAGTTTCTATGCTCCATTTTCAAATCAGTTTTTAAGTTTGAGTGTTGTAGATAGGGAAAATTATTTCAATAATAATCTTCCTCGCTGGACAGATTCTATTGTCATTTCCCCACGTTTATGGAAAAAGTGGGGAGCAGCAATTCAGGAGGCTTTTATAACTCATGCGAATTTTGATATTTTGTATCGGCAGATGGAAGCAGAAAAGAATGAGTATGCGTATCAATATATGGATACTCCTTGGAATTTGTTTGAAAATGTCAGTGCTGCTGAATAACTGTTAAGAGAGATTTTAAGATATCAGATGGTGAGAAAGTGGGTGAAAAACAATGAAAAAGTGGTACGATATAATTCCTTATTTAATATTTGGACTAGGCATTATTATGGATATAGGTGTAAATCTCACAGGAATATATAAAATCCCTGTTACAGAATCATATATGGATTACATATTTGCAGGAATAATAACTGTTTCCGTAATGTGTTTTACCCTAGTAACATTAATTTCAAGTTTTTTAGATAATAGTTACTTGGGGTATAAGTTGAAGGACATAATTCAATTTCCCAATTCACCAGTAAATACGAAAAAATATGTAAGAGTTTCTTTATTGGTTATTACCATTGGAGTGTGTCTGCTGGGTATGAATTTTGTGATCAATTGTGCTAACAGTATGACAGCATTGATATTGGTATTAATATTATTAGAGGGAAATGTTGCGTTTGAAATCTGGACGATGATTACAAACGAAAGTTATGTTTTTGATTTAGTAATTAGTCATTTCTCTGCTAGTGTGAATAATAACGAGATGGATTTAAAGGAATTCCAGTCACATACGGACACAATTGTAAGTGCGCTGTCAACAGCTATATACGAAAGAAATTATGTTGAGAAAGAGAAGACGTGTGAGATGCTTACAGAGTTGAGTGTCCAGGTTCAAGCAAAGGGAGAGAAAGACGGATATTATGATTACTATAGATATTTTGATATGAAATTGAGAACACAAGTAGACGATTTTACAAAAGCATTTGGATATAATGATATGGTGGAATCTATTGTTAAGATTTATACACGAATGAGTAATTTTGAATATGGAAGAATAGAATTATATGTTATTCCTTTAAAAAACATGCAATTTTGGAATGATCAGTTACTACTTGAAAACAATTATTTTAATCAAATGATAGAAATTGATTTGTTGGATGTATATAAAAAGAAAAAAATCTCAAATTCTGAAATAGAAAGAATTTTCTATGTTTACTTTGACAGTATCATGCATAATAGCTTATGCACAAGAAATGTTCGAGAACAGTTTGTTGAGAACTATATTGCTGCATTGATGAAGCTACAGTGGAAAACTAATGAAGACGGAATAGAACCGGATGTAAATAGCTTGCTAAATGTACTCAAATACTTTGTTTTAAAAAACAATAATGTAGAGGAAAGAAACTATGTGTTTCAAATAATGATTAAACAAACAATTTATAATAATATGCCATATAATAAGGAAAAGTATTTTGATTTTTTAGCATTACTTTTTCAAGCTTTTTATGCGTTTATTTTTTGTGAAGGAGAAACATTAAATCAGAATTATAGGAACAGTTTGCAGGATACTTTTACAATAGAATTTTCATCGGAGACAATTGTAAAAATGAGTGCTTCATGGTTACTAAGAATAAATGTTCAGGAAATTCTTCGTGCAATTGGACGGAGAATTCAAAGAGAATCCGATTTTCTTGAAAGAAGATTTGAAAACTTTCCTTCATTTATGATGGCTAAATCGGTTGTATGGACTTCAGAATTTAATATTGATTTTATGTTGATACTTTATTTGGTATTCAATGATGAGGTTGGATTTTACAGTATCTATGAGGCTTTTTTTAATTGGGATGACATAAATGATGAATGCAAAATAAAGATATTGGGAGAACTCCAAAATCAGTTTGATATGAAAACGGGTCTGCTGAAGGATGGCTTTGTTAAGCAGTACAAACAATATGAAAATCTCTTGAAGCATTCAAGCAACATCACGGAACAAATACAAATAAAGCTGTTTAAGTATATTTGTGAAGCACATACGAATTTAAGACAGAAAAAAATTAATGAATCAGAACTTAAACCTATAGATATAGATTACAAAGATATTATGGCAAGAATAAATGAATTAATGGAAAAAGACAGTATATTTGGATGGGATTCACAATATTTTACGGAAGGTTATATAAAATTTGTAATGCCAGATTGTATAAGTAGAAGAGAATATCGAACATCGCAAAGTACAGCAAGAACAATTCAAAGGGGAATTATTGAAGCGGTTAAGGGTTATATTCGGCAGCGTGCTAATAAATTAACTCTCACATTTGACATTGAAGGGGTGAGGAATGTGCTCACGTTTATTGGCGAAAATGAATATGATGCCAGAAATTATACTTTTACCGATGATTGGGCATTGACAAAATTAAGAGATGAGGCAGAGTTTATAAAATTAGAAGAAGAACAGAAAAAGATTGAATTTGTGGGTACTCCTCAAATTTATGATAATCTGTACTTTAACAAAGAAAAATTTCGCTTTAATGTTAAAATATCCAATATAGACTTTGTTGACTTAAACGAAAGGGAATGTGAGGCTTTCTTGGAAAGTTCAAAAGGTTATAACGGATTGTATAATGTGGATGGAGCATTGATGCCTAAAGAAGAAGCAATGAAATGTGTTAAAAAAATATATTGCAAAGAACAGTACAGTTTTAAGCTGATGATTGACTTAGGGAAAAACGATGTGACGTACATAGAATTCGAACATTAGATTTCTTCCATAGGATGGACGAAATCTATAAATTAGAATAAAAAGGAATAGATATGTTTCTGCCCACAGATGAAACATTAAAAATAGCGGTGGATTAAGTTGGACAAACCGAGGGGCAAAAGACGTACTTCTTGTCCACTCGTGCCATGTGGAGACGGTGGTGTTACTGACGAGGAAAGCCCAGTAAATCAAAGGGTTACGGGGATTTGAGGTGGATATGTAGGTGTGCTTTTGTGGTCGATGGGGGAGCAATCTGTTTCCGGCTATCGCGGTGGGGTAAGGGAAATGTACGTTTTGGCAAAAGCACAGAATATTATCCAATTTTGCAGATTAGTAATATCGGGTCAACAAAACAGTTTGACAAATTGGAGGTGTGCAGATGAAAATAGATTTAAGTGTTGTAGTAGATGCCATTGAAATGGCAGATGATAATTATACATACTTTCTGGATATAGAAACAGGAGAAAGTGTTTTTCTTGCGGATGAATTAATAACAGGGCTGGATAATAAGGGGCTGGAAGACGAAATTGAGGAAAATCCAGACCGCTATTTGAGACTTCCTACAAAGTTTGAAATCCATGAATATCGCATCATGGAGGATTTTGTCTGGAGTCTGTCAGAAGGCAGGCAGCAGGAACTATTAGAACGGGCTATTCGAGGAAGAGGAGCGTTTCGGAGATTTAAAGATACTGTGTATGACCTTGGGCTGGAAAAGAAATGGTTTCAGTATGAGGCTGCCGCCTATCGTAAGATTGCGATGGATTGGTGTAGGGATAATGGAATTGAAAATTTTGAGTAGAGGGGGAAAAGTATGGATTGGAAGCAGTTGTTTAGACCGCATATATTAGAGAGAGGGCTTGATTATTACGAAAGCGGTTTTGTAGAAGATTATGATGAGGGCAGTGATTTTGTACAGGCCACGGTCCAGGGAAGCAGTGCTTATGATGTATATGTTGAAATTATAGATGGAAAAATTCTTGATATGCAATGTGACTGTCCTTATGCGCAGGAAGGGAATCATTGTAAGCATATGGCGGCGCTGCTGTTTTGCATGGAAAACGGGATAGAAGCGTGTGCTGACAGCCAGAAGGGAACCATAAAGAAAGATGATGTAAAAATAGCAACGGATTCAGAGAGCAATATAGAAGAATTGGTGAGGAATGCGGATGAAGCGGCGGTTCGTTATTTCCTTACAGAAATTTTGGGGAATGATGATAAGCTGCTCAGCCAATTTAAGAGTATTCTTTGCTGTGAGATTTCAAAAGAGGATATGAAGCGATACAAAAATCAGATAAACAGGATATTTAACAAATATGCCGGACGGCAGGGCTTTATTGATTATTACAGCGCAGATTCCTTTATATTAGACCTGGTAGATTTTCTGGACAACGATATAGAAGGTATGCTGAAAAACCGGCAATACAAGGAAGCTTTTGAACTAACAGCCTATATGTTTGTTAAGGTCGGAAATCAGGATATGGATGATTCCGACGGTGGAACAGGGATGCTGGCGAATCAATGTATGGAAATTTGGCTGGAAATAATTGAGCACTGTGATATGGATATAAAGAAAAGTATGTTCCGATGGTTTAAAGAGCACCTGGACGGCCGGGTTATTGATTACATGGAAGAATATATCGAACAAATATTGTTTGATAATTTTAAAGAGGATGAGTTCCTTGAGGATAAACTGAAGTTTACGGAAGAAAAGGTTTGTAAATATAGAAAAGAAAACGATTCCTGGACACGGGGGTATCACGCAGGGAAATGGATCCTTCGGCATATTACAATCATGAATGAGCTGAGAATTTCTCAAGACAGGATTGAGAAGTATGCAAAAGAAAATCTGGAATTCAGTGCGGTTAGAAAATATTATATCCAAGAGTGCATGAAAAAGGGACGGTATGATGCTGCAATCCAGACGCTTAAAGAGGGTAAGGAAACTGACAAGACCGCAGCAGGCCTCGTGGCTGATTATAGCCTGCAATTAAAAGAATTGTATAAACGGACAGGACGGGCAGAAGATTATGAGAATGAGTTATGGCTTTTAATGCTGCAATATAAAGCTGGGGATGTTGCTATATATAAAGAGTTGAAAACATTTTACACGGAGGAGGAGTGGCCTGGTAAGCGCGAGGAAATATTTGCCAAATTGCCGCTCTATGCTGCTGTTGACAGATTATATAAGGAAGAACAGCTCTATGACCGGCTGCTGAAGCTTGTGCTGGATTCTAATGGGCTGTATAAATTGATGGAATATGAACAATGCTTAAAAAATCTGTATCCAGAGGAATTGTTAACAAAATATGAGACAGTTGTAAATAACATGGCAGCCCGTACATCTGACCGAAAACACTACCGTGAACTGGTAGCTATATTAAAAAGAATGCAGAAATACACCGGAGGCAAAAAGAGAGTAGATGAAATCGTATCCAGTTGGAAATCTCAATATAGAAACCGTCCGGCTATGATGGATGAGTTAAAAAGAATATAGTTTGTACCATATTGTGGGACTATCCCAAAGTTTGTGTAAACCTTCAAACTGATGTAAAATAAAATCATTCAGTTTGGAGGTTTTGGAGAAAATGCAGTCCAGGAGGAATCGTGCTGAAACGAGACGGCATAATTCTCTGGAATTCATACATGAAAACCGTGATGGGTATTGTCCAATGCAGTTTGCTGACAATAGGGCGGATGTAGAACAAATCATCATTCATTCGGATGAGAAAGAAAGGCTGCACCGGGCTATTCTAAACTGGATCGTAAGGATTCCATAATCATTAAGAAATATTATTTTTGAGGATAAGACCATGGTAGAAATCGGAAAAGAATTAGGCATTACAGCAATGGCTGTATCCAAGAGACTGAAAAAAATCCCGTATAAGATAAAAAAGTTTTTGATTAGTTTAAAAATAAATTTTCCCGTGGCTATAAGATAGAGGCTTTGAAAAAGGCATTACGTTAGTATGCAATGATACTGTAAAGCAACTTCAGGAAGTGAGCGTAATAAAATATATGTTGATACAAAAATAAGTGCGTAATTTACTTTTTAATAAAAGTACTATATTATATTTATGGCACCTTTAAATAAACTTAATATTCTGGGAGGTAATATACATTGCACTTCTTCTAGCTATTACCGCAATAATTTTTAAAATATTAGAATTTGCAGCTTTAATATGCATAATAGTCTGTTCCATTAAATATATTAAATATCACGGGAAGTAATGGATATAAATGTTCCGCTAAACCCAGCCGATCATCCTGGACTGTACGGTGCCAGTAAAAGTAAGCATGTTTCGTAACTCCATTTCTTTTATACCAGTCGTCAACCTTTAAGCCACTTGCCGCTCTGTCAGCAAAGCGATCCTTCCACAGGATGACACCGTTCGTTTTCATTATGATTTTCCTCCAGGAATCTCTTATTGATGGAAGAATACCATTTTTTTAGCTCAGATGGAATGACGCCTTGTTTTGAAGCACATACAGCAAATAAGGGCAGCATGGTATCGTTTTTTGATAAGTATTAGCTAATCGCTTGTCTACGCCAAGGCACAAATGCGTTTTTCAGGAATCATTATTACTGCCTCAAAACATACAGAGGTAGTGTGGTTGTTGGAAAGAAAATAATGAGGAGAAAATTTATGTCACGCAGAAAAATAGGAATATTGCTTTTCAACGAAGTTGAGGTAATGGATTTTGCAGGTCCGTTTGAGGTGTTTTCTATTACAGAAAATACTGAGAGAAAGGGAAAAGCATTCGAGGTGCATACCATTGCCAGAAAAAAAGAGTTAATCAGCGCCCGTAACGGATTAAAAATTCAACCTGACTATGACTTTTATGATGCACCTCAATTTGATATTTTAATTATTCCCGGAGGGGCTGGTGCGAAAGAAATAGAAATTCATAACCAAGAGACGATCGATTGGATTAGAAGGAGTTTTACTCATGTGGAAATAATGGCATCAGTGTGTACTGGTGCATTTTTATTAGCTGAGGCTGGATTGCTGGATGAAAGACAAGTAACAACACACTGGAATGATATTGATAGATTAGAAGAACAATACCCCAAAGTCAAAGTTATACGTGATGTCAAATTTGTTGACTCACATCCTATCATTACATCGGGAGGAATATCTGCGGGAATAAATATGTCTTTTTATATCGTAAAAAAATTATTAGGTTTAAAAACTGCAGAAATCACAGCAAAGACAATGGAATATGATATTGATTTAGGAAATTAACATGACCCATTTTTTATAGGTGTCAAAGAACTAATTTATGAAAAATTTTATAGTCAAACAGCCTAAAGCATTAAAGCCAAAAATTCTGAATGTGACGTTACTTTACTAGAAGTTCGTGCATGATGGGGCTTACGTTCAGGAGCAGTTAAGGCACTCTCCGTACTCAGTTGACTGAGGAGCCATTGCTCCATAAGTGATAGCTCACTTATTTTGCAACGGCCCTTTTTTTATTATTTGAATGTTATTCGTTTACTGAGTAAAAGTACTAATAATATTCCAATCTTTCTTTTTTTGTGATCGGGACTTCACGAATATGAAAAACGTATGAAAGATGGGAAATCAGTTTCAAAGTTTCATTTGAACATTTATTAGAAGAACATCAAATACTTTCGGAAAAATTATTTCAAAAGTATTTATATACGCATTATCATAAAACAGGAAAGACCCGGTATTCAATTAGTAATTTTAAAGCAAAATTTGCAGAATTTATAAAGACCTACCCTGTTATACTAAGTACAACCCATTCACTAAGAAGGTCTCTTCCGGAAAACTATTTACTGGATTATGTAATTATCGACGAGGCTTCCCAGGTAGATCTAATTACCGGTGTATTAGCGCTTTCTTGCTGTCGTAATGTTGTTATAGTAGGAGATGTAAAGCAACTTCCTCAAATAACAGAAAGTAAAATAGAAAAGCAACTAAAAACTAGCGTAACAAACCAAGTTTATAATTATTTTCAACATAGTATTTTGTCCTCTGTTATTGAATTATATGGCAAAAAGTTAGAACGGACGATTCTAAGGGAACACTATCGATGCCACCCTACCATAATTGGTTATTGTAACCAAAAATATTATAATAATGAGTTAATCCCTTTTACGAACAAGGAGTTATCGTCTGCTCCCATGCTTATTTATGAAACTGCCGAAGGAAATCATATGAGGAAAGTAACAAGGGGAGAGACCAAAGGCAATTATAACCAGCGGGAATTGGATGTTACGGTAGAAGAGGTGCTTCAAAATGAATGTAAAGCGAATCAATATGAGCAAATCGGTTTTGTCACTCCATTTCGCCTTCAGGCAGATAAAGCTGGGGAACTGTTGAATAAAAAAATTTTAAGTGACACAGTCCATAAATATCAGGGGAAAGAAAAAGAAGTGATGATTATGTCAACTGTACTGGATGACAAGATCGGAAATATGGGGAAACGGTTTGTTGATGATCCAAGGTTAGTCAATGTGGCCGTTTCCCGTGCTGTCAAACAATTTGTCTTAGTGACAAACCGAGAGTTTTTTTTGAAAAAACGCAGCGAAATTGGGGACTTAATACGGTATATGGAATACAGCAGCCTTGAGAATCATGTGATAAAGAGTAATATTGTTTCTGTTTTTGATCTTCTCTATAAAAAATATTCAAAAAGATTAATTCCCCTTAAAAGAAGAATGAACAGCAATGCTCATTTCAAATCTCAGGAAATTATTCGCGTTTTACTGGATGATATACTCCATGAAGAGCAGTATAATCTGTTTTTTTATGCAGAGGAAATTCTGCTAAGAAATTTAATCAGGGACGTAAGCCAACTAAATAAAGAGGAGTTGCAATATGTGAATAATCGGGCTTCCCTGGATTTTGTTGTTTATAGAAAAATAGGAAAGTCATGTGTTTTAGCAATTGAAGTTGATGGGTTTGAATTTCATGAAAATAAACCGAAACAGCTGGATCGTGATAGATTAAAAAACTCAATTTTAGAAAAGTATCATATTCCTCTCTTGAGACTGCCTACCAATCATAGCGGAGAGGAAGAAAAAATTAAGAAAAAACTGGATGAACTAATATCCAATCCCTGAACTGGAGATTCATTTAAAAGCAGCAAAATTGCATAAAGAACCTGAAAGTGCAGAAAACAGCCAATATAATTTCATAAGGAGACCACATAATATGACCCAGTTTACAGAAGAAATCCTTATAATAATCAATGGAATCCCATATGGCAGAGTGATGAGTTACGGGCAGGTTGCAAGACTAGCAGGAAATAGCAGAGGTGCGAGACAGGTAGCCAGGGTACTTCATTCCATGTCTGAGAAATACAGCCTTCCGTGGCATCGTATCATTAACTCAAAAGGTCAAATAGCGATTGCGGATAAAAAACATGCGGCAATCCAAAGAGAACTTCTTATTTCGGAAGGAGTGGAAGTATCGGAGGAGGGATACATAGATATTACTAAATATGGAATATGAGAGCAATTTCATATGCCGGTAAAAGAATGATGAGCTCCAACCTTTTCAAATCACCCATACCTGTGTTATACTCTTCTAGGTGAATGTTAAAGCATGGAACGATGCAGGATGGTGCATAGGGCTTTTGCCAGGTCCCGACTGTGTTTGACAGGAAGCCGAATGACAGTATTCACACATATAAAATGTGCAGCCGAAATTTATCAATGGAAACAGACTGGCCGCTTCATAGGTCAGATAATCGATAAATTTAATCAATGGTGATTAAAAGGAGAATTTATGCAATTTAAAGATTTAAATATTATGCCTGATATTATAAAGGCGCTGGAGAAAGAAAATTATGATATTCCGACTCCGATACAGGAAGAGGCAATCCCTGTTGTACTAAGCGGAAGGGATTTACTTGGATGCGCCCAGACAGGTACCGGAAAAACGGCTGCATTTGCAATACCAACGATTCAGCTGCTCAGGGAAGCAAAAGTGTCTCATCAGTCAAGGCAGAATATCAGAGCGTTGGTCGTAACACCAACCAGGGAGCTGGCCCTGCAAATTTATGAAAGTTTTAATACCTATGGAAAATTCACTGATTTAAAATGCTGCGTTGTCTTTGGCGGCGTGTCTCAAAAGCCCCAGGAAGAGAAATTAAAACTAGGAGTGGATATCCTTGTGGCAACACCGGGCAGATTGCTGGCCTTAATGGATCAGAAGATCATAAATATAGAGCATATTAAAATATTTGTATTAGACGAAGCGGACCGTATGCTGGATATGGGATTTATTCACGATGTAAAACGGATTATCGCCAAAACACCTGCCAAAAAGCAGACATTGCTTTTTTCCGCTACCATGCCGCCAGATATCGCCAGGCTTGCCGGTACGATTTTAAAGAATCCTGCAAAAATAGAGATCACTCCGGTATCATCGACCGTGGACACCATCGAACAGTATCTTTATTTTGTTGATAAAAGCAATAAGAAGGATTTGCTTTTGCACATTTTAGAAGATAAAAATATAGTTTCCGCACTGGTTTTTACACGCACCAAACATGGAGCGGACCGGCTGATGAGGCAATTATCTAAAAATAATGTAAGGGCTCAGGCAATCCATGGGGATAAGTCGCAGGGAGCGCGTCAGAATGCTTTAAACAATTTTAAAAATAAAACGCTGCGAATATTGATTGCAACAGATATTGCGGCAAGAGGAATTGACATTGATGAGCTGACTCATGTAATTAATTTTGATTTGCCGGATACACCGGAGACCTATGTACACCGCATTGGAAGAACAGGCAGGGCGGGACTTGAGGGGACTGCAATCTCTTTCTGTGATTTCGACGAAAAAGGACAGCTTGACGATATTGAAAGGTTAATTGGAAAAAGATTAACAGAGATCAAAGATCATCCATACCCTCTAAAGAATAATTTCCCCGCCATAAAGGTAGTACAGCCAAGAAGAGGAGCAGTGCATACCGCTTCCGCAAATAGCGCTGTGTCACCTAAGAAGAAATTTCGGATGACAGCAGACGGAACTTTGAAAGAGAAACGGAGTTTTAATAAATTTTCTTCCAGGGACAAAAAACGGTAAATTTATAACAAAGAGCTTCTTCTGGAGGCGGTCGTAATCCTTTGATTGCAGCCGCCTTTTTTCTATTTGATCCATAGTTTCATGCAGCCGATATCATAGAGATATTTCAGACTTTACAAGCAATAATTATTTGCGGCGGGGATTTACTAACGCCATTTTTAGCAAAATATTTGACAGCAGAACAATAAATACTGGCGGCGGAGTCTTCCTATGTCCATGGATTCCTATATATAAAGTCTCTTTTGACGACCAGATATTGTGGATATATCATAAAATCAGCTGGACCTTCCTTGTAAATAAAGGATACCCCCAAAAGGAAGAAATGGCAGCATTTCAAAAAAATAAATTTTATATTGATAGGAAAAAAACACATTTGCCATGGTACATAGATACTAATAGGAGGTATAATGGGATGAGAGTCGGAATGATCGGTGGGGCTACCATGGGTGCAGGAATCGCAATGCAAAATGGCCTCATCGGAAACTATCAAAAGAAAGGATTACACAGGCGGGCGCAGATGGGATTTTATAGAAGGAGGAGAGAACGATGGCAATTGTAGAGCTGCCCTTTGGAAGGGAAAAAATCAGTGTGGATATTTCTGACAGCCGTTTCAATGGAATTCTTATGTCAGGAGCTCATAGTTATCAGGCAGAAGGAAAGGAGGAGGAACTGGTCAAAAAGGCTATGGAGCACCCCATTCATTCCCCAAGGCTTAAAGAGCTGGTGAAGGGAAAAAATAATATTGTAATGATTGCAAGCGACCATACCAGGCCGGTTCCCAGCCGGGTGATCGCACCGGCTATTCTTGCGGAAATCAAAGAAGGAAATCCCCAGGCAAAGCTGACCATCCTCATTGCCACAGGATTTCACAGGTCCACCACCAGGGAAGAATTGATTGATAAGTTCGGACAGGAAATCGTTGACCGGACGGATATCCGCTTTGTGATCCATGAAAGCCAGAAGGATGAGGATATGGTTTTCCTCGGCACGTTGCCCTCTGGAGGAAAGCTTTTGATCAACCGGGTCGCCGCAGAAGCAGATCTGCTTCTTTCAGAAGGCTTTATAGAGCCTCACTTCTTTGCCGGGTTTTCCGGCGGAAGAAAAAGCGTGCTGCCGGGAGTATCCAGCGGAGTGACGGTCATGGCAAACCACTGTTCCGAGTTTATTGACAGTCCCTATGCAAGAACCGGAATCCTGGAGGGAAATCCCATACATAGAGATATGATTTATGCCGCTGAGAAAGCAAAACTGGCGTTTATCGTCAATGTGGTGTTAGATGAGAACAAGAAAGTGATAAAGGCTTATGCCGGTCATTTTAATGAAGCCCATAAGGAGGGATGCCGGTTTGTGGATCAGCTTTCCGGAGTGGATGCCCTTCCCGCAGATATCGTCATTACCACAAATGGCGGGTATCCCCTGGATCAGAATATCTACCAGTCAGTAAAAGGTATGACAGCCGCAGAGGCCACCTGCAAACCGGGAGGTGTGATTATTATGGTATCAAGCTGCAGTGACGGCCATGGGGGTCAATCCCTGTATGATACTTTTGCCGGGGGAGAGGATAAGAATCAAATCATGAAACGGTTTCTTGACACCCCCCGGGATAAGACCGTACCGGATCAGTGGGAGGCACAGATTCTATGCAGGATTCTCTTAAAATATAAGGTGATCATGGTGACCAGGGCGCCCAAGGAAATGATTCTTAACATGCAGATGGATTATGCAGACACCGTTGAAGAGGCGATTTCCATGGCAGATCATTTTCTTGGCAGGGCGGACGGGAAAATTACGGTCATACCGGATGGAGTTTCCGTAATTGTCAGAAACCGGTGCGTTTCATAGATTGCAGTAAAGAATAAATTCACAAATCCGATACAAATTATAAATTACAAATTATAAAAGTTATCATAAAATATAGTCCATTTGCATAGAAACCTGCACAGAACCATTTTCGTCAGAATAAAATGAATTGAGAATGAAATTACGTTGTAATTCAAGCGGTTTACAGGAGTTTGTATGGATAATATCAGTAATAGTAATGGAGCAGTAGTAAGAGCTGGATTACCTTATGATAATATAAACTGGTATAATATAGATGGTCAGCCTTTTGGTTCTGCCTCAGGATTTAATCTGATTGTATTTAACGATGCCAATAACATTATTGATGTTGAAGGTCCGGTTGCCATTGGCGGAAACTTTTACAGTCCAAGGGGGATGAGTGTTGGCTTTGCCAGAGACAGCGGCTACAGAGACATCGGTTACTCCCCTGATCTGGTACGTTTTTTTGCAGGAGGAAACGTTTCGACCAGCGGTCCGCTGGTGGTGGTTGGACACGTGGTTGGCGGCAGCGGTTTCCGGGTGGCCAAAGGAAGTACCTATTTAATAGGAAAAGACGGTACAGCGGATGGCCTTCAGGAATTGAAATATCTGTACCAGGCAAATGGAGGAAGCCAATACTGGACACCAACGGATAAAGGAGATCACTATGTGGTTCCCAGTTATGATGTACCCAGATTTATACCTGCAAGCAGGATCGAAGCGAACATACCTGGATTTTTTAATGATGCAAGGGAAGGCATCGAATATTACAAAAACTGTATAGAAGCGCTTACGCCCAATGGAAGCGTGGTGGATAATAATTACGAATGGATTTTAAGAGGAGATGATCCGGTACAGAATGTTTTTCTGATTGATGTAAGGCCAAATGGATTGATCAACAAAGGCATACGCGCGGAAGTTCCGCAGGGCAGTACCGTGATTGTAAGGCTGAAAACAGGACCCAATGCCCACCTGCAATATGGTTTATATGGGGAACGGGATAAAGCCCCCCAGACCTTGTATGTATTTGAGGATGCGAAAAATATTTATATGGAGAAATCTTCGGATTTCTGGGGAAGTATACTGGCCCCGCAAGCCATGTTCCATGCCCATCCCACCGGCGGTCATGTGAGCGGTACTGCTGCCTTAGGTTCTTTTGCAGTGAATGCAGCCAGCGGCTTTGAATTTCACTATTTCCCATTTGCAGGAAGCGTCATGTGCCAGGACGCAGCACCAGCTCCTGTGGCACCAACCCCGGTGGTTCCTGCTCCGGAGGAACAGCCGGCTCTTGTGTGTCCGGAACCAGCGCCGTGTCCGGAGCAAAAACCTTGTCCGGCACCGGAACCCTGCCCCACGTGTCCGACATGTCCGGAACCGGAACCCTGCCCGACCTGTCCGACCTGCCCGGCACCAGAACCTTGCCCGGTCTGCCCGGAACCGGAGCCATGTCCCATGTGCCCGGCCTGTCCGGAGCAAAAACCCTGTCCGGAACCGGAGCCGTGCCCTGTATGCCCGACGTGCCCGACCTGCCCGGCACCGGAACCTTGCCCCGCTTGTCCGACCCCGGTTCCATGCCCGGAATGCCCCGTCTGTCCCACGTGTCCGACCTGTCCGGTATGTCCGGAACAGGAAGTCTGCCCGGTCTGCGATTGCTGCCTGGTGGAGCCTTGTTTTATCAGAGGCTGTATCTGTGGCTGCCGCTGTTATAATTATCATGAATGGGATGTAGAATTATACAATAGATTTAACGGTGTGGATATCCTGCTGTATTGTGTTCGGATTGACAGTTATGGCTGCTTTGAATTTGAAGTCCCTTATGAAGGCTGTTACGTGCTAAAGGTGAGACAGTCTGAAAACAGCTTTAAGACGTTCCGCTGCAAGCCAATCCTGATTTTAAAAAATGTCGGTGTAGAAAATCTTATGGTCGAATAATCCTGATTTTGTTTGATTCACAACCTATTTTTGATCTCAAGCCTGCAGGTCCGTGATTAAGCCTGCGGGCTTGCTTTTTATCCATTTGCAGCCCTAACCGGTATTCCTAAAAAATGGTCTGCCTCTTGGGGGAAGGCCACCTGTGGCTTGCAATTGAAAGAATTTCGACAGAAAAATTTAAAAACTGACAACATTTAACAACTATTTAACACAACAGTCCGAACAAATATATTATACTATAACTGTTAAGCACATTGGTATTGCTGAGTTCAGGGTCGTAAATTAATAATTTTGCAAATTCAATTCAAAAAGGGATAGACATGGTTGATAGCTGTTTGGTAGAATAAACTTACCACTCGAAACCTGATAAGGGAGGCTATCGTATCATGTCTGAAAACGTTATCTAATGATAGGATGAATGAAAAGATTACGTGCATACCCATGTGACGGAATTCTCAAGTCATTGGGTGCTGTACCAAAGCTTAGGGAATTCTCATAGAAACCTCTGCAATCAAGCGCTGCCGCAGGTGAGAAAAAGACATAACAGAATTTTCACAGAGGACTACAGGGAATAGAACGTCTGGGTTTCATAGGAAAA
The DNA here is from genome assembly GCA_905215155.1 of uncultured bacterium. Lineage (GTDB taxonomy): Bacteria > Bacillota > Clostridia > Lachnospirales > Lachnospiraceae > Lacrimispora > Lacrimispora sinapis. Next base: position 118,841 of record CAJMPJ010000003.1, on the reverse strand, counting down.
GACGTTTATGCAGCAGAAATCTTTCCGATGGCCTGTCAGCTCTTATATTGGCATATGATCCAGTCTATGCCGGTATAACAGCATAACATCCGCATTACACGATAACGTTTAAATAACCCAAGGGTTGTCATGGATTTGCGAATAATCCCTGAAAGCACCGAGTTCAGCCTCATGCATAACTACTAACCTGAAAACACAAAGGAGAAACTATGGAACTAACTACCATCCTAGGCGTGATTGTCGGCTTTGTTGCTGTTATTGGCGCCATGATTTTTAAGCACATTGATTTTTCTGTTCTTATAAATCCGGCAGCCTTTTTTGTTATTATCGTGGGAACCATTGCCACCATATTGAATTCATTCCCTGGTAAGAACATGAAGGTCATCGGATCTTTGTTCAAGATTCTTTTTACAAAGCCAAAAGAACCTACAGAAGCTGAGATGATTGATTTGATCTACAATTTGGCAAAGCAGGCACGTTCCGAAGGGCTTTTGTCTCTGGAAGCCAAAGTAGAAGAGCTTAAAGATCCTTTTTTAAAAAAGGGTGTTCGTTTGCTTGTTGACGGTACCGGAGCAGATTTGATTGAAGAGATTCTGGAAACGGAAATTGCTGCGATGGAAAAGCGGCATGAAATCAATGCAAGTATCTTTTCCTCTGCCGGTGCGTATGCGCCAACCCTGGGCGTTTTGGGTGCGGTATTTGGTCTGATTGCTGCCATGTCCCATATCAATGATACGGACCAGATGGCTGAAGCGATTTCCGCAGCATTTATTGCTACGATCCTCGGTATCTTTACTGGTTATGTATTATGGAATCCATTTGCAAAAAAGCTAAGAGTAAAGAGCCAGCAGGAAGTAATGGCAAAAGAGATGATTATAATCGGTGTGTTATCCATGCAGAATGGTGATTCACCCTTTATACTGAAAGAAAAGCTGATTGCCTCACTTCCAAAATCCGTGCAGAAGAAAATCGTTGAACAAGATAAAAAGGATTAAGGTGAACATGTATGTCTAAAAAGAGAAAGCACGCACATCAGGAAGAAGAGGCCGGTGAAGCATGGCTTCTGCCTTATTCGGATTTGATGACCCTGCTGTTGGCGGTTTTCATTGTACTTTTTGCTGTCAGCAAGATTGATGCTCAAAAAGCACAGCAGATATCCGAAGAGTTCTCCAAAACCATGATGGATAAAAACTACAATGCCCAAGCTTCCGGTGGAGGCGGTGGGGGCGGTGGCGGTGGTTCCGGCTCCCAGTCAGGCGGTGCGTTAAATAGTGAACTGGAGGGCTTTTTTGGGGAATATGAACTTAAAAAGCTGGAAGAATTAAAAACAGAAATAGATACAAAGCTCCACGATGGTGAAATGGACCAGTCTGTATCCACCATGATTGACATGCGTGGTCTTGTAATCCGGTTGAACAATGCCGTACTTTTTGATTCCGGAAGTGCGAAAATAAATAAACATGAGAATACCTTGGCTGAGGTAGCAGGCATTCTTAATACCACAGATAATTACATACGTATTGAGGGACATACGGATAATGTGCCGATCAGCCGCAGTTCCTATTCTTCCAATTGGGAGTTGTCAACTGCGAGAGCGGTCAATGTGGTTACCTATTTTGTTGATAAATGCAACTTTCCTCCGGATCGGCTGATTGCAGTAGGGTATGGAGAGTATAAGCCGGTGGGTGATAATAACACCGAGGAAGGAAGATCCCAGAACAGGCGTATTGATATCATTGTTTTAAGTTCTAAGTATAACAATCTGGAAGAGCGTCTTGTGAAGTAGATGTGAGAGCTGTTAAAATCAAACCGAACAATACCAGATGTCAGCATTTTATAATCAAAAGCCGCAAACACATCCGTTTGCGGCTTTTGAGAGTTACAGGATTACTTTCCCCCGATTGATACAAGCTCTGTTTTATAGCTTCTAATTTTAGACATCAGTCCGGTGTTCATATCATAGGAAGAATCATCAGAAGCGTTGTTGAATTTCCAGGTAAAATCTCCCTTGTTCATACGCCCGGAAAGAGAAGTTACCACTTGGGCCACGTCGTTGGGGTCATCTATGTCAGATTGGCTGACGCCCAGATCTTTCCGTGTATCAAAGTTGTTATAAGCCTTATTTCCAACTAAGGTCTTATAAGAACCAGGTACGATTTCATTTCTTGAGGAAGCAAGATAGGCATCAAAAGAAGTTTTATTTTGCTTTGCTGTTCCATCGTCTGAGTTTGCATAGATCAGACTATTGGCATTTTCGATTTTATTATTAAATGCCTTGATGATTCCGCCATCTTCTCCGGAGAAGGTACCCTCGCCCAAAGCGTCAGTGCCCTGTAAGGAGCTCATCATTGGATATTTACAATTTCTGAAATAGTTAGCTTCTACAAATGCAGAACCTCCGGTTGTGATACCCACACCGTATTTTGAATTTCCGTCGTAGTAGTTGTTGTAAATATGTATGGAACCCAATCGAATCCGCGGATGACGGGAGTCAGAATGATCAAACCAGTTGTGGTGGTAAGAGACAAAAAAATCCTCGGTTTCTTTCAAACCGCAAAGGGAACTTTTGCCGGAATCCCAGAAATGGTTATAAGAGAATGTGATATAAGTGGAACTTTTTTTTACGTCAGCGGAACCATCCCCTTTTGCCTGGTCGGCATCGGACCCGGCTGTTCCGTAAAAAATATCATTGTTATGTACCCAGACGTTGCAGTTATCTGTGTCAAGAGAAATACCATCATCCGGATACAGCATAATGCCTAAGTTCCTCACTTCCAGATTTCCGCAGTTTCTGACCAGGATGCCCCAGCCATAGGCCGTTGCGTCTTCTCCAATGCCTTCTAGGGTCATATTCATTTCCGTGTAGGCAGATTTACCTTTTACCTGCAGGTATCCGCTGCTGTTTAGCTGTCCGGACATGTCACTGCGGGAGAGCTGTCCAATAAAACGGATTGCAAGAGGAGTTTTGTCATATCCTTTTTGACGTAACGCTAAGATCTCCCCGATTCCGGTTGCTGTCTGCCGTTTACCGGATTTGTTTACGATAACGTCTAAAGTCACTTTTTTTGCTGTGTCAGAGGTTATGTAGATCACTTGTGCACCGTCTTTTAAGGTTCCGTCATCCTTATAAGCACCGGAACCAGTGCCAAAGGTGGACTCACTGGAAAAAGCAAATCCGGATCTGTCATTTGCAATTACGGAAAGTGGGTCTGAAACAGCGCGTTCCTTTGAACCGTTGGAGAGAACTGCTTCCACTTTCATGACATATTGGCCTGGTGTAAGACCTACCGCATCCGCTCTCCAATATGAGGGATATTTTCTTATCAGCATATCATCGATTTGTGTATAGGCAGAATCTCCAGCACTGGCAGGCTTGACATAAACATTATAAGAAGCGGCATTGCTGACGGGCTTCCATTTGATATAAGCACTTTCATACCATCCTCCGCTTTCTGTCAATGATAGACTGTCTGCAAATGCTGGCTGTGAACATGTACCTGAAACCAGAAGAAACAACAGTGAAAATACAAAAAGTTTTTTTAAAATTGTTTTCCATGTTCCAATCATATTTTTTACACCTCCGAATTTTTAACATGCTACTACTGAAAAAGCCCCCAACAATCCAATGGAACCACCCCCCCTTCGGTAATATAGCCGCTTCTATATGCGGCATATGCCCGGTGTATAGGGAGCAGGCTGCTCCCTGTTTTCAGTATAACACACTTTATTCAAGTGATGTACAAATATTTGATTTATTGGTATCATAAATACAGAACCAAATGTGAAAGAACGGCAAAAGGAATGAAACAACATGAAATCATTGACCATTGGAATTTTAGCTCATGTGGATGCGGGCAAGACCACCCTGTCAGAAAGCATTCTTTACCAAAGCGGTAAAATTGGAAAACCTGGACGGGTGGATAAAAAAAATACGTATCTGGATACTTATGAACTGGAAAGGGAACGTGGTATCACGATCTTTTCCAAGCAGGCAGTATTTCCTCTGGGAGATATGACCGTCACTCTTTTAGACACTCCTGGGCATGTGGATTTCGGTGCGGAGATGGAACGGACCCTCAGGGTCCTTGATTATGCCATTCTGGTCATAAACGGAGCGGATGGTGTCCAGGGACATACCCATACCCTATGGCGGCTCCTGAGCTTGTACCGCATACCGACATTTTTGTTTATCAATAAGATGGATCAGGAAGGGACTGACAAAGCCGGTTTGCTTCATGAACTGAAAAAGCAGCTCAGCGACGGCTGCGTGGACTTTTCGGGGGAGAATACCGCTTATTTTTATGAAGAACTGGCCATGTGCGGAGAAGATCTGATGGAAACCTATTTGGAACAGGGGGAAATAAAAGAGGGTCTCATCCGGGCTGCCGTGAAAGAGCGTAAGGTATTTCCCTGTTATTTTGGTTCCGCGTTGAAGAACCAGGGAATTGATTCCTTTCTGGCCGGGATAAAGGATTATGTATGTTTGCCTCAGTATCCCAAAGAGTGGGGGGCGAGAGTCTTTAAAGTCACCAGAGATGAGCAGGGCAACCGCCTGACCCATTTGAAGGTGACGGGAGGAACACTGTCAGTACGGACAACCCTGTCCGGAGGCACCTGGGAGGAAAAGGTCCATCAGATCCGCATATATTCCGGTACTAAATATGAATCTGTGAAAACAGCGGAGGCAGGGACGGTCTGTGCGGTAACCGGCCTGTCTGAGTCCAGGCCGGGAGAGGGGCTGGGCTTTGAGACGGCCCGCCAGGATCCGGTACTGGAGCCGGTGCTGTTTTACCGGATACAGCTTCCCGAAGGCTATGATTCCAAGCAGATGCTCCCTAAATTCCGTCTTCTGGAAGAGGAGAATCCGGAACTTCACGTGGTCTGGAATGAGGAACTGCAGGAGATCCAGGTGCAGATCATGGGAGAGGTCCAGATGGAGATTCTGACCAGCATCATCAAAAGCCGGTTCGGAGTGGATATTTCCTTTGACGAGGGGAGGATCGTATACAAGGAAACCATTAAAAATACGGTGGAGGGCGTGGGTCATTTTGAACCACTCCGCCACTATGCGGAGGTTCACCTCCTGCTGGAACCTGGGGAGCCGGGAAGCGGACTAATATTTTCAAACAACTGCAGTGAGGATGTTTTGGCAAAAAACTGGCAGAGGCTGGTTTTGACCCATCTGGAAGAAAAAGTCCACCGGGGAGTATTAACGGGCTCTGCAATTACGGATATGAAGATCACGCTGGTATCAGGTCGGGCAAACCAGAAGCATACCGAGGGAGGGGATTTCCGTGAGGCAACCTACCGGGCAGTCCGACAGGGATTAAAACAGGCAGAATCCGTACTTTTGGAACCATGGTACTCCTTTACGCTGAGACTTCCGGAGTCCATGGTAGGACGGGCCATGATGGATATGGAACGGATGGGCGGGACCTGTGAACTGTCCCACTTTGACGGAGAGATGGCAGAACTGACCGGCAGTGCTCCGGTGGCCGCCGTAAGAAATTACCAGAAAGAGGTGGCGGCCTATTCAAAGGGGTTAGGAAGGCTTGTTTTGACCTTGAAAGGCTATGAGCCGTGCCATAATGCAGACGAAATCATTGCAGCCATCGGTTATGATTCGGAACGGGATACAGACAATCCGACAGGCTCGGTTTTCTGTGCCCATGGAACAGGATATCTGGTCCCTTGGGATCAGGTCAGGGATCATATGCATGTGGAAAGCTTTTTAAAGGTACAGGATGCGGGGGATGAAGGGACTGCTCCCAATAAGTCTGTTCGGAAGGAGGAGCCTCTTATGAGCTTAGAAGAGATCCAGAGGATCATTGAAGGCACCTATTCCGCCAATCGGGGCAGGAAATCCGCTGCAGCAAAATCCCGGAGTGCTGCGGAGGTGGATCCGGTCTATTACAGGAGATCCGCGGTGCCCAGAGAGAGCCGGGAGGAATATCTCCTGGTGGATGGTTATAATATCATCTTTGCCTGGCCGGAATTAAAGGAACTGGCAGAGCACAATTTAGACAGCGCCCGGCTTGCGTTGATGGACCAGCTGAGCAATTATCAGGGAATAAGGGGAGGAAAGATCATTGCCGTTTTTGACGCCTACCGTTTGAAAGAGCATCCCGAGGAGGTGATCGTTTATCACAACATCCAGGTGGTCTATACAAAGGAAGCTCAAACAGCAGACCAGTATATCGAAAAATTCGCCCAGGCCAACAGCAGCAATTACCATATTACGGTAGCTACCTCGGATGGACTGCAGCAGATCATTGTAAGAGGAGCCGGATGCGGCCTTCTGTCTGCCCGGGATTTAAAAGAGGAGATGGAAGCAGCAGGAAAGAAACAGCTGGAGGATTTTGAAGGGAAACAGCCCGGAAGCCGTAATTATCTCATGGATTCACTTTCCGAAGAGGCAAAAGAAGCGTTCAAGAGCATCAGACCAAAGAAGGAACCGGAAAAGTGAGTGCAGGAAACTGCTCCCTTTTTATGAAAGATCCATATTGCATTGCATTTTAAAGTAGGATAGAATGATACTTAAACAAAAGATATTCCACCTGTTCCGATCGTGGATAAGGAAGGGAATGACCTTATAAATCTTATTTGGAAAGTGAGGATATGCAGAATGAATATGTTTGATTCGATTGTGATAAAAGATTTAACCGTTAGAAACAGGGTTGTCATGCCTCCCATGTGCCAATATTCCGTGGAAAAAAAGGATGGCATTGTAAATGATTGGCATTTCCAGCACTATGTCAGCCGCGCGGTAGGCGGTGCCGGTATGATAATTATAGAAATGACCGGTATTGATCCTGATGGCCGTATCACGGATTATGATTTAGGGCTTTGGTCGGATTCCCAGATAGAGCCGTTGAAACGGCTGGTCGAAGAATGCAGAAAGTACGGCGCAGTAGTTGGGATACAGATCGGTCATGCGGGAAGAAAAGCAGAAAATGCCAATGTTCCGGCAGCACCCTCCGCCATCCGGTTTTCCGGGGATTATAAAACTCCTCGTGAGCTGACGACAGCAGAAGCCGAAGAGATTGTCAAAAAGTTTCAGGAGGCAGCCAAACGTGCGGTAAAGGCAGGCGTGGACTTTATTGAGATTCATGGGGCTCACGGATATTTAATCCATCAGTTCCATTCACCGCTTACCAACAAACGGGATGATAAATATGGACAGGATTTGTCAAGATTTGGAGCGGAAGTGGTTTCTGCCGTCAAGGAAGCGGTTTCGGAACGGATGCCCCTTCTGTTTAGGATTTCTGCAGTGGAATATGCAGATGGTGGATATTCCATTGACTATGCCGCAGAATTGGCTGAAAAGTATAAAGCAGCAGGTGTGGATGTGTTCCATGTAAGCAGCGGAGGAGAAGGCACCAAAGGACCGGACAATGCATTTCCGGGCTATCAGGTATCTATGGCGGAAAGAATCAAAAACGCAGTCGGTCTTCCTGTCATAGCCGTAGGCAATTTGCAGGACCCAGAGCTGGCACAAAAGGTCATTGAGGAAAATAAGGCCGATTTTGTGGCTATTGGACGAGGGATGCTCAATGATCCTTATTGGACCCTCCATGCCGCCGGCCGCTTAAAAGAGTCCATTGAAATCCCCAAACAGTATCAACGGGCGTTTCATCGGCCAAAAGCATAAACTCATCCCAGAGCAGAGACAGAAGAAAGGAACAGATTAAGGGTGGAAACAAAAAAACAGATGATAAAAAAGGCTTTTCAAGCCGCTTTTCCAAATACCATTCCCATTTTAGCCGGTTTTTTATTTTTGGGGATCGCCTATGGAATCTATATGAACGCTTCCGGATTCAACTTCCTGTATCCGATGCTCATGGGACTGACCATCTTTGCCGGATCCATAGAATTTGTGGCCGTGGGGCTGCTGCTTGGCCCCTTTGATCCTTTGAAAGCACTGGTGCTCACCCTGATGATCAATGCGCGTCATTTATTTTATGGCATTTCCATGCTGGAAAAGTACAGAGTTCCTGGCTTCAAGAAGTTTTATCTTATTTTCGGTATGTGCGATGAGTCTTTTTCAATAAACTGCACAGCCCATATTCCGGAAGATGTGGATAAAGGCTGGTTCATGTTTTTTGTCACATTCCTCAACCACTGCTATTGGGTGGCAGGAGCTGCCCTGGGAGGAATATTTGGAGGACTGATCCAGTTTGATACAAAGGGATTGGAATTTGTTATGACGGCACTTTTTGTTGTCATTTTTCTGGAACAGTGGATGAAAGAGACCACACATTACAGTTCTTTGGCCGGATTGGGAATTTCCGCATTAAGCCTGATTTTATTTGGAGAAAGTAATTTTATTCTTCCTGCCATGGCATTAATCCTGGTTTTTCTCTCTTTGCTCCAAGGACTATTAACGGGAAAGGCGGAAATTAATTGATGACAATGAGCATTGGACAACAGATTTTAACGATTGCAGTGGTGGTATTGGGAACAATGATCACCCGGTTTCTGCCCTTTCTCCTGTTTCCTGAGAATAAACCTACACCAGATTATGTGCAGTACTTAGGAAGGGTTCTTCCTGCGGCTGTGCTTGGACTGCTTGTCATCTATGGCCTGAAGGATGTAAGTGTTTTTACAGGAAACCGGGGAATTCCGGAACTGATTGGAGTCATTACCGTAGGGCTGCTTCATCTCTGGAAAAAGCAGATGCTTCTATCCATTGCAGCAGGAACCATCGTATATATGGTTTTGGTGCAGTTTGTATTTTCATAAGGCTCTTTGTGTCTATTTGCCGGAGGGCAGATCATCTCCGATGTGTTTCTTTCCCCAGCAGCAAAGAGCCTCTAACACCGGCATAAGGGACCGGCCCCTTTCAGACAGCCGGTATTCCACTTTTGGGGGAACCTGAGGATATTCTTTCCGGATGATCAACCCATCTGCCTCCAGTTCCTTTAACTGGTTGCTCAGCATCTTGTGGGTAACCGTTTCTAACGCTTTTTTCAGTTCACTGTAACGCAGGACTTCTGTTTTCCATAGCCAAAACAGAATGTGCATTTTCCATTTGCCGTCGATCAATGAAATCGCATAGGCATATGGTTTGATATCAACGATATTTCTATTCAACATAATGCATGTGCTCCTTTTGTACCATATCATATGAAACGTATCATCTTTCTTTTTCGTGTATTTCATTATATACGATAAAAAAATAAAGTACAATAGGGACAAAAGGGACCTTCTTTTATTTTTTTTCAATATTCATCCGGTAACTCCAGTTGCCAAGTTCTTTCCCGTTTCTGCGGATGGTCATGCTGTGGAACTCCTCAAACCCATTTTTTTTGTAAAATTCCCTGTTTTTCTCTGTATTGGTTATCAGGGTAAGAAGTCCGCCCCCTCTTTTTTCAATATATGGTATGATGCAGTCATGGAGCATCTTGCTTCCTAAGCCCTGGCCCTGATGAGCGGTGGAAACGGCGAGGGTACTCAAATACCAAACCCTTCCCGTCTGGTCGTGACAGACAGCGGTCGCTTCTTCGTTCATTTTCAGCAGTTCCATGGCATTTTTCAAGCCTCCGGTAAGAATTATTTTTATGCCGCCGCCCAGAAGATAGTCAAAAAAGCCGGCTTCTGATTTATGAGGTGGTTTCAGCTGTGCGAGGGAGACCATTTGGTTATCCTTGGCACCGGCTATGACCGTGTACTTTTTGTATGCCGTTTTAAGGTTTGCTTCTTGAATTGCATGGACAAAATCACGTTTTTTGATGTTATTTCCTGCATACATGTTAAAAAAAGAATAATCCTCAAAGGATTTTGTCAATAATTCCGCAGCCTGATCCAGTTCGTCTTGCCGCACCTTTCTGTAGACAATCATATTGATACCTCCATATACGCTAGTTGACTATTGAACACATGTATATTATACTGGATTCTGTCAGCAGTCTCAATCGGCAATGATCAGTTAAGTGTTCATTACTGAACACTTATTGAAAAATTGTACAGAAAGGATTAGGTTTATGGAAGACAGACGGTCATTGAAAACAAAGCGAGCCATCCGAAATGCATTTTTGGAGCTGTTAAAACACAAGAATCTTAACCGGATCAGTGTGGTGGAACTATCAAAGCTTGCCGATTTAGGGCGGGGGACCTTTTATCTGCATTATAAAGACGTGTATGAGCTGATGGAACAGCTGGAACGTGAATTGATCGAGGACCTTTTCCGTTTATACGATGAATCCCAGCTCTGCGATAATTCTATGAATGTGATGAAATTAGCAGAAACCATCACTCAATATATGGATTCAAACCGGGAAACGTTTCTGGTTCTCGCCCGTAAGGAAAACGGCGGCAGGACCTTAGAGAAAATAAAAGATTTTTTTATTCTCAAAATCCTTTCCGATTCCGACAAGATGGTTACGGAATTGGACCGGGGAGAAGCGGTCTTTCTTGTTGCAGGAGTCTTTGGTATCTTGGAATCCTGGATGAGAGATGGAATGAAAACACCCCCAAAATCAATATCAAAGCTGCTTCATTATGTACTGGTGAAGTTTGAAGCATAAAGAACCAACCGGAAGAATACTGCCGGTTGGTTCTGACTTTATCTTATGGGTTTCAACGGTTTCTATTCCACGGATAGAGCTGCATACATCCCTTCGCGGATGGCACCGCCCACTTTTCCCACCTTTAAACTGTCACCGATTATACGGGTTTTCAAATGATACCTGGCGTCTACGGCTTTTGCAAAGGCATTGTTGGAAACCATGCCGAAAGCCGACACAATGGTATTTCCGGGGATGAATTCTTCCGTACCATCTTTTTTCTGTGTTTTAACTCCATCAGGCTTTATTTCCAGAACCTTATGTCCGGTGTAGAGTTCCACGCCGTTATTCAAAAGCATTGGGATCAGGGCTGCTTTGTTGATAAAATGGTCATTGATGGCCACTTCGTCAAGCATTTCGATAATTGCCACTTTCTTTCCGTTCATGGCTGTCTCAAGGGCACTGTCACAGGCGGAAAGCCCGCCGCCGCAGAAGATGATTTTCTCACCCACCAGTTTTTGCGGCTCGGTGTGGGCGGTCAGGATATCAACGGCGTTTTCGATTCCGGGAATCTTTGGAGTCACCGGAACGGCTCCGGTTGCGACAATGATCCGGTCCGCGTGTTCTAATTCCGGGGAATCAACGGTCAGCTCGGTATTTAAGTGGACCGTTACATTTAAAAGCTCCATCTGGTGTTTATACCATACAACAAGCTGGCGAAGCTGACTCTTAAAAGGAGGTGTGGCCGCACTTTTTAACTGCCCGCCCAGTTCGCTTTCTTTTTCAAACAGAGTCACTTTATGTCCCATCAAAGAGGCGGTTCTTGCTGCTTCCATGCCGCCTGGACCTCCGCCGATAACAACGATATTCTGGGGATTTGCGGTTTTTGTAATGGTAAAACGGTCTTCAAAGCCGACCGCCGGATTAACGGAACAGCTGATCTTAGTCAGTCTTGTCAGAATCCTGCCGATGCAGTCCTCGTTGCAGCGGATGCATGGACGAATTTCCTTTCGTTTGCCCGCCATAAGCTTGTTTGCCAAATGGGGTTCGGCAATGAGAGGGCGGCCCATCATGATGAAATCCGCATTCCCGGATTCCAACAGCTCCACAGCCGTTTCCGGTGTATGGTTGCCGGAATTTAAAAGTGGAATGGAGACCGCTTTTCGGGCATCCTCACATACGTCCTGCATACAGGCATCGCCAAGGTAGGCAGGAGGGAAGATGTAATCAATATTTTCATAGCTTCCGCTGTCGATATCCAGGGCATCTACGCCTGCTTCTTCCAGTATTTTTAACATGGGCATGGTTTCTTCTATAGTACGTCCGCCTTCAAAATGATGTTTGCAGGCGATGCGGAAGAGAATCGGCATATCCGGGCCGACTGCACCGCGGATGGCTTCAACGATCTCCACAGGAAAACGCATGCGTTTTTCTAAAGTTCCGCCGTATTCATCGTCCCGCTTGTTCCATACGGCTGACATAAACTGGTCTATAAGGTATCCTGCATGAGCATGTACTTCAATCGCATCAAAACCCGCATCCTTTAATAATTTTGCGGAAAATGAAAATTCTTTAATGATCTGCCTGATCTCATCTGCGGTCAGTGCGTGGCAGATAAGATCCTCATCAAACATGGAAGGGATGGCAGAAGCGGATACGGGAGGCTTTCCAAGCATGTTGGCAAATGCATTTTTACCGGTGCCGCAGCTGATCTGGGCACAGATCTTTGTGCCGTACCGCTGTACGGATTCGCACAAAGTGGTAAGGGGAGGAATGACGGAAGTCTTATCCAGATATCCCTCTAAGGAGCCTTGGGCCAATTCCTTGGTGAGGAATAAACAGCCTGTAATGATCATGCCGGTACCGCCTTTTGCACGTTCCTCCCAGTAGTCGATTTCTGCTTTATCAATGGTTCCGTCTATGTGACCTGCATTAAGACCCATAGGTGACATGACGATTCGGTTTTTTACTTCCATTTTTCCGATTTTAAAAGGGGTGAAAAGTTTTTCGTAGTTCATATTCCTGTCTCCTTTGTTTTGCTTACTTATTATCAATTTGCACAATGACCGGTTGAATATACCTGTGCAATGTGATACGATATTAAAAATATTTTGAAAAAGAGAGCGATTGAAATGGATTTGAATCAACTGTACCGGGAAATCTTCAAAGCAGTTTCCGTTGGGGGAATGCATAATATTGCAAAAGCAGCAAGTGTGACATGCGGGCAGCCGGTCATTATTACGGATGCCGCCTTTCATGTGCTGGGAATTTTTCCCGATACAAAGCAAAATGATAACATCTGGGATACCATGCTGATGGAGAACTGTGCTCCCCAGGATATGGTCATGAGTTTTTACCATGAAAAATATATGGAATTTGCCAATTCAAATCCGGAATCAACTCTGGTCAACTGGGGGTCTGTGGCGGAAAAGCCAAGAGTCATGACTCCAATTCTGATTAAGGACATTGTGGAGGGCTATGCAGCCATGATGTGTCCGGCGGAGGAATATAGTGCCAGCCATGATGAAGCCATAAAAATCATTGCCAAGGCAGCCGCCATCGAGATGGAACGCAGTACAAAAGTCAACCTGATCAACAAGCCCCTTGCCAAAGTCTTCATCAGTAATTTGTTCAACAATCTTGTGCGCACAGAGACTCAGTTAAATACCTGGATGAGCAATCTGGGGCTGACTGAAAAATTTCATTACCGTTTGATCGGGATCAAGCCCGTCCAGCCGTCGGGTCAGGGGGTCTTAAAATATCTGATCAGCGAAATAACCGCAAAATATCCCGGTCAGATATCCATCATCAGGGAAAACATCTTATATGTCCTGCTGTTTTCCTCCAATAAAAATTTTGATCAGAAGGAACTGGAATCCTTACTGAGATCCTTTGATGCCTATTGCGGGATCAGCAGGGAATTTACGGATCTCATGAAATTCAACAGCTATAGGCAGCAGGTGGAGACCTTGTTACATACCATAACCAAGCTTCACCCGGACCGGACCGTTTTTGAATATGACGGTTATCTGCTGGAAGCTATGCTGTCCATTGCGATGGAGCACATGGACCGTGAGAACTTCCTGGCTCCTGAAATAAAACAGCTCAGGGAATATGACGGGGAAAATCATGCAGGGTACCTGGAAACTCTGAAGGTCTATCTGCAATCCATGGGTAACATTGCAAAATCCGCCAAGATCCTTCACATCCACAGGAATACCATGCTTTACCGGATCAACAGAATCGAAGAACTTCTTTCTATGGAGTTAAACCAGCCGTCCCAGTTCATGCGCCTGTTATTGAGCCTGTATTTGATTGATTTGGACCAGCAGATCAATCCTTAAAGTTTTTTTTATTTTATGGAAATCATGTTCCTGTCCTTATGGTTAATATTTTAACAATATTGTATGGGGAAGTAAATGTGTAATTGCTAAATTTTTATCAATATTATTGTGCATTCGCACAAAACTCAGCATCAATTCCGGGGAGCTGCGGGATAGATTTTTTCCATCAGATTATGGGTGCAGGCGAATGTTCCATCCACAGTGATTACGGCAGCCCCCATCCCATTTATGGTATTAACTCTTTGGATAATAGAAGCAGCCTCCATTCCAAACAGCTTTGTCGTATAGAGATCACAGTCCAGAGACCGGTCCGCAATGATCGTTAAAGAAGCCACATTGCTTTTGATGGGGCGGCCTGTTTTGCTGTCAAATATGTGGTGGTATTTCCTGCCTTCCGTTTCAAACATTCTCTCGTAAATTCCTGAGGTTACAACCGATTGATCTCTGATTTTGACAATGGCGGCCACATTTCCTCGCGGCAGAAACGGATTTTGTATTCCTACGTTCCAGTCACCGCCTTCGGAGGGGGAGTCTCCATAAACCAGAACATTGCCGCCCAGATCAACCATCGCTGAGACCGCGCCATGGGCTTTCCAAAATTCCATGACTTTATCCGCGAAATAACCCTTTGCGATGGCTCCAAGGTCGATCTCCATTCCTTTACTTGATAAGAAAACGGTTTTTCTTTCATCGTCCAGCAGTATATTTTCCGGCTTTAAAAGTTCCAGCACGTTCTCTATGGCTTCTTTTTCCGGCACACGTGCTTCGGCAAAACCGATTCTCCACAGCTTTATAAGGGGGCCAATTGCTATATTTAAGAAGGAATCCTCACAAAGACTATGTGTTTTCCCGGTTTTAATCAGTTCATACAGCTCCCCGTCCACCTCTATGGGACTTACCCCGGCTGCTTTTTTCAGCATGGCAAGCTGTGAGCGGTCACTGTTGGCACTGAATCCCTCTTCATAATGGATCAGCATTTCTTCCGCCTTTTTTGCAAGGTTTTCTGCATTTTCTGCCTTTACAAAGAGGGTTATTTTTGTTCCCATAAGATATATGATCTTCGTACATTCATTCATTTCAGTCTCCTGTGTCAGAATGGTTCTGGCCGTAAACCAGAAAGGCTTCGATCAGGTCATTGTCCATACTGCTTAATATTTTTTCCTTTTGATATGCAATAAAATAATCCAGACTCAGCTCATCAAAGGGAATCTGGTATATGTTATATTCCGAGGGGCATTCCTTTACATCAATGCTTTCCGGGATAAAGGTCACTCCCATATTACAGGTGGAAAGCTGGAGCACCGTATTTATTTCCGTGCTTTCCATTACGATTCGGGGTTCTACCTTATAAACGCTCAATAGCTGGTCAATCTGTTTTCTGATAGCGGAACCTTTGGAAGTCAGTATCAGCTTCTGGCCCAGGATTTTACGGATGTCCAGCGTCCCTTCCGGAATAACCGCTGCGCCGCTCTGATAGAGATCGCAGCTGCGGGGGATGATGGCCCGGTATCTGTGCCGGCCCCAGCTGACGGAGTTTAAGTTTGGGGAAATGTTTCTGGAATTCTGCCCGATCCAAAAATCCAGTTCATTGTTTTGGATGAGTTTTTCATTTTTTTCCGGCAAAGTCTCTGACAGCTCGATTCTGCAGTTTGGATGGGTGTCCAGGAATTTCGGCAAAAAAAGGGGTAATAGGTAAGTCCCAAGGCTGGGGAGCACTCCGATCTTTATAATCTTGCTGTCGATATCCGATACATCTGCCAGTTCTTTGAGCAGCTTTGCATAATTATTTTCCAGGGAAGTCAGATACTGATAAAAGATCTTTCCCTGCTCGGTCAACCGGTAGGGCAGCTTATTGCGGGTTATCAGCTCGCAATTTAACTGGCTTTCCACCCGTTTGATCACCTGGGTCAAATAAGGCTGGGAGATATAAAGAGATTTGGCGGCTTTCCCATAATTGCTGTATTTTAAAATAGCATCAATATAATACAGGATATCCTGAGAGTATAATTTTGGCATTGCATTCCTTTCTTTGTTAAACAATTAACTTTTTCAGAACTGTGTTTCATTATAACAAATTTGTTATCAAACTTCAATAAATAACTATTAGATATCATGGGGACGATATGTTAAAATTATATCAAACACATGTCCATAATTGTGAATGCTTAAAGTACAGGAAGGAGATCACTATGAAATATTTAGCAATTCCAGGTACGAATTCAGATGAATCAACGAATCGTATGCTGCTTCAATTCATGCAAAAGCATTTTTCCGGTGAGGCGGAGATTGAACTGTTTGAAATTAAGAAATTACCTGCCTTTATGGAACCGGAGGATTCAGATGTCCCGGAAACCGTAGCAGAGCTGTCTGATAAAATTTTGAAAGCCGACGGAGTCATCATAGCAACCCCGGAGTATGATCATGCCATACCAGCCGTTTTAAAGAGTGCGCTTGAATGGATTAGCTACACCAGCCAGGCACTGACGGATAAGCCGGTGCTGATTGTGGGGGCTTCTCATGGTACACTCGGTTCTTCCAGGGCACAGGCACAGCTTAGACAGATTCTTGATTCCCCGGAGCTTGCTGCCAGAATTATGCCCGGCACGGAGTTCCTATTGGGAAAATCTCAGAGTGCATTTGACCTTTCAGGAAACCTGATCTACCCGGATAAGGTGTCAGAGCTTGAGGAAATTTTCCGGGAGTTTGTTCTTTTTACGGATATCTCTTCCAAACTTCTGGAACAGAGAACGTTTTATAAAAAAGGGAAAAAATTCACGTGGCAGGAGGATTAATCGAATGAAATTTACCGCAATTGTTGGAACCAATGCAAAAGAATCTTATAACCGTAAACTCCTTCAGTTTATGAAAAAATACTTTGAGTCCAAGGCAGAAATAGAGATCCTTGAGATCAAAGATGTCCCCATGTTTAATCAATCGGACAATCAGTCCTATAGTGAAGTGATACAGAGGTTCAATGATAAGATCATCGCAAGTGACGGTGTGATTATGGCGACTCCTGAATACAATCACTCCATTCCCTCATCTTTAAAAAGCCTGATTGAATGGCTGAGCTTTGACCTTCATCCCCTTGCCGGCAAACCGGTAATGATCGTGGGTGCTTCTCTCAGCAGTCAGGGTTCTTCCCGTGCACAGCTCCATCTTCGTCAGATACTGGATGCACCGGGAGTAGAGGCCAACGTAATGCCGGGATATGAGTTCCTGCTGGGCAGTGCCAATCAGGCATTTGATGATGCCGGCAACCTCAAAAACGAAGGGACTGTAGATTTCCTGGAGATCTGTTTTCTTCGATTTATGCGGTTTGCCAAGATTGCAAACCAGCTCAACGAGGAGGAAGAGTTTTCCTTCACACCAGGTGTCTATGAGGTAAATGCAATCGGTCACAGCGGCAAGCTTCCAATGAAAGTATCCTTTAGTGAAAAACGGATCGAGAGTATCAGCGTAGATACTAAGGGAGAGACAGAAGGAATTGCCGATGTGGTATTTGTAAGAATTCCCGATAAGATTATTGAAGGACAGACATTGAATGTGGATGCTCTCTCCGGCGCATCGGAGACCAGCAATGCTGTCATTGATGGGGTGGCCAAAGCTGTCAAGCTTGCCGGAGTCAATCCGGATATTTTAAAGAGGCGTCCAAAGCCTGCCAGCAGCCTGGTCAGAGAAGACGAGGAATATACGTGTGATGTGGTGATCGTAGGCGGAGGCGGTGCAGGACTCAGTGCTGCTGCTACGGCTTTACAGAATGGTTCCAGTGCCATTGTCCTTGAGAAGTATCCGGCAGTGGGCGGAAATACCATCCGCTCCGGCGGTCCTGTCAATGCAGCGGACCAGGATTGGCAGCGCCAGTTTGATGAGAATCCGGGAGAAAGACATACCATTGAGACATTGCTGAGTACAGATGAGAGCGAGATCCATTCAGAATATCTGGAGGATTTTCGTGCCCTGAAGGAAGAATTTGCTGCTTACCAGAAAAAGTACGGCACAGAAAAGGGTCATTTATTTGACTCTCCCCTTCTTCACAGAATGCAGACATATTTTGGCGGGAAACGTACCGACCTTAACGGCAATACCATATACGGACAGTATGACCTGGTAAAGATCCTGACAGACAGAGCCCTGGAAAGTGTGAAATGGCTGGAGGAGATTGGCGTTGAATTTGATAAAAGCATCGTATTTGCTCCGGTTGGAGCCCTTTGGCGCCGTGGGCATAAGCCAGTAAAAAGCTATGGCTCTGCGTTTATTCTTTCCCTCAAAAAATATGTGGAGGAGCACGCAGGAACGATTATTACTGACAGCCCTGTAAAGGAATTTATCATTGAAAACGGGGAGATCAAGGGAGTCATAGCCACCGGTGTCAATGGCCAGAAGATAACGGTTCACGCAAAAGCAGTCGTGCTTGCAAGCGGCGGTTACGGTGCAAATACCAAGATGTTAAAGGAGTATAACACCTACTGGAGCCGTATTGATGACGATATCAGAACCACCAATTCTTACGCCATGACAGGGGACGGAATCCAGCTTGGTAAAACAGTAGGAGCAGCGCTTACCGGAATGGGCTTTACTCAGATGATGCCTGTAGCCGATCCTGAGACCGGCGAACTGTTCAGCGGAATTCAGGTGCCGCCGGAAAACTTCGTCATCGTAAATAAAGAAGGAAAGCGATTTGTAAATGAATTTTCCGGGCGGGATGTATTGACGAAAGCCGCCATGGAACAGGGTGGGTTGTTCTATCTGATCGCCGATGAGGAGATAAAGAAAACCGCAGCGAATACAAGCCAGGAGAAAATCGACCGTCAGGTAGAAGCCGGTACCTTGTTTAAAGCCGATACCATAGAAGAACTGGCGGAAAAAGTGGGTATGGACCCTAAGACCTTAAAGGATACCATTGATAAATATAATTCTTATGTGGATGAGGGCTTTGATCCTGAGTTCCACAAGGATACTTTTAGCTTAAAGGTGGAGAAAGCGCCGTTTTATGCAACGCCCAGAAAGCCAGCAGTCCATCATACCATGGGAGGACTTAAGATAGACACGAAAGCCCGTGTATTAGATGAAAATGGCCAGCCCATTAAACATTTATATGCCGCAGGAGAAGTTGCCGGAGGCATTCACGCAGGGAACCGTCTTGGCGGAAATGCGTTGACTGATATATTTACGTTCGGACGAATCGCAGGTAAGACGGCTGTTGAAGAAATGAAATAGTGATAAAAACAGCTCCAATTTAAAATAGCCTCGCAAGAGGCTATTTTATTATGTCCTGATATTCGGGATGTTTTTCAAACCAGCTGACCGCGTAGGGGCAGGTAAGTATGGCCTTTTTCCCCTGGGACCGCAGATGGAGGGCTAAGGCTTCCATAAGTTTTCCGGCCACTCCCTGACCTCTTAACGCGTCATCCACAAAGGTGTGGTTAATGTCAACGGTAGTCTCATCCACGTCCGGGAAAGTCACTTCGGCCAGAAGATTGTTGTCAGAATGATAATATGCGATCTGGTTTGGATTATAGGTAAAGTTCATCGGATATCCTCCTTATGTTGTTGATGGCAGGTGATTTCCTGCCAATGGAAGCTGCTTGATTAATGGAACATTATAATGTATGAATTTAGATTCGTCAATATTATTTTAGCCAATGTCTCTGATTTTATGATATTTGCAGGTGCTAGATTGGGGCTGGCTGTCATAGGATAATATGAAAAATAGAATCAAATAAGAGCAGGTGGTTGATTGGATAGGACAAATCACGTTTCAGACATCAGTGTACTGGAGAACGATGAAAACGGATATGTAATGGATACGTTCAAAGCTTTTGTGGATACCTTAATCCCCAGGTCCGAAGTCCTGGCAGAAATGTACGGAGCCATTCAGTATTACGGAGCATTGGATTTTAGTACTGAGGATTTTCTGGTCATGTCCCTGGACAGTTTATACACTCCCATGACCCTGACCGGAGCGGAATTATTAAATGCCGCAGCAAAGCAGTATCTGTATGACAAAGAGGATGAGAGGAGTGAAGATGCTTCTGCCGATGGAAAATATTTTTTAAGGCTGACTCCGGATGAGCGCTTTGAGGCAATGGCCATGTTGCTGGGCCCGGATGCAGTCAACTATTTTCCGGTGCAGGAGGATATAGGGCTTGATGAAATCGTTCCTGTTTTTCCGACCATGAACCGGATCGTTATGATGGGGTACTATTCCGAATGGTGGGGCTATGGTTCAACCAGGGACCTGCCTCCCAATGAACGGGTACTTCAATATTTTCCGGGCAGCTGGGAGCAAGTGGGCTATCCCGGACCTTCGTTGGGCTATCGGGTGGCACGGTCTTATAACTACACTTCATAGGCGAAGAGAAATGATGAATTGGAGGAAAACATGGATAACGGATATGATGCAGATGTAATCGTAATCGGTGCAGGAGGCGGTGGCGCTGTTGTCGCCAAGGAACTGGGAGAAAAAGGCATCAAGGTACTTGTCCTTGATGCCGGAGCCTGGTACGGCAACTCTAAATGGCCGAGACCAAATGAGGAAGCCGGGGCAGAGAGCAGCAATAGCGTAACAGATCTTGATATTAATCTGTTGAAGGCTACTTTTACGGATCTGGAAGATGATATGAACGATACGATCACCGGAAAATTCCGGTGGGGGAAAGCAGACAGAGATACCAGTCCATGGGTCAGGGTCATACCAAAAGGCGGATTTACCTGGCAAAGTGCCGGAGTGGGAGGGTCTACGCTTCTTTATTTTGCCAATTCCCCCCGGGCATACCCGGAAACATTTGAAAGAGACTGGCCCATTTCCTATGAAGAAATGATCCCATATTATGAAAAAGTGGAGAATACCCTTCCGGTACATGAGGCAACCGGTACGGCCAAGGAAGATCTATTCTATTACGGAGCCAGGAAGATGGGGTGGAAACGCATTGAAACCAAGGAGGTTACAGAACCTGGTTACAGGCCCCAGCCCAATGCGATTTTGCAGGTCAATCCCATGCTTAACAGTCCGGATTTTGACATACAGAACAATCAGTCTGTGGGCTGTACGTTAAGAGGACACTGTGTCAACGGGTGCTGCATCGGACCAAGCGTGGATACCGTAGCCAAGCGGTCCACCCTGGTCAGCTACATACCACTTGCCCTCAGGACCGGCAATGTGGAAGTTATGCCGAATTCCTTTGTGATTAAAATCAATACCGCTGAGGACAGCGGGCAGGGCGTGTACGCCCAAAGCGTGACCGTAAGAAATACATGGACGGAAGAAATCCGTGAATTAAAGGCAAAGGTAATTGTTTTGTCCGCCGGTTCCATTGAGTCCCCGAGGTTGTGGCTGAATTCCGGCCTGCCTGAAAATGAGTGGGTGGGGAAGGGACTTACGACCCATATGATCGACTGTGTTTCCGGTATTTTTGAAGAAGACCAGTTGATGAATGTGCTTGGGATGTCGGATATAAAGCCCTTTGTTGGACAGAATTCAGCAGCCAGGTTTGATTATCCGGGGCTTGGTGCCTTTGAACCATTTGGAACCAGTCCCGGAATCAATTCTACCATGATCTATGGAACCAGTCAGAAGGGCTATTATTTTCAGAACCAGACCGGTCCGGATGACCCGTGGGACAGAGAAGGCATCGTTGCAGGAGAACTGTTAAAGGAATTTATGAAGGACTATCCAAGGACACTGAGTATCGTGGTCTTTGGGGATGACGAAGTAAGGCAGACCAACAGCGTGAGCCTGGATCCGGTCCGGAAAGATGAGAATGGCTTTATTCCGGTGATTTCTTATCAGTTAAGTGAAAATGACATAGCAAAACGGGATCAGCTGGTTGGTATTGCCTGTGAAATATTAAAAAGTGCAGGAGCCAAAACGGTTTCCCGTGCCAATTGGCCGCCGGATGTGTGTGCCCATATCATGAGCACCATGCGCATTGGATATGTGACGGATACGGACTGTGAGGCAAAGCAGGTCAAACGGCTGTATATTGCGGACAACAGCGTATTGTGCAATGCACTGGGAGGTCCTAATCCCACCCTCACCAATCAGGCTCTGGCGACAAGAACGGCTGAAAAGATCGCCGCAAAATATTTTGCTGGTACTACAGAAACTTCATAAGGAAGGAACTGCAAAAAGACGTGAATCTGAGTTCACGTCTTTTACTATGTATGGAAATCCTTGTATTTAATTACTGCAGGAGGAAGAGAAAGTGATTTGCCTCCCGCAAAAGGTGATCCGTATAAAGAGACAGCATGATGGCCTGGACCTTACAGCTGATGAGGGCCTCGGTGGTATCCGCCTTAAAATCACGGATGTCGCTGGTATCTTTTAGAAGGGTCGTATCGGAGGGAAATGTGGCGGGATTCATTTCTTCCTGGGAAAGAGTGTCAAATAAATTGGCGAACATGTTTGCCCTGTTAAAATATGCGTTTTCCGTAGGATCAAACTGTCCCCGCATGACTTTGGCATGATCTGCCATGTTTTGCGTCCAGAATGTCTTATAATTTTCAATGGCATTCTCGTCTCTTTGTTCCAGGGCGGAGAGAATCATCTGATATCTCTTTGCTTCCAGGAGAATGTGAAGAAGATCTCCGGTGTACATCATGGTAAAGATGCCGCAGGAGGAACGGTTATTTAAAAGCTGTGACTGAAACTGGACAAAAGAGTCTGTCATGGACAGAATATTCTGATTCAACAGGGAAATCTCCTGTTCCATAGTTCCTGTTACCCGAAAAGGAACGGAAAGGGGTTCAATGTCATATTCCGACAGGGTGATATCGGTATTGATCCTGATTCCGGTGTAGCGTTCTGCCAGCCGTTCCGCCTCTTCCGTATATTGGGTATAATATTGTCCTGAATTAATGACATCAAAGGGGATGACGCCGTTTGAGAGGCTGACAGCGGTCTTTAAAAACTGGTCATAGTTCTGTTTGTAAGCATCTGCGGCAAGAGCAAGGGATTTGCCGGGAGGAGGCATGGTAGCCTCAATAAAAATTGCGTGCTCTTTCAAGATGCGGAGCCAGAACAGGTGGTACTGCAAAGACCACTGGACATACGTTTCTGTTGATATCATGCACATTACTCCTGATATTACTGAATTACTGAATCTTATGCCTGTATCATCAGAAGTATTCAAAGAATCAAACAAGCAGATTCTGCTTGTTTTCAACGCGTCCATCTGATATGATCGAAACAGGGAGCATATGATAACGGATCATAAAGTCTCCTGTGGAAACAGAATAAGGAAACAAGGATAATAGAGAGGTGGTTCCGATGAAAAAAGAAATTTATCTGGCAGGAGGATGCTTTTGGGGAACGGAAAAGTATCTGCAGAATATACCTGGAATCGTGGCAACCGAGGTGGGTTATGCCAACGGAAATACTGAACATCCAACCTATGAGGAGGTTTGCAGTCATAATACCGGCCATGCGGAGACCGTGAAAGTGGAATATGATGACACGGTCATAAGCCTGCCCTATCTACTGGATTTATATTACGACGTGATCAATCCGGTAAGCGTAAACCGTCAGGGCGGCGATGTAGGTTCCCAGTACCGGACAGGCATTTACTATACGGATGAGCAGGATGCGCCGGTGATCCAGCGATCCATTGAAGAACTTCAAAAACGGTATAAGGAAACCATTGCAATCGAAAGGCTCCCATTAAAAAATTATTATAAGGCAGAGGAATATCATCAGAAATATCTGGACAAGAACCCGGGCGGCTATTGCCATATTGGGGCGGATAAATTTGAAAAGGCCAAAGAAGCGGTGGATATCAGCCGAAAATTCGCAAAGAAAACGGTGGAAGAACTGAAGCAGAGCCTAACGGAGGAACAGTTTGAAGTCACACAGAACAGCGCAACGGAGCAGCCATTTAAAAATGAATATTTTGATGAATTCCGTGAAGGAATTTATGTGGATATCACCACCGGAGAACCGCTGTTTATGTCTTATGATAAATTTGATTCAGGCTGTGGCTGGCCCAGCTTTTCAAGACCCATCAGCAAGGAGCTTATAAAAGAAGCTGCCGATCATAGTCTGGGCAGACATAGAACAGAAGTCAGAAGCAGACATGGAGATTCCCATCTGGGCCACGTGTTTGAAGATGGACCGGAAGAAAGCGGCGGACTCCGCTACTGCATCAACAGTGCCTCTTTACGGTTTATTCCAAAGGATGAGATGGAAAAAGAAGGGTACGGGGAGTATCTGATATTATTTTAAGTATTGTATAATTTATAGGGCTCCGAATATAATGTAATAAAATATTTCCAGGTGAAGTGGATGTTTCAAAGAAGAAATGGAATTCATACCTGTAACGATGATGAGATTATTTTGGAACGTTTTTTGGACCCAGCCGATATCTATATCGTCAGAGGGTATGGGATTGAAGTCTTTATGAGTAATTTGAATGCACCCTCCAGCATGATTTTTGATGAAGATGGAAATATTTTTATTGCTGATTCCGGTCTGGCAACCGGTGATCCCCAAATAATTAAAATCGTGGATGGGCAGTTTGAAACCATTGCGGATGATTTTGTTACTCCCATATCGGGAATCAATTATTTAAATGGTGTCCTCTATGTATCGCACCGGGGATTTGTTACCAAGATATACAAAGATGGTACAAGACAGAATATTATCATGGGTCTGCCAAGCAATGGGGACCATGTGAATAGTCCGGTCGCATTTTCTCCGGATAATAAACTGTATTTTGGACAGGGGACGGTCACCAACAGCGGGGTTGTGGGAAATGATAATAAATGGGTAACGGTTTCTCCATTGTTATGCGATTATACCGGAGATTATGTCATGCTTTACGGGCAGAATTTTCAGACGGATAACATTCTGACAGAAGCAGTGACCGATGACCCTGCGTTTACCGGTGCCTTTTCTCCCTATGGAATTCCGAATATAGAATATGAAATCAGGAAAAAATATATCAAGGCCTCCGGCAGCATTTTAAGGGCCAATTTGGACGGCTCCAATCTGGAGCAGGTGGCATGGGGATTCCGTGATCCCGCTTTTTTGAAATTTAACAACAGCGGCCAGCTCTATACAGTAAACAACGGATATAATCCGGTGGGAAGCAGGCCCATAGAAAATGCAGGCGAAGATTTCTATTATGTGACACCGGACCTGTGGTATGGCTGGCCGGATTATTCGGGGGGAGAGACTGTGGATTCCCCCCGTTTTACGCCGGTGGGAGGGATGCAGCCTACCCTCTTACTGAAAAACCAGCCCAATATACCGCCAAGGCCTTATGTAAGGTTTCCGCCCCATTCTACGCTGTCCGCGTTTGAATTTAATTACAATACGGGTTTTGGTCCTTACGGAGACGTTTATGTGACAGAATTTGGCAGCACCATTGATGGAGGAACGGGGGGAGGCTTTTCCTATACAGGAGCAGGTCACAGAGTGTCGAAAATTGATATGAAATCGCGGACGGTCAGCACCTTTGCTATCAATAAAAATGGGTTCCCTTCGTCCATCTCCAGAGGAGGCGGGTTTGAAAGACCAATCCATCTGCTCTTTGGGCCGGACGGATCCATGTATATTGTGGATATGGGCTATAACATTGATGGAGATCCGAGTGTATTTATACCCAACACCGGCGTCATATGGAGGATATACCGGACGTCTGAGTCCATATAAGCAAAGAAGCGGCTGAATTTATGAGCAGGAGAGAAAACGATCATGATGGAAGAAATACTACAGTTTAATAAGGAATTTGTAAAAAATAAAGGGTATGAAAATTATATCACAAACAAATATCCCAATAAGAAAACGGCTATTGTATCCTGTATGGATACCAGACTGACCGAATTGCTTCCTGCCGCCTTGGGACTGAAGAACGGGGATGCAAAGCTCATCAAAAATGCAGGAGGAGTGATTTCCCATCCCTTTGGCAGCGCCATGAGAAGCCTTTTAATCGGAATTTATGAATTGGGTGTGGAGGAGATCCTGGTCATTGGACATACTGACTGCGGAGCCAGATGTACGGACAGTCACAGCATGGTAAAGAAGATGAAAGCCCGGGGAGTCACCCAGAAGAATATTGATTTGATTAAGTATTACGGTATTGACTTTGAGTCCTGGCTGGGAGGCTTTTTTGATCTGGATTTATCCATTCGCAAATCGGTGGAGCTGATACGAAACCACCCGCTGGTACCGGAAGAGATCAAGGTCTTCGGACTGGTAATAGATTCTGTTACGGGAGCATTGACCCGGATCGTTTGAGGGAGAAGCAGAAAGAGGCTGTAAAAGATCAGGGAATTATGGTTGACATTTTCTGGGGTATGTGCTATGATTGCGGAAATAGTGAAAAGGCAATGAAGAGAAATAGTACATATTCGCGGAATTTCAGAGAAAAGATGGTTGGTGAAAATCTTTATTCCAAGATATCGAAGCAGTCTCGGAGCTTTGGACCGAACGAAGATTCTTCCGGCTGGGAAGAGGATTTAGTAGGCTTCAACGTATTCCCACGTTACAGGGACACGGTATGTCAGTACCGTAGAGAGTGCAGAGATTTCTCTGAATTTAGGTGGTAACACGGATTGTATATTCGCCCTAAGCGTTTCGACGCTTAGGGCTTTTTTGTATTTTCACACATTTAATTTTTAGGAAAAAAGGAGAAAATTTATGAGAAAATTTGAAAAATCAGCAAAGCTGGATCATGTGTGCTACGACATCAGGGGACCGGTCATGGATGAAGCAAACCGCATGATCGACCAGGGCATTGAAATCTTAAAATTAAATATCGGAAACCCGGCACCCTTTGGATTTTGCGCGCCGGAAGAACTGTTACGGATTATGAATGATAACCTGTCAGCAACAGAAGGTTATTCCGATTCCAAAGGGCTTTTATCCGCCAGAAAGGCCATCGTGGAATACAATAAAAAGAAAGGGATTGAGCAGGTGACTGCAGACGATGTGTATACGGGAAACGGAGTCAGTGAGCTGATTACGTTATCCATGCAGGGACTTTTAAACCAGGGAGATGAGATCTTAGTTCCCACTCCCGATTATCCTTTATGGACCGCTTCAGTCACTCTGGCAGGAGGAACCGCCGTCCATTATATCTGTGACGAACAGGCGCAGTGGTACCCGGATATCCAGGATATGAAAGGCAAGATTACAGAGCGTACCAAAGGCATTGTGGTGATCAACCCCAATAATCCCACAGGAGCCTTATATCCCAGAGAAATTTTAGAAGAAATCGTTGAGATGGCCAGGCAGTACGGTCTTATTATTTTTGCGGATGAGATCTATGACAGACTGGTGCTTGACGGCCTTGAACATGTATCCATCGCATCCTTGGCACCGGATCTTTTAACCGTTACCTTTAACGGGTTATCCAAATCCCATTTGATTGCAGGATACCGGTGCGGTTGGATGAGCCTTTGTGGGGATAAATCCTTTGCAAAGGGATATGTGGAAGGAATCAATCTGTTGTCCTCCATGAGACTTTGCTCCAACGTTCCGGCTCAGTCTGTGATCCCTATGGCACTGGAGATGGGAGAGGAGACGAAACAGCTGCTGGTGCCGGGCGGCAGAATCTATGAACAGCGGGAATACATATACCGGGCACTGAATGAGATCCCCGGAATCTCCGTAGTAAAACCCAAAGCAGCATTTTATATGTTTCCGAAAATTGATACGGAAAAATTCAATATTCTGGATGATGAAAAGTTTGTTCTGGACTTTTTAAAGGATAAAAAGATCCTGCTGACCCACGGGGGCGGCTTCCATTGGGAAAGACCGGATCATTTCCGTGTGGTGTATCTTCCGGAATTGAATCAGTTAAAGACCGCCTGTGAGAAGCTTACTGATTTCCTCACTTATTATAAACAGAAGGTCTGATGCAGAGGTTTCATGTCCTTCTCCCTTGCATGGGAGAGAACATAGATGTATAATATTTCCATATATGTCTTTTGAATAAAAATCATTTACGGCTTCTTATGGAAGTAGAAAGAGGTGGTCCATGCAGAATAAACAGATCGCAGCTCCGGTTATTTTGGTTTCTCTCCCCAGCATTATTTTTGGAGGTCTGCTGCCTTTGTATACGGAACGATTGCATTTTACCACATTGGAATTAACCATGCTTTTTTCTGTATTTGCGCTGTCCGGTTTGATCATGAAACTGATTATGGGCTTCATGTCTGACCGGTTCAGCCGCCGCTTTCTTCTGCTTTTGTCGCTGTCCGTCTATGGTGTTGCCTATCTGGCTTTATCCGGGGCGGGAACCATACCGCAGCTGGTGGCTGCCCGTATCATTCAGGGAGCCGCAGGCATATTATTGAATATATCTGTGATGGGGCTTATTTTAGACGGCAATGCAAGTTTTGCCCAAAGCATAGGAGCGTTTCACAGCAACTGTAATTTTGGCGGTATGATCGGCGTTGGCGTGGCCTTTCTCATCTTTAGCAAGTATGATCTGATGAGCGGCTGGAAGCTGTTTTTTCTGTGTTCGGCAGGAGCTGCGGTCCTTGGATTTTTATGCTGCCTCCGCAACGTAAAACGGACGGAAAAAACTCCCGTCCGTCATTTAAAGCCCGTGGCTTTTACAAAAGAGAAACAAAAGCTCTGGTTTTTCAATCTGTTTCTCTGCCTTTTCCTCAGTATACCCCAGGTGTTATTGATCCCGTTTTTAAAAGCGTCCTTTGATCTGGATATGATAGAGCTTGCAACTGTATTCTTTCTGCCAATGGTGGTATCTTCCTTACTGGGACCCTATTTAGGGCGTCTGGGGGATACCCTTGGATACCGGAAAGTAATTGTGCTTAGTTCCATCCTTGCGGCTGCTATGGCAATTGCAGTTGTGGTTTTCCACGATCTGTCAGCCTTTCAGGTTTTGTGGACGGCTTATGTGATGTCCACCTCAGCTTTGGATTATTCTCTGGATGCCATGTTTGTTAAGGGAATCAATGAACACGTGATTGGTGATTATTATGGAAGATACACCTTTGGGTCCAGCATCGGCCATATCATAGGGCCTGTCATAGGAGGAAGCCTTTTTGATTTGTGGGGGAAAGATGTGCCTTATCTCGTATTTTCCGTGCTGATGCTTCTTTACGCATTATGTGCGGCAGTATTGCTTCCTGAAATCAGGAGTTCAAAAAGAGAGGAGTGCGGATCGAACCTTTAATGATCAGTGGTCCTTTGTTATTGCGAGATAAGCCTTCAGTTCTTCCTCCCAGGCGGAATAAGCTGCTTCCTCCCTGTGGTCTTGCAGATGGGTGTGCCTTTTTAGATAAGCACCCATATAATCGGATACCTTTTTCCCTCCATAGTAGTTGATATGATCCCCTTCATCTCTGGTATCCTTTGCCCAATCAATGTGAAGTTCATCGGTCATTAAATTAAAATCAATATATGGAAGCTGTTTTTCTTTTGCAAATGCCAATGCCGCATTGTGCTTTTGGTAGGTCCAGCATTTGGGAGAAGGAGAAGAATACAGGATCAGTTTAATTCCCCGTTCCCTGCATAATTCTGCGATTTTGTTCATGTACTGCAAGGGCTGGTCTCCGATTTGGTATATCTGATCGGTTTCTTTTCCGTAAGGGCCGCCCTGATAGGGCTTTACGGCCGTGTTATACTGAAATCCCTTGAATACGGTGACACGTCCCTGATTCGGAGATTTCCGGAGATTTTTCAGCATATAGAGATGAAAATATCTCCAGTTGTTATGGTATTTGTAGACAGGAAACAGCTTCTTTGCCGTATCTTCCACGGTATTTTCCAGAGCATTGATGTATTTAAAATCCCGGTAAAAGGCATTGGTTTCCAGCAGGACCACTTTTGGAGACTGTTTTTCCAGTACTCGTTCCAGCAAGTAGTAAGTATCCTGAAGCTGCTGGGCGGGAACTCCGCAGTTATATCCGGTGTAGCCGTAAGCATTCCAAATCTCCATGGGAGAAATGCTTGTGCTGGCTTCACTGTCGCCGATGACGATGTAATCTATGGTATGCTCCGGTTCCTTTAGAATCCCGTTTGCCTTTTTGTATAAGCCATCCCCCACGCTGTTAGAAGGAAGGATGAGATAGGATATCAAAAACAGCAAGATAAAAAGACCGGTTAAAAAAAGCAAAGCTCTGGTTCTATGGTTGATTTTCATTTCATCACCTCTTAAAATCCGGCGTAAATCAGCTTTGCCGGTAAATATCCGTCCCCGTATGCCCCAAGGATCAGCACTATAAAAATGGCGGCATAGAGAAAAGCAAATCTGGCTGGCATCTTCCAGCCGGAAATTTTCTGCCGGATGGAGATCCCCCGTTCATGGATCACACCAACCGTAAGAACGGCCAGAAAACCAAGGAAAACAGCAAAGAAATCCGGAATGGACAGTCCTAATTTAAGAAGAGAGCCGTCTGTGAGTATGGACCAGTCGAATCCCGTGAAAATGGAAAAAAACATATGAAAGCCTGTCGTAAGATCCTTAGCTCTAAAAAACAGTTCTCCGGTAAAAACAAGGACCAGCAGCTTTGTGCTTTGCAGTATCCGGTATGGAAGGCAGTTGCGGTCGATCCTTAAAGCATCGGTTGTCTTTACGATGACAGGCTCCAGTAAATTACCAAGGAGGATGAGGACAAAGTAATACATGCCAAAAAAGATATAATTCCACCCGGTTCCATGCCAAAAACCGTTTGCCATCCATACGCCGAATAAAGCGATGGAGGAGGTCAATATCTGGCCCAAATGCTTTCCGAACCGTTCCCGGTATTTCTTTCCCAGATTCTTTACAAATTTTGTCAAAGAAATAGGATAAAAGATATAATCCTTTAACCAGGCACCCAGTGTGATGTGCCAGCGTCTCCAGAATTCAGAAGCTGTTTTGGAAAAAAAAGGCTGACGAAAGTTTTCCGGTATGGTAATTCCAAACAGTTCCCCGGTACCGATGGTCATGTCGATGCAGCCTGAAAAATCGGCATAGAGCTGGAAGGTATATAAAACAGCTCCGAGGATGACCGTAATCCCGCTGTAACTGCCGGGATTGTTAAAGATGGTTTCCACAAATAGATTCAGCCGGTCTGCAATCACCAGCTTTTTAAACAGCCCCCAAAGGATCCTCTGCATGCCAAAGGTAAGATTTTTATAGTCCAGAGGGGTTCCCCGATATAAGGAGTCCGCAGTCTGGGTGTAGCGGCAGATCGGGCCTTCCATGAGAGTCGGAAAAAAGGCAAGATAAAGAGCCAGCCGCAATAGATTATGGTCAGGCTTTATTTTCTCATAATAAACATCAATCAGGTAGGAAACTGCCTGCAGGGTATAAAAGGAGATTCCGATGGGAAGGGCAAATTTTACGGAAGGCAGAAGGGGATGAAAGGAAAACAGGTTCAATACTCCGTTGATATTTGAGATAAAGAAACCGGAGTATTTCAGCACCAGTAAAATGCCAAGCTGCAGTCCGATCCCAAACCACAGGATTTTGCGGCGTTTTCCTGCATAAACAGCCTTTACCGCCTTTCTTTCCCCGGCGGTAAGCAGTTTTAAATCTCCCTCTGCCTTGCAGGAGCCAAGCCACAGCCCCATATAATGGAGGGAAAGAGTGGAAAAAAGCAGATATACCAGCAGCTTTCCGCTTAAAGAGAGGAAAAACAGGTAGCTTGCCGCCAGCAGGACCTTTGGCCTGTGGCGCTGGGGCGCAAAGTGATAGGCCGCCAGCACCCCGGGTAAAAAGATAAAAAGGTATAGGAGTGAATTGTAAGTCATGGTTTATCCCTCTTGGAGCCGCTTGATCATCTCCCAAAGTGAATTTGCAGAATTAAAATTAACAGGTACCATATCAGCCGGGGTGATCTCGATATCAAAAGCATCCTCTAATTCCGGAATAAGAGAGAGAATGGAAAAGGAATCTAACAGTCCTTCGTCGATGAGTTTTGTTTCTGTTTCGTAGTCAATGCCAGGGTTGATCGCGTTTAATATCTCTAATAGTTGTTCCATTGTTATAAACTCCTTTATGATTGTGTATAATTGAATTGATCTGCGGCCAGAGAGGGTCTTGCCGTTTGAAACTGATGTTTCTCCGAATAGAGGAGAATCAGGGGGAAATCCCGGCTTAAGAACAGGGACATTCCCTCGGTGACCGAATAGGCTCCCGTTTTTTGAAAAACAAGGGCATCTCCCTTTTTTAAATCCTGAAACGGATACTGCTTTACAAGCACGTCATTGACCGTACAGAGGGAACCGCAGACGGTCCATTCCTTTACTTCTTTGCCCTTTTTCCCAAGGTGAACGATGGAAGGCTTTTTCATGGCCAGCATTTGTCCGTAATAGTTCAGCTGGTGGATGCCTCCGTCTACGATGCAGTAGTTTTGGCCTTTGTTGGTTTTCTGATCCACCACCCGTGTCACATATGACCCGCAGGAGGCAGCGATAAAGCGCCCCATTTCCAGAGTGACCTTTCCGCCAAAGGTCAATGCTTTTATGGAGGCAGAAAGGCTTGCCAACATGAGATCCTCCTGATTTGCTTCTTCTTCAAAATAGCAGACAGGAAGGCCGGGGCCGTATTCAATTTTTGAAACGTTGAAATCGTATTGGTCTTTCAGTTCCCTGCAAAGACCGTCCAGCATGGCAAGTTCCTTGGAAAGCCTGGAAGGGGATTTTTTCTGGGTGCCGGAAAAGTACTGGATTCCTTCTATGGTGATAAACTCATAAGGGCCGTTTCCAATGATTTTCCGTATCAGGCATTCCTCCATTCCAAACTGGTTCCCGCTTGTAAGGCGCAGGAGAGCACGGACCGGAAGCCGGTATGTTTCTGTAAACTCTTTTAGGGTCTGCCAGTGGGAGAGGGATTCTATGGTATAAAGGATATCACCTCCGTATTCTTTTAAGGCATATTCCACGTCGGAAGGATTTTTATGTACCCCGGACATGACGATTTTATTCATAGGAAGCTCCGCCCGTTCGCAGATGGCAAATTCGCCTGGAGAGCAGACTTCAAAGGAATCCACCAGTCCTTCCAGGCTTTTTACCAGAAAAGGATTGGCTTTCATGGCATAGCAAAGCTCCGGGCCATCTCCTAAAACGGTTCGGATCTTTTTGATCTGTCCGGCAAGAAGGTCCGTATCAAATACATAAAATGGGGTTTGGTAATTGCGTGCAGCAAATTCTATGGCTGCAGCATGGAAGGCTTCTTTCATTGACACATCTCCAGTAATTTTTTTCTGTCTATTTTTCCGTTGCCGGTAACAGGCAGTTCAGCGAGGGAATGAAAAACAGTAGGAATCATATAGACAGGTAAGGTTTTCCTCATGGAAACAGACAGCTCTTTTCCTTCCATATTGCCTACATAAAATGCGGTGATCCTGCTTTTTTTTGCATCAAAAACACAGCATGCGCGCTCAATAAGAGGAAAGCTGTTCAAGGCTATTTCAATTTCCTCCAGCTCGATGCGGTGTCCCATGTGTTTGATCTGAAAGTCTTTCCGGCCTGCAAAACAAAGTTCATGGGTTTCATTATAGTGTGCAAGATCCCCGGTCCGGTAAATCAGTTCCGGATAATGAGGGTTCAAAGGGTTTTGTACAAAGGCCCGGTCTGTCTGCTCCCGGTTCCGGTAATAACCAAGGGCCAGAGCGGTTCCTGCCACACAGATCTCTCCCGTGATGCCTGCTTTTGTAATCGGTCTGTTATTCTCATCAAGAAGAAAGACCTTTTCATTGGGAAATGGTTTTCCAATGGGTATTTTTTCGTGGTCTTCAAATTCCCGGTGAATTTCATAATATGTACAGTTGCAGGTGATCTCCGTAGGTCCGTATAGATTCACGTACCGGGCATGAGGTAAATATTTCCGCCAGATATTCAACTGCTTTACAGGCATGGCTTCTCCGCTGAACAGCACTTTATCCACCAGGGAAGGGACCTTATAGGTGAAGCCTTTTAACTGGGAGACCAGGCAAAGGGCGGAAACGGCCCAGATCAGGGTGGTCACCTGGTGCTCGCAAAGGGCATCCAGAAGTCTTGCTGGCATGGAGAAGAGCTTCTTCGGCAGGATGACCATGGTGGCTCCCGTACAAAGTGTGGAATAAATATCCTTTACGGACACATCAAAATCAAAGGGTGCCTGGTTTCCGATCACATCGTCTTTCGTTATGTGGAACAAGGCAGGAAAGTATTCCATAAAGTCAAGGACCGAGCGGTGGCTGACCAGGACCCCTTTTGGAATTCCGGTGGAACCGGACGTAAAATTGCAGTAAAGAGGGTCTGTGTCCAGGGAATTTTCCCGAATGTGCATAAGCACATCTTCTAAAATCTCCTGTTTTTTCAGGTCAGAATAATCAAAACACCTTCCCTTATATCCGGCCTCCAAAAGTGCCGGACCCTCCTTCCCGGAACAGATGACGCTGGAAACACCGGAGGTTTCTAAAATCTGGCGAATCCGGGCAGGAGGCAGCTCGGTATTGATGGAAATATAAAAGCAGCCTGCATATACGATCCCCAGAAAGGAAGCCAGTGCTTCCACGCTTTTATCCATGAAAACGGCGACCGGACTGCCGGGAGTCTCTTGTTTGGAGAGAAAGCTGCCGATGGCTTTTGCATGGTGAAGGAATTCCTTGTACGTTATAGAGGTTTCGGGGTCCACGACTGCTGTTTTATGGGGAAAGGCCGTGGCAGACCGTTCTAAGTATTCTAAAACATTCTTCATTGGTTCTTATTCCTTTCTAAGCGGAATGATGGGAAACCCGGCGGTTGCTTCAAACCGGGTACGGTTTTTCCTGATCTCAAAGGTTCCGTTCATCTGTTCTGTTATTTTCCGGCAGGTTTTAAGGCCGATGCCGGTGCTTTCCGTGAAGGCGCAGTCCTTTCGGATCTCGTTGCTGATGCTGATGATCAGGCGGCTGCCGTCACAATCCCCGTGAACCAGGACCGGACCGGCTGGGTCGGCGTATTTGCAGACATTGGAAAACAGATTGTCAAACAGGCGCTTGAGGTATTGGATATCAGCGGTGATCTGACAGGGCTGCTCCATAAATCCGGTCCTCACATCAAACCCCTGGCTGCTCAAGCCGAATACATGCTCGCTGATCAGCTGTTCCAAAAGAATCCTGGCATCAAAGGTTTCCTCCTTCATCAAGATGGTCTCCTTGCCAAATACAAGAAAATACTGGAACAGTTTGTCGGACAGATCCTTTAGCTGAATGGATTTTTCCTTACAGTTTTTGATATAGCGGACAAGCTGCTCCTCGGAATGGTAGCCTTTGGATTCCAGAATCTCCAGATATCCGATGAGGGAGGTCAAAGGCGTCCGTATGTCGTGAGACATGGAGGTGATCAGTTCGCTGTTTGCCTCCCATGCTTCCTTTTCACTTTTATATCTTGCAATAATGGAATTGCGCATGTTGTCCGCATTGACGGCTAACAGGGCGATCTCATCATTCCCTTTATGATAGATGGGCTGCTCTAAATCCCCCTGCTCAATCAGGGAGACCTCTTTGGATAAGAGCATGATCCTGGCAATGATCCGGTGGTTGTAGGCAATGAGGATGCCAAATAAAAACAGGAAAAAGATCCCCATGGAACTATAAAATACCAGGTCATACCATTTGATCTCAGACGAATCGATGATGGATACGGAATAGATGCCGTCGGTAAACGCGATATTGCGTGTGGCCTGCTGGCTGATCTCCAAAAAAGCACCTGCTGATTCATAGCCGGAATAAGCATCATTCCAGAAACCTGATTCATATAGGATCTCATTCCCGCTATAAATGGTCAGATAGATGTATTTGTGGGTTTTGACCCATTTGGAGATGGCCCGGACGTCTTTGACGGAAAGCTTATTTTTTTTTACATAAGTTTCTATGGAGTTTTGATATCCCTCCAACCGTTTCCGGGACACGTCTTCATTCAGATGATTTTTGGAAACCAGATAGTTTCCAAAGGTCTGAGTGATGAAATACATCAAAAAGCTGACCAAAACACCGAAAATCAGCACATAGATCTGTTTATAACGAAGGGAGGTTCTGCCGCTAAATTTCATCAATTTGATAGCCCTTTCCCCAAACGGTGCGGATAATGGTCGGGTTGTTGAAGTCCAGCTCCAGTTTTTTCCTCAGCTTTAAAATGTGAACCATAATGGTGTTGGTGGAGGAGGGAAGGAATTTATCGTTCCACACACCTTCGTAAATGGCCTGTGCGTCTTTGGCGCACCCCTTATTCTTTACCAGAAACAAAAGGATCTGGAATTCTGTGTCTGTAAGGTCTATTTTGTGGTTTTCCCGGCAGACAGTATGGGTTTGGGTGTCGATCACAATATCCTGCAGCTGGATTTCATAACTGCCGGTGCCGCCATCGGTCTTCCCTTTGTAGATCACATATCTGCGAAGAAGGGAATGGACTTTCATAAGGAGTTCGGTCTGGGAAAAGGGCTTTACCAGATAATCGTCTCCCCCGTTTTCATAGGCAGCGGCTTTGTCACTTTCCTTTGACTTGGCTGTGAGGAACAGTATGGGGGCGGAAGAGGATTTCCGGATCTGTTTGCAGACGTCGATTCCGGATAAACCGGGCATCATGATATCCAGTATGATCAAGTCGATATCCACATGATTTAAAACTGCGGAAACCGCATCTTTGCCGTTTGCCGCTTCCATTACGGAATAGCCGTTGTTTTCCAGATGAACGCGGAGGACTTCCCGGATATCGGTATCGTCATCCACGATCAGGATCTGTTGAGCTGCTTCCATAGTCCGCTTCCTCCTTTGCTGTTTTGAATATGAAAAATTATAACATTTACAGGGAGAATGACAACGAGATTTAGAAGGAATTAAGAATTATTAAGAAATGAGAATTAATCCTGTTTTTTGGGCTTTCTGTGATTCTGCATGCAGTAGGGCTTTGGATAGCGGCTGCTGTTTTTATGGTGCCCGATACATTCTTCGCATTTTCCATGCCTTTCGCAGTTTGTTTTTTTGCAGCTGCATTCATTGGTTCCGTTTGCTAACATGATTTTTTCCTCTCTAAAACTTAAATTTTTTTAATTTCAGGCTTATGATATCATAAAAATAATAGGAAGTAAATCCGGCGCAGAGAGCTGGATTTTGTTATGATTGTGAAAAATGGAACTATTTGGGAAAGTTCTTCTGCTGAAAGCCGTCTCCTGATACATAAAAAAGGGAAAAAACGAACAGATTAAAGAACGAAGATTGGATTTTAGAGCAAAAAAACGAAATGATTCAGGAGGTATTTATGCCAAAAGACAGCCAGCCCGATAACAAAAAAGCAAGAATGGAAAAATGCAACGGACAAACGCCGATCACAAGAGAAAATCAGAATAAGAACAAAAATGCAAAACGCAAATCCGTGGAACACAACGATGTATAAAGGACCGTGGTTTTTGTTAGACTAATTTGTCAAATTAAAAACAGACAAATTCTTTGGATTTGGTAGCATTTCCCTGTGAAATGAATATATTTATTATAGTTGAGTAGGAAAGGAAATGCTTACATGGCTATTAAAATATTTATTGATCAGGGTCACAATCCAAGCGGGTACTTTAACAGCGGTGCGGAAGACAACGGCCTTTACGAATCGGAAATCAATTTCCAGGTCGGGCTTTATCTGCAGAATTTGCTGAACAGTGATCCCAGGTTTGAAGCCCGCGTATCAAGGCCGGAACCTGACACCGTTTTGGGGACCAACAATACGACCAGCCTGGCTGAACGGGTGGCACTTGCAAATAGCTGGCCGGCAGACTATTTTATCAGCATCCATTGCAATATAAATCCGAACCCTGCGATCAATGGCACAGAGGTGTATATTTATCAGTATTACACCCAGGCCCAATGGCTGGCAGAGCAGATCATGAGCGGAATTACCCAGGTGGCCGGTACGAGGAACAACGGAATCAGGGAGAACCCATCTCTGTATGTGTTAAGAAATGTAAACATGCCTGCCAATTTGATAGAGCTGGGGTATTTGAGCAATTATTCTGATGCGGAAAAATTAAGAAACGACCAGTATCAATTTGCTTATGGAATTTATTTGGGACTTATGAGATATTTCGGCTTTGCATAATTCCATCAAACCATCAAGAAATACCCTCTTTGCAGCACTTCCGGCCGGGGATAAAGCCGTTTGCTGCAAAGAGGGTATTTTTTGTGCAGGATAGACTTGCGGACAATTTTTGTGGTATAATGGTTTTATGACAAAGCTGCAAAGAGTGTATGATAAGTTTGAGGGGAACAAATATGGCCTTATTTTCCAACCAGATCCTGGACCAGTTCGGTGAACTGGATTATGAAGTGTATAATTTTATTTTGAAAAACAGTGAAAAAATCCCATATATGACCATAAGAGAGGTTGCCAGCGAAGCCCATGTGTCTACCACCACCATCACGCGGTTTTGCAGGAAGGTGAAGTGCAGCGGTTTTTCTGAGTTTAAAGTCCTCTTTAAGCTGGAAAAGGAACAAAAAAACGCATCAAACCATAAGTTTGACCACAGCTCTGTCTTTGATTTTTTTCAGCGGGTGGGATCAGAAAGTTTCCAAAAACAGCTTGAGGAGATAGCAGCTGTCATAGCCAAAAAGAGGCAGATCATATTTCTGGGTACCGGGAATTCGGGGATAATTGCGGAGTATGCCAGCCGTTATTTCTGCGACATCGGTATCTTTTCTACCGGAATCAACAATCCCATGTTTCCGATCAATCTGGAATTTCCGGAGGAGAGCATCATCATTATCCTTTCGGTGGAAGGGGAGACAAGCATTCTCGTCGAAAATTCCTCGAACTTTAAAGAGAGCAGCAGTACGGTGGTTTCGATCACCAACAGCAAAAACAGCACACTGGCTAAGATATCGGATTTTAACATCTCTTATTATATCCAGAGGGAATTAAAGGCTGTGGAAAAGATGAAGGTTGATATCACCTCTCAGATACCGGCGGTGTATATCGTAGAATCGTTAGCCAGGCTTACCATGCAGATCAAACAGGGATAAAACACCCTGTTTTTTTTGTGGTACAAATGCCTATTGGGTTGGGTTTGTGACCAAATAGGCCGGCAGTATTTCCATTGGAGTCTTTTTTTAGTATGATCGTGTTATAGAAGAAAAGGAGGAAGGTTCATGAAGGGGAATATAAAGATTGTAACCATTGGCGGCGGTTCCAGCTACACTCCGGAACTGATCGAAGGCTTTATTAAAAGAAAAGACCAGCTTCCGATCCGGGAAATCTGGCTGGTGGATATTGAGGAAGGGAAAGAAAAACTTGAAATCGTCGGCAATCTGGCGAGACGTATGGTAAAAGCGGCAGGTCTTGACTGGGAAGTACATTTAACACTGGACCGGAGAGAAGCCTTAAAGGATGCAGATTTTGTCTCCACCCAGTTCCGGGTAGGACTGTTGGAGGCCAGGATTAAGGATGAGAGGATTCCCTTGTCCCACGGAGTCATCGGCCAGGAGACCAACGGAGCCGGCGGAATGCTTAAGGCGTTTCGTACCGTTCCTGTAATTCTTGATATTGTAGAAGATATGAAGGAACTGTGCCCCCATGCATGGCTTGTGAATTTTACCAATCCTTCCGGCATGGTAACGGAGGCAGTGATGCGCTATGGAGCGTGGGATAAGGTGGTTGGTCTATGCAACGTCCCCATCATTTGCAGAAAGATTGCAGCAGGCGCACTAAAGGAGAAGGAAGAGGACCTGTTCTTCCGGTTTGGGGGTCTGAACCATTTTCACTGGCACCGGGTATGGAACAAGACAGGGGAAGAAAAGACCGCGGAGGTCATTGACAAGGTTTATGCCACAGAGGGAGGTCTGAAAAAGGCCATGCAGGGAATGAACAGCTCCGGTGTCCGCAACATCCCGGATATCTCCTTTTTGCCTGGCCAGATGAGACATCTTGGCATCATACCCTGTATGTATCACAGGTATTATTACATCACAGACGATATGCTCAAAGAGGAACTGGAGGCATATGAGAAAGGAGAAACCAGAGCAGAGGTGGTAAAGCGTACGGAAGCGGAACTCTTTGAGCTTTACAAAGACCCGGAGTTAAACGTAAAACCCCCTCAGCTTGAAAAGAGGGGAGGGGCCTTTTACTCGGATGCGGCCTGTGAACTGATTACTTCTATTTATAACGATAAAAAGACTCACATGGTGGTGAGCACAAAGAACAATGGGGCCATTTCCGATTTGCCCGATGATGTGGTGGTGGAAGTGAGCAGCATCATTACGGCCAACGGTCCGGTTCCCATCTCCTGGGGAAGCTTTGATTCTTCCACCAGAGGACTTCTCCAATTAATGAAGGATATGGAACTGACCACCATAGAGGCGGCTGTGAGCGGGGACTATGATGCCGCCCTGCAGGCATTTACATTAAATCCGCTGGTGCCAAGCGGCAGGATCGCCCAGACCATACTTGATGAGCTTTTAGTAGCCCATAAAAAGCATCTGCCCAGGTTTCAGGCAAAGATCCGGGAACTGGAAGCAAAATAAGCCGTAATGGATTTATTCCCTGTGGGAGAGCGCAAAGGCACGTTTGAACATCAGGAGCCGTTTCAGCTGTTTTAAAATATAAAAAAGTATGGCTCTTGCTTCAAATTCTTCCCGGTTCAAGGGCAGCTCATGGCTCTTAAAATCGGAAAGCAGTGATTCCAAATCCTTTAAAAGCTCTTCCGCAGGATTGTTCCTGTGATAATTCTGCTCAATATTTTTCAGCAATTGAGCCACCTGATGAGCCTGTCTTGGCAGGCGGGTGATGCTTTTGATGTTCTCGTAGATTTCCTGGAGTACAATGCTTTGCTCCTGCCGCATCTGGATATAATCAATTTCGTAGGTGTCCTTTTTCCAAATGGCATTGTTATAGTTGTTAAAGGCACAAATTCTTGCCCGTTCGATGCTTTCTTTTAGCTGAACGATACAGTTTATGTCAAACCTGTTTTTTTCCTCTTCCAGCAGCAGCAGGGACATGTGGTCCAGAATCCCTTTGATTCTGCCATCCACTTCATCGGACAGCTTTTTGAATTCATCGCCTCTTTTTCTGAGGTGCATGTTGACGGCGACGCCCACCGTGGTACCGATTAAAAACAGACCGATCTCATTTCCGATGAGAAGGAGAGACATGGAGCGTTCGGTGAGGAAATGGGTGATAAGAACAGAATCCATGGCAATGGCTTCTCCCCAGCCTGCATACAGGCACAAAAGTGCGAATAAAAGCAGATACAGGGCAAAGCCTGTAAGGTTGAAGCCTATAGAAAAAAACACTGCCGCCGATAATAGCAGGGCGCCAAGAAAGGCAAATGTCCGGTTAGCGGCACTTTTTAAGGTTTCCCGTTTGGTGTTTTGAATGCTTAAAACAGTGATAATTCCGGCAGTAGCAGAGAATTTCAGACCAAGTTTTGCGGCTATGGTGATTGCCAGTACGGCAGCCAAAGCGATTTTTATGCTTTTGATTACTTTTTCATGATGCATGAGAACTGCCTCCTTCCGCTTTTTTTGATATCATACCATATTTTTGAAAAGTTGCACAGTCTGACATCAGTCTGCGGGCAGAAAATGTTGACAAGCCGTCAAAACCAGTGTATGTTATCCCTGACGAGGCAAAGCATTTAATGCACGAAGCAGCAAAGAAGAACTGATGAAAGAGGAGAAAAAGCGATGGAAAGAAGAATTACAGGGAAAACAGGACTCATGGGACTCATCGGCTCACCGGTAGGACATTCTGGCTCACCAGCGATGTATAATTACAGTTTTGAAAAATTGGGACTTGATTATGCATATCTTGCTTTTGATATCAAGGTAGATGAAGTGGAAAAGGCCGTGGAAGCCATAAAGACATTCCGTATGAGAGGCTGCAACGTGACCATGCCATGCAAGACCGAAGCTGCCAAATACATGGATGAATTGTCTCCGGCTGCCCGGATCATCGGGGCGGTCAACACCATTGTAAATGAAGACGGAAAACTGACGGGCCATATCACGGACGGACAGGGCTTTGTAGACAGCCTGCGGGATCATGGAGTGGAAATTGCAGGAAAAAAGATAACGGTCTGCGGCGGAGGCGGGGCTGCTACGGCAATCCAGGTGCAGTGTGCCCTGGAAGGAGCAAGAGAGATATCAATCTTTAACATAAAGGACGGTTTTTTTGAAAGAACCGTAGAAACCGCAGATAAGATCAAACGGGAAAAGCCGGATTGCGTGGTCAATGTCTTTGATATTGCAGACCTTGAAACCATGAAAAGAGAAATGGCTGACAGTGATGTTTTTGCCAATGCCACCATCGTAGGCATGAAGCCGTTGGATGGGGAAACGGTGGTCAAGGATACTGCCATGTACCATCCTGGTCTGGTGGTTGTGGATGCAGTGTACAATCCAAAGGAGACCCGGATGCTCAAAGAAGCAAAGGAAGCCGGCTGTATCTGTATTGACGGCCAGGGAATGCTTTTATGGCAGGGAGCGGCAGCATTCAAGCTCTATACCGGCCGGGAGATGCCGGTTCAAGAGGTAAAGAAGCTGTTTTTCAGCTGACCGGTAAAGGCAGATGGGAATGGTAAAATTCACATATTATTAGGAAAGGAAGAAGATAACATGAGAAAAGATTTTTTATGGGGAGGGGCTACGGCTGCCAACCAGTGTGAAGGCGGATACAAAGAGGGAAACAGAGGAATGGGCAGTGTGGATGTGATTCCCTGGGGCGAAAACCGTTTCCCGGTCATGCTTGGAGAGATGGATTACCGCCAGCTGCCGGAGGATTCCTATTATCCTTCCAGAGAAGCCATTGACATGTATCATCACTATAAGGAAGATATCGCTCTTTTTGCGGAGATGGGATTTAAGTGCTACCGTTTTTCATTTTCCTGGTCCAGAATCTTCCCAACCGGAGAGGAAGAACAGCCCAATGAAGAAGGGTTAAAGTTTTATGAAGACTTCATTGACGAGCTTTTAAAATATAACATCGAACCGGTGGTCACCATCTGCCACTTTGACGTACCTCTGGCTTTGGTGGAGAAATACGGTTCCTGGAAAAGCCGCAGGCTGATCGACTGTTATGTGAAGTATTGTGATGCCATTTTCCGACGGTTTAAAGATAAGGTAAAATACTGGCTCACTTTTAATGAAATCAACATGCTTCTCCATCTGCCTTTTATGGGAGCAGGGCTCCAGTTTAAGGAGGGAGAAAATAAGACCCAGGTAAAATACCAGGCAGCCCACAACGAACTTGTGGCTTCTGCCAAGGCAACCAGACTGGCCCATCAGATCAATCCGGACTTTAAGATCGGATGTATGCTTGCAGCCGGAAATTATTATCCTTACAGCTGCAATCCGGAGGACGTTTGGGAAGCCTTGAACAGAGACCGGGACAACTATTTCTTTATTGATGTCCAGGCGAGAGGGGAATATCCGGCTTATGCCAGAAAGATGTTTGAACGGGAGGGCATTGTTCTGGAGACAGAAGAGGAAGATTTCCGAATCTTAAAAGAGCATACGGTGGATTTCCTCTCTTTCAGCTACTATTCCTCCCGCTGTGCCAGTACAGATCAGGAGCTGATTAATAAGACCACGGCCGGAAATGCCATGAAAAGTGTAAAAAATCCATATCTAAAGGCGTCGGAGTGGGGATGGCAGATTGATCCTCTGGGACTTCGGATCACGATGAATACCCTTTATGACAGATACCAGAAGCCGCTGTTTATCGTGGAAAACGGTCTGGGAGCCATTGACCGGGTGGCAGAAGACGGAAGTATATGTGATGATTACCGGATCGAATATCTGAAAGCGCATATCGAGGCAATGATGGACGCTGTGGACGTGGATGGTGTGGATTTATTAGGATATACGCCATGGGGCTGTATTGACCTGGTAAGTGCCTCCACCGGTGAAATGAGTAAGCGGTATGGCTTTATCTACGTGGATAAGGATGATGCCGGAAGGGGAACGTTGAAACGCAGCCGGAAAAAATCCTTTGACTGGTATAAGCAGGTGATTGAAACCAACGGAGAAATCCTGAAATAATGTTAAGAGCAGGGGCGCTGCAAAAGGAGCATTTCTTTTGCAGCACCCCTTTTCTATATTAAGACGACCCGGTTACGCCCGTCATTTTTCGCCTGGTAAAGGGCCATGTCTGCGCGGTGCATCAGAGTCTCCATGGTATCCTCATCCGGCCGGTAGTGTGTCAGCCCAATGCTGATCCGAAGAGAAATCCTCCCGCCATGTACGTCCAGTAAGGAAATGTTTTCCACCCCGCAGCGGATCTTGTCAGCGATCTGGTAATGCTCCTCAGGATTGCTGCAGAAAATCAATGCTCCGAATTCTTCTCCTCCGATTCGTCCGAACAAATCTTCCTGTTTCATCATCTTCTGGCACTGGGAGGCTATGATCCGGATGGCCTTGTCCCCCATATTATGACCGAAGGTATCGTTGATATCTTTAAAACGGTCAATATCAATCATTAAAAATGCTGCAATCTGCTGGGTAGCCCTGGCGTTTAACAGTCTCTTTTCTGCTTTTTCCATAAAATATCTCCGGTTCATCACCCCGGTCAGCATGTCCGTTCTGGCCTGGATCCTCAGCTCCTCCTCCATGAGCTTCCGGCTGGAAATATCTTCCTGAACGGCAAGAAACCGCATGATGCTGCCCTCCTCATCAAGGATAGGGGTCAGGCAGATATGCTCCCAAATGATGTCTCCGTTTTTCTTTTTATTCCGGATGTCTCCGCTCCATTGTTTCCCGGAGGTGATTGTCTTCCAAAGAGTCTGATAAAATTTTC
The DNA here is from genome assembly GCA_905215155.1 of uncultured bacterium. GTDB lineage: Bacteria > Bacillota > Clostridia > Lachnospirales > Lachnospiraceae > Lacrimispora > Lacrimispora sinapis. The sequence continues at coordinate 74,295 of CAJMPJ010000003.1, read as the reverse complement.
TCGTCTGGAATCCTGATTTTAAAATTCTTGGAGTTTGTCCGATGACTTCTTCTTCCCTGTATCCGGTAAGCTCCAGAAATTTCTGGTTGACGTATTCAATATGCCCGTTGATATCGGTCAGCATAAAGGATACCGGGCTTTGTTCCATAATGGCTTTAAAGGTCTCTTCGCTGGTATTTAGCTTTTTGACCAGTTCTTTGCTCCGGGAGATATTGCGAACTACGCTGATAATATAGGTCTGATGCTCCATCTTCATAAGGCTCGCTGAGACGAGGGCCGAAAGACTTCTGCCGTTTTTTGCAGTGATATGGAGTTCTATATTTCTTAAGACCCCCTGTTTGCGGATCAGGCCATAAAACAGCTCTCTTTCCTTGTCGTTTTTCCACAGATTCAATTCCATGGAAGTCTTGCCGATGGTCTCTTTTCTTGTATAGCCTGTCTCTTCCGTATACTTTTCATTGATTTCTATGATTTCTCCGGTATCAAATCTGGATATGATTACCGTATCCGGTATGGTCTCAAAAATTTGCCGGAACCGTTCGTTGGCCTGATCTTTTTCCGAACGTTCTCTTTGTATGGCCATGATGATGAAGCAGCAGGAATTGATCAGAATTCCGGCAATGGATAAAAAAAGTGCCATAAGCTGCAGCAAGGTGGAAATAAAAACGTCCGTTGTTCTGTAAAAAATAGTAAACACTGCACGTAAGGCAAAAAACAAGCCGAAGAGCATATGGATCACAGCCGCCATACGGGTAACCGGCCGGAACGAATCAGCCTTATGGTGGAATAATATATCCGTATTCAGAAAGGAAAGAATGGCAATCAGTACAGAAAACAGAATGAGTCGCCAGCGGCCATTGTTAATTCCAAATGTGAATGCAGAAAAACCGGCCAGTAAAAATGCAAACAGTATCCATAGTTTTCCTTTTTCCACCTTCAGGCCGAGAAATTTAGAAAATCCGATATTCAGCGTAAGGATGGCCAGAAAGCAAAAGATATTGGAACCCAGAAATGCCAGACCTCCGCAAATAAATGTGGTGCAAAGCACAAAAAATAGTCCGCTGACCGCAGAAGAAATGCAGCTGGCCAGAAGATAATACATGCCGGGATAATCCTGGATGGTACGGAATATGAACAGCATAACGATTGCCTGAATGGAGCTGATAAAAAAAAGCGCAATTGACAATGTGACAATATCAAGAGTCATGGAACCTCCTTCGACAATAGATGTATAGGATTATATTAATATGTTTTAATTTAAAAATCAATCTTTGGTTGATAATTTACTGCGTAACGTGTATGATGATAAAAATATAAAAACCGGTATGGATACCAGAAATGAGGGCTGATATGAAACAATTATTTGCGGTAGGGATTGGCGGAGGAATTAAGAATGCGAACATTGAAGTACATGATGTGCAGTTTGTTGTTGCTGATGCCATCGAAGACACCTATGAAATTCTGAAAAAGAACTGGTACGGAGACAATCTGCATATGGATGAATATGCAGTCATAGAAGGGGCAGACGGATACCGGCTGTCGATCGAGGATCATCCGTTAGACGCAGAAAAGGAACTGTATTTTATCTATATGGGTGGGTATGCAAAAGAAATATTCGGAGAGCTGCATCAATTCGGCTTGTTTGCTGCTTCTGACGAAGCAGAGGCCAGGGAAAAAGGAAAGAAGGAACTGTTAAAGGATGCGGATGAAAGCCATGTTGATCGTGTCCGTAAGTTAAATGATTGCATCAAACCGACCGATGGAAAGACTTATTATATTCATCTGATTCCGGACGGAAAAGAGTATTGCCTGAAGCCTGATTGGAGCGGATATCTAAGGCTGATTTAGCAATTCTCTCTCCAGATACGGTCCAAAGTGAATTTTTTGTCATTTTGTATCGGATTTTATACTTTGTTAAATTATTGACATTTTCGGAAGAAAAGAGTATATTTGACATAGTAAATAGAAAATATTTATCAAAAGGAGAGAGGAGTTTGTTATGTTAAAACTAATGAGATCACCGCTTAAATATGTTCAGGGTCAGGGAGCCCTTCTTCATGTATACGAAGAAGTTAAGAATCTGGGAAAATCCTTCCTGTTCATTTGCAGCAACAGCGGTTATAAAAACTGTCACGAAAAAATAGAAAAGAGCTTTGAAGGGGCAGAGGCCAGCCTTCGTTTTGAAATCTTCGGAGGGATCAGTTCCATCGGGGAAGTGGAAAGAATGCGGGCGATGGTAAAGGAATACGGCATTGACTGCGTGGGAGCTGTAGGCGGCGGCTCCGCCATTGACACCGCAAAGGCCACGGCTCATTATGAGAACCTTCCGGTCGTTATCATCCCTACGGTTGTGGCAACCGATGCACCTTGTACCGGATTATCTGTTATCTATAACAATGACGGAAGCTTTTCTAACTATATATTCTATCCCAAGAACCCGGATGCAGTGATTGTGGATTCTGATATTATCGCCAACGCACCGGTAAAATTCCTGGTAGCAGGCATGGGAGACGCTCTGGGTACATATTTTGAGGCCAGAGCCTGTGAAAAAGCCAAGGCACCGAGCCTGGAGAACGGCGGGATCACCAAATCCGCGATGGCACTGTGCCGCTTGTGCTATGAGACGCTGCTGGAGGACGGTTACAGGGCAATGAAGGCCTGTGAGAACAAAATTGTGACACCGGCACTGGAGTCCATCATTGAAGCCAATACATATTTAAGCGGTCTGGGAGCCGACAACGGCGGACTTGCTGTTTCCCATTCCGTTTACAATGGATTTACTTCCCTGGAAGAGTGTGAGAATACCATGCACGGCTGCGTGGTAGCCTTTGGAACTCTTGCCCAGCTGGTTCTTGAGAATGCACCAAAGGAAGAATTCTATCAGGTGCTGGAATTCTGTGCCAGCGTAGGTTTGCCTGTGACCTTAAAGGAAATTGGTGTTACGGACAAAGAAAGAGTCCGCATTGCAGCTAAGAATGCCTGTGCCGAAGGCGAAAGCATCCACAACATGATCGGAGATGTGACACCGGAACAGTTATACGATGCCCTGATCGCTGCCGATGTATTGGGACAGGAATATTTAAACCAGAGATAGACCGGTTCAAAGAGGGATATGGAATATGAATGATTTAGTCAAAGACCATTTAAAAGAATATCGTCAAATCCCTCTGTTTGCAGGAATCAGCGATGAAGATCTGCTCTCTGTGTTTCAATGCCTGGGGAGTTATATCAAAACATATAAAAAAGGCGAAATCATTGTTCTTTCTGAGGAAACCGTAAAGTGTGTGGGCGTGATCTTAGAAGGTTCTGTTAAGATGATAAAGGAGGATTTATGGGGCAATAAGACCATTCTGGCGGTCATGGAGGAAAAGGCCCTGTTTGGTGAACTTTTTGCCTGCGGCAATACTATGGCGGCAACCGTATCGTTTGTGGCCGGTAAAGATGCAAAGATCCTCTATCTGCCCTTTGAGCGGGTGATGCGTTCCTGCAGCAATTCCTGTCTGTTCCATCACAGGCTCATAGAGAACATGGTGACATTAATCGCGGATAAAAGTGTAAAACTCATGGAAAAGCTGGAGATCACCACGAAAAAGACCCTTAGGGAAAAAATCATCTGCTTTCTGACCTTTCAGGCCCAGAGGAATAACAGCAGATATTTTACCATCACCATGGGACGGGTGGAGTTGTCTGAATACCTGTGTGCGGACCGGAGCGCTCTGACCAGAGAACTAAACCAGATGAAATCAGAGGGGCTAATTGATTTTGATAAGAACACGTTTAAGATTCTAAAAGCGTTTTCCAAATAGAATCAGGAAAAAAAGCAATTCTCTATGTTGCAGCTGCAACGTAAGAGAGTTGCTTTTTTTTGTATACTGACTATGTATATTGTCTTACCAAAAGAAAGAGGTGGAAAAATTGGGTTATGAGCTGACTGGCAAGGGGTTGAATGAGGCCATGGAAGAGTGGGCGAAGGATTATGCCATCTATGGTCCCAGGCGTTTTGAAAACGGAGGAAGATTTTCCGATACGGACTGCATCCGTTACGGAGAAGTGACGAGTGTGGATGAGATTGTATTCGATCAGAAGTCAGAATTTTCCTTTAAAGAAGTGCTGCTGCCCGTTTCGGAAGTACTGTTTTACTATACAGAAGATTCCGTAAAAGAAGCCGAGGGACCAAAAAAAGGAGCTCTCATCTTTTTGAGGAGCTGCGATCTGCATGGAGTGAAACGGTTAGATGAGATGTATCTGCATAACGGTCCTGCAGATTCTTTTTACCGGAAGATCCGGGAACGGGTGAAATTCGTTCTGATGGGCTGCGAAAGGGAATGTACCAATGGATTCTGCGTGGATCTGGGCACCAATATCTGTACGGATTATGACTTGAGTGTGGATTTGGCAGGTAATGGTTATCAGGTGGATTGCAAAAACGAGGCCTTTGATGACCTTTTGCAGAAACTTTGTCTCAGACAAAAGGAGGTGGTTCCCGCATATGTGACAGAAACCTCTGTAAGAGTAAAGATTCCCGAAGGCATTGACCAGAGAATCTCAGGCAGCAGCATGTGGAGGGAGTATGACAGCCGGTGCATCGGATGCGGCCGCTGCAATTTTGTATGTCCGACCTGCACCTGCTTTTCCATGCAGGATATCAAATATACTGATAATGAAAAAGCGGGAGAACGAAGAAGAGTCTGGTCTTCCTGTATGGTAGAAGGCTATACGGAGGTAGCCGGAGGCGGAAGCCACAGAAAGAAGAACGGAGACCGGATGCGATTTAAGGTGCTGCATAAGTTTCTGACCTTTAAGAAACGGGCCGGATACCATATGTGTGTGGGATGCGGCCGGTGTGATGATATTTGTCCCGAATACATATCTTTCTCCGATTGTGTCAACAGGCTGGAAGCAGGGATGAAGGAGGTAGCCGCCAATGATTCACAATGAGTATCTGCCGGTTCCGTCAAAGATTCTGGAAGTCATTAAGCATACCCGGTTGGAGTATACCTTTCGTATGGCCTGGGAGGGAGAGGTCAAGCCGGGACAGTTTTTTTTAGTATCCCTGCCAAAATTTGGAGAGGCTCCTATTTCCATCAGCGGCATCGGAGAGGGCACCATTGACTTTACCATCCGAAGGGTAGGAAAAGTGACCAACGAGATTTTTGAGCATTACGCAGGTGACTGTCTGTTTCTCCGGGGGCCTTACGGCAATGGGTTTGATGTGGAAAATTATAAGAATAAGGAAATCGTCATCGTTGCAGGAGGGACCGGCGTTTCTCCGGTCCGGGGCGTTTTAGAGTATTTTGCAAAGCATTGTGAGGAACGGAAAAGCCTCACCCTCATTGCCGGCTTTAAATCTATCTCTGATATTTTATTTAGAGAAGATTTTAAACGCTGGAGAGAGACCATGACGGTGATCCTCACCCTTGACGCAGGAGAAGAAACGCCTGCTCACAAAGTGGGCCTGGTAACGAAATACATCCCCGGTCTGCAGGTAGCTGATACAGATACCGCGCAGGCCATTGTGGTGGGACCTCCTGCCATGATGCATTTTTCAGCGGAGGCGCTGTTGAAAAGAGGATTTTTAGAGAAAAACATCTGGATTTCCCATGAGCGCAAGATGTGCTGCGGAATCGGAAAATGCGGACACTGCAGGATCGGGGAAACCTATGTATGCCTGGACGGGCCAGTGTTTCCTTATACGGAAGGCCGTCTGCTCATTGATTAGAGGGAGAAGAAACACAATGGATGTAAATGTAAAACAATTAAAAAAGAATGCGTTTCGTGTGACAAAGGAACGGGGAAAGACCGCTTCCAGAATCCGGATACCCGGAGGGCACATCGAAGCCAAATATTTATCAGTGATTCAAAGCATTGCGGAGGAATTCGGCAATGGAACGGTACATATCACCAGCCGGCAGGGTGTGGAGATCCCTGGGATTCCGTTTGAGAGGATGTCAGAGGTCAATGAACGGCTGCAGCCGGTGATCGAGGGCCTGCACATCAATCAGGAGGTACCGGGACAAGGCTATACGGCATCCGGAACGAGAAATGTGACGGCTTGTATCGGCAACAGAGTCTGCCCCTATGCCTGTTATGATACCACGGCTTTTGCCGCCAGGATCGAGGAAGCCATTTTCCCCAATGATCTGCACTTTAAGATTGCGCTTACAGGCTGTCCCAATGACTGTGCCAAGGTCCGCATGCATGATTTTGGTATCATCGGTATGTCCATGCCTCAGTTTGAAGGAGACCGGTGCATCAGCTGCGGAGCCTGTATCAAAAACTGCAAAAAGAAGTCTGTGGAAGCGCTCCGCATGGAAAATTACCGGCCAAAGAGAAATGAAAGCTCCTGCATCGGCTGCGGGGAATGTGTTCTGGCCTGCCCGAATATGGCGTGGACCAGAAGTGAGAAAAAGTATTACAAACTGACTCTTCTTGGCCGTTCCGGAAAGAAAAACCCCAGACTTGGAGAGGATTTCATCAAATGGGCGGATGAGGACAGCATTATCAAAATCATCTTGAATACCTATGATTATGTGAAAGAATACATTGATCCCCAGGCGCCCGGGGGAAAGGAGCACATCGGCTATATCGTGGACCGGACGGGGTTTGAAGAGTTTAAGAAATGGGCCATGAAAGATGTGGAGCTTCCGGACATTGCAGAGGTGTCATCTCCCTTGTATTGGAGCGGGCTCCGGTTTGTGAAATAATTATCATTTACTTGGGATCTGGGCGGACGGGTATTTTGATTTTAAACAGAACAAATTTATGAGTGTTTCAATAAAAATACATGGATAAATCGTCAATAAATTACCAACAATAAAGATGTATATTGGGTCACGGGAATGCAAGATGATTCTTTGTCCCCGAAAATGAGAAAGGAGTTCTTGTTATGAAAGCAACGGTAGATAGAGATGGCTGTATCGAATGCGGATTGTGTGCCTCCACTTGCCCGGAAGTATTCCGGATGGGAGACGATGGACCAGCGGAAGCATATGTGGATGAGGTGCCTGCTTCTGCAGAGGAATCCGCAGTGGAAGCACAGGATGGCTGTCCTGTTGCAGTAATTACAGTAGAATAAACAGACGCCAGCGCCTCTTTCTGAACGGACTATTCAAGCAGAAGGAGGCGTTTTTACTGGAAAAAGATTGGTTTAGGTGCCGCAATAGACAGAAAGTAGGAATTTATGAGCGAAATTATCAACAACCGTGAGATGAGACAAAAGACCATTAAGGAAATCATCAAAAAGCTTCACGAAGGAAAAACCGTAGAGGAAGTGCAAGCACAGTTTGAAGAAGCATTCCAGGGAGTTTCCGCTTCTGAAATCTCTGCGGCCGAGTCCGCCCTGATTGCAGACGGCCTTCCGGTGGAAGAAGTGCAAAAACTCTGTGATGTCCATGCCGCTGTTTTTAAAGGTTCCATTGAGGAGATCCATCAGCCAAAGGACTTATCCCAGATTCCCGGACATCCGGTTAATGTGCTGGTCAGAGAAAATAAAAAGATCTCTCATATCCTGGAGCAGGAGATCCGCCCCTTCCTGTCCTTGACAAAGCTTGATGATAAGGAAGAATTTGAAAAGCTGATGGAGGGAATGGACAAGTTAAAAGACCTGGCCATCCACTATCAGAAGAAGGAGAATCTGTTGTTCCCCTATATGGAGAAATACGGGATCACAGCCCCTCCAAAGGTCATGTGGGGAGTGGACGACGAGATCAGAGACCAGGTAAAAGAAGTGACGGCCATGCTTTTAAAACGGGCAGAGAAAAATGAGGTCCTGGTGGAAAAGACAGAAGAAGTGTTGGGCAAGATTGAGGAAATGATCTTCAAGGAAGAAAATATCATGATGCCCATGCTAATGGAACAGCTCACGCAAGAGGAATGGAAGGCCATTGCAGACGGAAGCGGGGAGATCGGATTTATGATCGACCATGTTCCAGTCTGGAATCCAGATCCAGGAGAAAAGAAGGAGAAGCCGGAACCGTCAGAAAAAAAGTCCCAGGCAGGGCTTATCACCGTTCCTTCGGGAGAATGGAGTGTCGAAGAACTGACTGCCATGTTAAATACCCTTCCTTTTGATATTACCTTTGTAAACAAGGACGATGAGGTGAAATATTTCTCCGAAGGGAAGGAGCGGGCATTTCCGAGGACCAGAACCATTCTCGGAAGAAAGGTTTCCAACTGTCATCCGCCGGCAAGCGTTCACATTGTGGAAAAAATCGTGGAAGACTTTAAAAACGGCGTCAAGGATCAGGAAGATTTCTGGATCAAGATGGGGGGAAAATATATTTTAATCCGCTATTATGCCGTAAGAAATGAAGAGGGAAAGTATCTTGGAGTGTTAGAGGTGACTCAGGACATCAAAGCCATTCAGGAAATTACAGGAGAGAAACGTCTGTTATCAGAATAAAAACCAGAGAGATATCAATTGATCGGCCGGGAGTGGTTATGCTCCGGCCGTTTTTCTATTTTTCTGGCAGAATAAAATTTAAAAATTCTGCCAGTCAGAGGATTAAAACTTGATGACTTTTGGTTCACCAGTGAAAGAGCAGATGGTTGCTGTGGCATTCTTTAAGTACAGAACTTCAAAGATGCCATCATCAACAGAGTACATTTTGCTGAGAGAGGCCTTGTTGGCTTCCATCATGGCTTCACGTGCCTCTCTGCGGTCATCCTGGATGGCTTCTGCTTCCAGTCTGATCCAGGTGCCTTTGTTCATGGCAGAGATCTCAACCTTTGGATTTTTCTTCATCTGGTCGAACACGTTCTTTTTGTTGTTGGTAGCAATGTAAAGCTTTCCTTCAAATTCGGAAACAGCACCAAAAGGCCTTACTCTTGGCTGATCTCCCTCAGTGGTTGCTAAGTAAAACGTACCGCATGCATTTAAGTAATCCAGAACTTCTTTCATTTTTATTGCTCCTCTCATTTTTTTATGTTATAATGTTTCACGAGATTATTATATAGCATAGATAATATTTGTAAACTACGATATTTTATGATACCTGGTATCTAGGAGGATACTGCTATGGCGAAAAAGGATTTATTTGGTATATGTCCTTACGTTACCTCTCAGAAGATTCTGTCCGGTAAGTGGTCCATTTATTTGCTGTACCTGTTACAGGAAGGGCCCGTAAGGTTTAATGAATTACAGCGTATGATGCCGGAGGACATCACCCATACCACCTTATCCAGACAGTTAAAGAATCTGGAAGAGGAAGGTCTGATCATCAGACGGGAGTATTCCCAGATCCCTCCCAAAGTGGAATATTCATTAAGTGAAATCGGTAAGAAGTTTGAGTCTGTTATCATAGCCCTTGGAGAATGGGGCAACGATTATCTGGAATTTGTGAAGCATAAAGATGAAAAGAAATACAAAGGCGGAGAAACGGCATGAGAGACTTTAGGGAGATAAACGAGGATCTGGATCTTTGTGATCAGAAACTTTTGGAACTTTTAAAACAGCGTCTTGGCTATGTGGAGGAAATCACAGAGAAGAAAAAAGTACTTGATTTACCCATTCTCCAGCCGGAACAGGATAAGGAACGGCTGAAAAAGCTGGTTTCTGCCCTTGGTTCCCATCCGTACGGGGAAGAGCTTCAGGGCGTGTTCCAACAGATTTGGCAGGCGGAAAAACGGGTGGAAAGCAGAAATCTTTTTGATTTTAACATTGCGTTGATCGGATTCATGGGGGCAGGGAAAAGTACGGTTTCCAGGTATTTAAAGAAAACCCTTGCCATGGATGAGGTGGATGTGGATTCTGTGATTGTTAAGGATGAAAACATGCCCATCAAGGAGATTTTTGACCAGTTTGGAGAAGCCTATTTCAGAGACTGCGAAAGCAAAGCCATCATTAAACTGCAAAACCGCCGTCAGACCATTATTTCCTGCGGAGGGGGTGCGGTGGTCCGTGAGGAGAATGTTACGAACTTAAAAAAGACCAGCCGCATCGTACTTTTAACAGCTTCTCCGGAGACGGTTCTGGAACGGGTAAAGGGCAGCGATGAACGCCCCATTTTAAATGGCAATATGAATGTGGAATTCATCAAAGAACTGATGGAAAAACGGGCAGAGCAATACCGGAAGGCAGCGGATGTGATCATAGAGACCGATCATAAAAGTGTGGAACAGATTTGTGAGGAGCTGTTAAAAGCACTTGTAAAGCTGGATAGATAAGTACATATGATTCAAATCGGAATGGGAAGAAGGCTGTCTTTTAAGGCAGTCTTTTTTTGTGTTTTACAAGAAAAATATTCTCATCTACACAACTTCTACAAATGGTCCTGTTATTCTTTTTTACAGAAATGAAAAAGGAGGATGCGTAATGGGATCTACGGTGAAAACCAAGGGATTGCGTATCGGCGGCATGACTTGTATCAGCTGCCAGAATAAAATTGAAAAAAAACTGCGGAATACGGCTGGCATTGTAAACGCAGAAGTAAGCTATAACGAAGGAACAGCCAGCGTAACCTATGATACGGATATGATCTCTTATCAAAGCATTGTGGGCATCATCGAGCATCTGGATTATAAGGTCCTTACGGATCAGGAGAAGCAGGGAATGAATGGCGGCAAGGTGACAGGGATTTTGCTTATCATTGTGGCATTGTATATGCTGATCCAGCAGACCGGACTTTTGAATCTGCTCTCCCCGGGACAGCTGGCTGATGAATCCATGAGCTATGGGATGCTTTTTGTCATTGGACTGGTTACCTCGGTGCACTGTGTGGCAATGTGCGGCGGGATCAACTTGTCCCAGTGCATTCCAAAGACCTCGGAAGAAACCACAGGCGGAGGACGTTTTTCCTCTTTAAGGCCAACGTTTCTTTATAATCTGGGCAGGGTAGTGTCCTATACCGCTGTCGGCTTTTTGGTAGGAGCACTGGGGTCCGCCGTTACCTTTTCCACCACCCTTCAGGGAGTACTTAAACTTGCCGCAGGCTTTTTTATGGTGATTATGGGGATCAACATGCTTGGAATCTTTCCCTGGCTCCGCAGGCTGAATCCAAGAATGCCGGCTTTTATCGCCAAAAGAGTCCATAAACAAAAGTCAAAAAGCAGCAGCCCCTTTATTGTCGGCTTATTAAACGGGTTTATGCCCTGCGGCCCCCTGCAGGCCATGCAGATCTATGCGTTGTCCACTGGAAACCCCTTTTCGGGGGCGCTTTCCATGTTTTTATTCAGCCTTGGTACCGTACCTCTCATGTTCGGTCTGGGGGCTTTATCCACGGTTCTTGGAAAGAAATTTGCCGGCAAGATCATGACAGCCGGAGCAGTTTTGGTAGTAGTTCTTGGCATGTCCATGGTTTCACAGGGACTTAGTCTCTCCGGCGTTGCTGTACCGGACCTGGCTTACGGGAAAAGCGGAGGCAGCGCAGATGAGCAGGGAAATCCGGCGGACTTTAAGATCGAGGATGGCGTACAGGTGATAAAGAGTACCCTTTCATCGGGAAGGTATCCAAACATCAAAGTACAGGCCGGTATTCCGGTAAAATGGATCATTGATGCACCAAAGGGAAGCATCAACGGCTGCAACAACCGTATGATCATTCGGGATTTTGGCATTGAACACACCTTTCAGACGGGAGAAAATATCATTGAGTTTAATCCGGAAAAAACAGGAAAGGTGTCTTATAGCTGTTGGATGGGAATGATCCGGGGAACCATTTCCATCACAGACGGGCCGGTTGACGGACAGACTTCGGAGCCGGCAGACAAACCGGTGCCTGCCGGTTACACCATACCTACTGATGAGATTGCCATTGCAGAGGAGTCGACGGATGAGTATGGAAATCCCATCCAGAAAATCACCATGGAGCTTACAGACAATGGGTTTAAGCCTGCGGCAGCCGTTGTGAAGTCCGGAGTGGATGTGGAATGGAAGATCATTGACAGCACCACGGAAAACAATTACGGAACCAATTTGCTTGTACCCGATTTTGCAACACAGCTTTCTCTTGAAAAGGGAGAGAACCTGCTTTACTTTACACCGGCGGGAAGCTTTGATTTTTCCACGGGAGACAATGCTTTTTACGGTTATATAAAGATCGTAGATGACATGAAAACCATGGATATCCATGCGATTAAGGAAGAAATAAAGAACTTTAAAACACAGATATGGCCTGATGATACGTTCCAGGGAGCGGGCGGTTCCTGCTGTCAGTAACCATAAGATATGGGGAAAACGGCAAGAAAGGAGTATAATCAATGGAGATTTTATTAAGCCACTGGCATTGCATTCTTCCGGTGCTGTTCATTGGGGCAGGTATGTTTTTTATGCGGGATAAGTCAAAAAGCGAGAAGTAACGTTCATATTCAGGAGGATTTTATAATGAAACAGAATTTAAGGAAAACCGCCGGTACTTTGCTTCGGACAGGAGTTATCCTGATCGTTGCAGCCGCGGCGCTTACGGCCTGTAGTCCCAAGGAAAAAGAAGGGTCTAAATCCGGGGGAGAAGTCAGTCAGGCCCAGAATGCAGATGGAGATCTGGTGATCCCGGTCAGCGAAATCAGTGACAAAGCGAAGTTTTATCCCGTGAGCGTGGACGGGACACAGATGGAAGTCCTTGCGGTAAAGGCTCCCGATGGAACCATCCGTACGGCGTTTAATACCTGTCAGGTCTGTTACGGGTCCGGAAGAGGATATTATAAGCAGGAAGGGGATTTGCTGGTTTGCCAAAACTGCGGCAACCGTTTCTCCATGGATTTGGTGGAAGTGGAAGCAGGAGGATGCAATCCATGGCCTATTTTTGACAAAGATAAGGCAGTGACAGACCAGTCCATCACCATAAAGTCAGATTTTCTTAAAGAGTCCAGACAGATATTTGCCAATTGGAAAACAGATTATTAAATACAATCAACGGCAGAGCCGCCTGTGTTGGAGGGACTCTGGGGAAAACTTTCGATTATGAGGGGAAGGGGCTGTAAAAAACTTCCCTACAAGAAAAATGGCTGAGGTCTTGAGACTTCAGCCATTTTTTTAAGGACTTATTTTACAGCCCCTATTTTATTGGATTACAGATTATGTTTCCTGGATTCCGGTGTCCGATAAATTCTCCAGGGCCTTCCGGTCCAGAATATAGTAACAGTTCTTTACTTTCTTTAGGATTCTCAACTCACAAAATCCCATAAGCGTCCGCAGCAGATGACGGTAACTGACATTTAAAATATCCGCGCAGGTGGTCAGCTGAAAGGTGAAAATGTTTTCTTTGGATTGATGAAGAATAAATTTTGCCAGCCGCACATTGATAGGCTCAGTCAGGGAATTGGCCAGATGGGTTTCCGAATTCAGACGGTAACTTAGAATCTGGCACACATTTTTTAGAAACCGGACATCATTTTGAAGCGTCTGGCGGTATTTTTCCAGGTTGATGCGGATGCAGACACAGGAGGTCATAGCCTTGACACTTGTGTTTGGCACCATTTCCCAAAGGGAGGCAGCTTCCCCGATCAGCGTAGACTCCTGAAAGTAATCAATACAGACATTTTTGGAGTCTGAGGTATAAGAATAAACCATAAGCTTGCCTTCCACCAGAAAATAAAGATAGTTTGAAACCTGGCCGGCATGGATCAAATGTTCCTTTTTATCAAAGGCGCATAGCTCGGAAATAGAGAATAGGTCCGTATCCATATATTCCTGTAAGTTATGATCACTGATATAGTTTCGGTGTTTTAATGGATCAGATATTTTTTTCATGTGATTCCCATACTTTCTGAAAGAAATACGAAGCAAGTACCAACCATTATATAATAGATTATGTGCAGGAACAATGCCTAATATATGATTTGCGGTAAGTTATTGTAAAGTATTTGTTAAATGTGACACAGGTCCTTTTTTCTATCGTTGGAACTTGTTATGATGTGGTTGCAGACAAGTTCTATGTCACGAAAGGAGAAAAAATGCGTCTTAAAAAATCATTCACGGGTTTTGTCGTAACAGTACTTACAGCAGCAGCACTTGCCGGATGCGGGGCAAAGGAAACCACAAACACGGCAGAACCGTTAAAGGTTCAGTTCGTACCAACCAACAATGATGGTTCCATGGAAGCAAAGGCAAAGCCGTTTGCAGAGTATTTATCCAAGAAGCTGGGCCGTGAAGTCAATGTAACACTGGCTACAGACTATTCTACCATTGTAGAAGCCATGGCCTCCGGCCAGGTAGATATCGGGATTATGCCGCCCGCCGCTTATGTACAGGCAAGGGATATTGGTGCCGCAAAGGCCATCTTAAGTTCCGAACTGACGGATTATGATGAGGAGACAGGGCTTCCCATAGAAGGACAGCTTTCCGGAACTTTTAAGGGAGAGATTCTTGTGAAAGCAGACAGTGATATTAAGACCTTAACGGATTTAAAAGGGAAAAAGATTGCAGCCTTAAGCCCCAATTCAGCAAGCGGATATATTTACCCGGTAGCTGAAATGAAGGAGGCGGGAATTGATCCTGCAACAGACTGTTTCTTGACCACAGTCAATGATATCCCAAGCGAAATGACCGCCGTATTAAACGGGCAGCAGGATGCATGCTTTGTATTTGAAGGGGCAAGAAATGTATTTGCCGGTAAGTTTAAAGAGTATGATCTTTTTAAAGATTTAAGGGTTCTTTATCTGACCAGGGGTGATATTCCAAACGATGCAATTGCAGTCCACACCGATATGGATGAGGATTTAAAACAGCAGGTAAAACAGGTATTTCTAAATATGCCTAAGGAGGAAGAAGGGCGTACTGCAATGGCTTTATGGAGCCATAAAGGATACGGAGAAGCAGATGAATCCGCTTACGATACCATTAAGGAATACTCAAAAAAAGCAGCAGAATAAACACCGGAGAGTGTCGGCAGCGCTGACACTCTGTTTTGAAATTATGAGATTAACGGAGATTGCGAAATGATCATTTTTGAAAATGTTTCAAAAATTTATAAGAATGGAGTGGTTGGATTACGGGATATTAATCTAAGGATTGAGGATGGGGAATTTGTATCTGTTATCGGCTTGAGCGGTGCAGGAAAGAGCACATTTTTAAGATCCATCAACCGCCTGACTGACATTACAAAAGGGGATATCAGAATCAATGAGGTATCGGTCACCAGGGCCGGAAAAAAGCAGCTGCGAAACATTCGCTGCCAGATCGGAATGATATCCCAAAGTTTCAATCTGGTGAAGAGAAGCACTGTTCAAAAGAACGTACTATCCGGGCGTCTGGGATATTATTCAACGTTAAAAAGCATACTGGGCCTGTTTTCCAGGGAAGATTATGAAAGAACAAAAGAAGCTTTAAAACAGGTTGGATTATTGGAAAAACTCCATTTCAGAAGTGATGAATTAAGCGGCGGCCAGCAGCAGAGAGTTTCCATTGCCAGGACTTTGGTTCAGCAGGCAGAAATCATTCTTGCAGATGAACCTGTCGCCTCCTTAGACCCGGTCACAACTTTAAAAATAATGAAGGATTTAAAGGATATCAATGAGAACAGAAAGAAAACAATAATCATAAATCTCCATTCCGTAGAGCTTGCCAAAGAGTTTTCTTCCAGAATCCTTGCCTTTAAAGAGGGGAGAATCGTCTTTGATGGAACTCCGGAGAAACTGTCAAAAGAAGAACTGGAAAAAATCTATGAAAAGAACGCTGGGAAAGAAAAGGAAGGAAGCCGCTATGGAGATAAAAGATACGATACACTTTAACTGGTATAAACATCTCATTCTCCTGTTCCTTCTAATTCTGTGCGTTGGGAGCAGTATCCGGGTGACGGAAGCTGATTTTATCAAAGTGTTTGCAAACTCCAACCAGATGACAGCTTTTTTATCCCGGTTTCTCCATCCGGAGGTCAGTTACCTTCCCAAAATAATTCCTCCCATGATTAAGACCCTTAAAATGTCTGTTTTGGGTACTGCCATAGGGGTATTCTTTGCAGTCCCCTTCGCATTTACAGCAACATGGGTCGTTACCAGAAATCATGCAGTGACAGCTGTCATCCGGTTTTTCCTTAATCTGGTACGGACCATCCCCAACCTTTTGCTAGCGGCTTTGTTCGTAGCCATTGTGGGAATCGGAGAGGCCACCGGTGTACTTACCATTGCAATTTTCACCTTTGGCATGGTGTCACAGCTTATTTATGAATCCATTGAGACCATTGATTACGGACCCATTGAAGCGGCGGAATCGGTGGGAGCCAATAAAGTTCAGATTGCGGTCTGGTCCATTGCACCTCAGATCTTCAGTCAGATTGTCAGCTACACCTTTTATGCCCTGGAGGTCAATGTGCGGGGGTCTGCAGTGTTGGGTTACGTAGGAGCCGGAGGCATCGGTGTTATTTTAAATTCCTCTCTCGCATTATTTCAGTATGAGAGAGTATCCATAGTAATTCTTTCCATACTGTTTGTGGTAGCTGTTGCAGATGGGATCAGTGAGTCAATACGCAGGAGGCTGGTATGATATACATACGAAAGAATCAAAAAAAATACGCAGTCTGGGTTCTCGCAGCAGCCGTTATTATTTACTCGGCGGCAGGAATTGATTATTCGGGACTTTCCACCTTTTCCCTGCCCTTGGGAAGAGAGGTGTTTCAAGGGCTGTCAAAACCAGACTGGTCATTTTTCTATGACGGAAGCGGGGAGGATGTAATCAGCCTACTTTTGCTGACGCTTGGGATTGCATGTTTGGGAACCGTCATGGCTACGGTACTTGCCCTCCCGCTGACCTTATTAAGTTCCCGGAATCTTTGGAGCTCCCATCCCTGGATAGCAAAGACCGGGAAATTTGTCTGCAATGTGCTGCGGGCATTTCCGGAGCTGGTTTATGCCATCATCTTCGTAAAAGTGGTCGGTCCCGGCCCCTTTGCAGGAGCAATGGCAATCGGTGTTCACCAGATCGGAATGCTTGGCAAGCTGTTTACGGAGCAGATGGAGGCCATGGATGAAGGCCCGGTGGAGGCTATGAGGGCAGTGGGAGCAAGTCCTTCCCAGATATTCTTTTTTGCAAGGGTGCCCCAGCTGATGCCGATTTACAGCTCCCTGTCCTTGAATCATTTTGAAATCGCAGTAAGAAGTGCTTCTACCCTGGGACTGGTTGGAGCAGGAGGCATCGGTGCTCCGCTGATATTTGCCATTCAGGCCCGAAGCTGGGACAAGGTAAGCATTTTATTGATCGGGGTAATGATAACCGTATTTATCCTGGATATGATAACGGGAATGATAAGAAAGAAACTGAGATGACCATGAATATATTGCACATATCAGATATCCATTTCAGAAGGAGGTACGAACCCTGTGACGATGGATATAAAGGCATGCTTTTTTGTATGCAGAGTCCCTTAATCCCCCTTAATTCCTGCATAAAAAAGGTACAGAAAAAGGATAAAATTGATCTGCTTCTCATCAGCGGGGACCTTACCGAAGATGGGGACCCGGAAGATTATGCTTACTTGAAAGATCATTTAAAACGTCTCATGGGGGAAACTAAAATGATTGTGACCCTGGGAAATCATGATAATAAAGCGAATTTCAGAAAAGGCTGGCTGAAGGAAAAAGAGGACGGCGGTTTCTACAACCAGGTCTTTCATTTGGAAGATGTGAGTGTGATTTCCTTTGACAGCTCCCTTCAGGGAGAGCCTGATGGAACGGTTGGGGAAAAACAGCTTGCATGGCTGAAAAAAGCCCTGGAAGAAATAAAGAACAGACCGGTGATTCTTTTGACGCATCATCATTTGCTGAAGAATCAGAGCACCACACCTCCGGTTCCCCAAGCAGAGAAGCTTTTAAAAGTCATTAAAGAACAGAAGCTTCTTTGTATCTTAAATGGGCATACGCATCATCCCTATGTTGGAACGGCCGGAGGAAGCCGTTATTTTACGGCGGGCAGTCTTTCCTTTTGCGGAGAATCAGAGGAGAATGGCGCGGTAAGGTTTGAAGAAAAATACGGGTATAATTTATACCGGATTAATGAGGCGGAGATAACGGAAGAAGTATTCACCTTTACTACAAATAAAATAATAAAGACCGTATTTATGAGGTGACAAAAACCCTTGCTTCTGCCATTTTCTGATGCATTCCATCCCACGCAATAAACCTGCCGTAATCATCAAAAGTGAAGGAAATTTAACAGCCAACCATGAGATTCACATCTTGTCTACACCGACCATATAATAAGTTATAATATAAAGGAGGTGTGGAAAATGGATGAATATAACTGGGATTCTTCGGGATATGAAACTGCAGGCAATGTAGAAGAATATAATAGTTACGATTCAAACAATAGCTATGATGCATACGGTGGTTACGATCCAAACAGCAGTTACGATCCAAACTGTAGTTACGATGCATACGGTGGCTATGATCCAAACAGTAGTTACGATCCGTACGGTGGTTACGATCCAAACAGTGGTTATGATCCAAACTATTATCAATACAACAGCGTGGAAGGATGCAATAATTGGGAAAGCCTTTTACAGAATCGCAATTGCAATGAATGGAATGATTCTATTCGTTGTCTTTTGAAAAAGGCTTACTGTACCGGTTATAAGCGGGGCTGCTGCTGTGCTTCTGGCTGCCGATGCAGACGTTTTTGATTTACTGATCCCCATGGAACGCATACACCAGGATTTTATTATGATGTGGAAAAGACTTAACAGATAAAATTCAAGGCGGGGATCGTTGTTTTGCCCCGCCCTTAAAAAGTTTGGTTTCTATGGAAAAAGAATGCGGGATTTATTTATAATATTTCTCAAACCATTTGGGCGTTCTTAGGTTTGCCTGTGGTTCTTTCTTTTCTGATGGTATAAAAAATCCGCACCCCGGACTGCTGAGTTTGCAGTTCTTTTTTTCTTTCACGTAGTACTGGCATTTGTTTAATTCCGGCTCAAGGTCACAGGTTCCCATGATTGACACACCTCCTGAGATTATTATACAAACTTATGTTCGGGAAATCAAAGGAAATATATGGAGCAATCATTTGTAGATTTACATAATTACATAAGCCTGATATAATATCGGTTACAGAATGATTATGACATAAAATACCAAACCGCAGCGTGAAAAGATGAGCACTGTTACACAGTTGAAATAAATGGAGGAAATCATGGAGGAGCTTGGAAATCAGGAAAAGTCCTATATGAAAGTGATCAATTATATTAAAAAGCAGATCCATCTCGGAGAATTAAGCATAGGCGGAAAGCTTCCTGCAGAACGGGAACTATCAGAGATACTGGGGATCAGCCGAAATTCCGTAAGAGAAGCGATAAGGACTCTGGATAATATGGGGATTCTTGAAAGCCAGCATGGAGCCGGTAATTTTCTGACCGGTAAATTTGAAAACAGCTTAAAGGAATCCCTTACCATGCTGTTTCTGCTTAACCAGATTGATTATAATCAGATCAGCCAGCTGCGCAGGGCATTGGAGCTGGAAGCATTGCTGCTGGCCATTGACAATATCAGTGACGAAGAGATAAATTCCCTCAGCCATTTGATTTCCCAGCTGGAAAAAGGGACGGAAGAGAACAATGTGATTTTGGACAAGAAGCTGCATTATACCATAGCTCTGGCATCAAAAAATACGTTGATCGTCAGTATCCTGCAGGCACTTTCCGAGGTTCTTGACCGGTTTATCATTGATTTGAGACGAGAGATTTTAAGCCAGGAGGACAGCAAAAAAGGATTGATGGAGGTCCACAATAAGATGATAAAAAGTTTGATGACCAAGGATAAGAAGCTGGCGTATGAGGCCATCAACAAGCACTTTGATATTATTGATGAAAAACTGAGAGGAAAAGAGGTGACTAAAAACATACAAAAGCCATGATAAATAAAAGACATTGATTGACATAGGAAATAAATGGATTTATAATGGAGTCAAAAGTGGTACTACCATTTTGGGCTGATGGTAAAAAAGCTGCGAAACTGGATTTTGCAGCAATTGTTTTACTAAAAGTGGTACTACCAATTTAAAGTTAAGTTTCCTAAAACAACAGGTATGGTATCCATACCGTTATCCCAAACGGGGAAGAAAGGAAGTCATGACATGAATATTTTAGTATGCTTGAAGCAGGTGCCGGACAGCAATAAGGTGGAAGTGGATCCGGTCACAGGAGTATTAAAGAGAAATGGTGTGGAATCCAAGATGAATCCATACGATTTGTTTGCTCTTGAAACGGCTCTGAGAATCAGGGAAACATGCGGAGGAACCATTACCGCTTTAACCATGGGTCCCGGCCAGGCGGCGGGAGTCATTCGGGAAGCGTATGCCATGGGCGTCGACGAAGGAGTTCTGATCTCTGACCGGAAATTCGGAGGTGCGGATGTTCTTGCAACCAGCTATACCATTTCTCAGGGAATCAAAAAGTCAGGGAAATTTGATTTGATCCTCTGTGGAAAGCAGACAACCGATGGGGATACTGCCCAGGTGGGACCGGAAGTGGCGGAATGGCTTCAGCTGCCCAGCCTCTCCAACGTTTCAAAAATCGTAGAAATGAAAGCCCATTCCCTTGTTGTGGAAATGGATATGACTCATGACCTGGAAGTGGCGGAAATCAAATATCCCTGTCTGCTGTCCGTGGATAAAGATATTTTTGTTCCCAGACTTCCCTCTTACATAAAAAAGCAGGAGACAAAAGACCGGGAAATCAAAGTGTTCTCTTTGGAAGATATGGAAGACCGGGATGAAAAGCATTACGGTTTAAACGGTTCCCCAACTCAGGTAGAGCGGATTTTTCCGCCTCAGTCCAATACGCAGAGAGAGACCTGGAGCGGAGACGGCAAAGAGCTGGCCGATCGGCTGTATCATAAACTGAAAGAATTGAAATTCGCCTGAGGAGGTAGAGAAAATGGGGAAATTAGTCATCAATCAGGATAAGGTAGGCAATATAGAAGAACTTATCGGAATCTGTCCTTTTGGAGCCCTGGAGGAAAAGGATCATCTCCTTCAAATCAATGCAGCCTGTAAGATGTGCAAACTGTGCGTAAAAAAAGGACCAAAAGGAGCGGTAGAGTATATCGAAGAAGAGGTTGAATCCATAGATAAGGATTTGTGGAAGGGGATTGCCGTGTATGTGGATCATATTGACGGAGTGATCCATCCGGTCACCTTTGAACTTCTTGGCAAGGCGAGAGAACTGGCTGAAAAGATTCATCACCCCGTCTATGCGGTCATGATGGGGCATGAGATTAAGTCCCAGTGTGAGGAGCTTCTCCATTATGATGTGGATAAAGTATTTGCATATGATGAGCAGGAACTGGACCGTTTCAAAATGGAACCTTATACCAATGCTTTTGAAGATTTTGTAAAGAAAAGAAAACCCTGTGCCATTTTAATGGGAGCCACTCCCGTTGGCAGACAGCTTGCCCCCAGACTGGCGGCCAGAGTAAAGACCGGGCTGACTGCAGACTGTACCATTCTGGATATCAATGAAAATACCGATCTGGTCCAGATAAGACCAGCATTTGGCGGAAATATCATGGCTCAGATTTTAACGCCCAATCACAGACCTCAGATGGCAACCGTCCGCTATAAGGTTATGGATGCACCAGAAAGATCTGAAACCATTCATGGCCAGATCATTTCCTGTAAGGTCGGTTCCGGGAAATTAGAAAGCCAGGTATCTGTGCTTGACATTATTCCCAAAGAGAAGGAACAATCCATTGAAGGAGCAGAGGTTTTAGTCGTAGCCGGAAGGGGTGTGAAGAAGGAAGAGGATCTGGGGATGTTAAAAGAGCTTGCCGGCTTATTGGGAGGACAGCTTGCATGTACCAGGCCCCTCGTGGAGGCTGGCTGGCTGGATGCCAAATGCCAGGTCGGGTTAAGCGGGCGTACCGTAAGGCCAAAGCTGATCATTGCCTGCGGCGTATCCGGTGCCGTCCAGTTTACTGCCGGCATGAACAATTCTGACCAGATCATTGCTATCAATAAGGATGAAAATGCTCCTATCTTCAAGACCGCTCATTACTGTCTGGTGGGAGATTTGTATGATATCATCCCTGGCTTGCTTCATCAGATCAAGGAAGGAAAGCGGATAAGTGCATAAGCCGCGGTTACAAAATACCGGATGCACCCTCCGGAACAAACCGTTCCATTCGTGGGAACGGACGAAACGGAATCAGTTTAATAAGTGGGCGAAAGCGCGCAGATAGGAGTTAATATGGAATATAAAAAGCTGGATACAGAGGATATCAATTACATAGAACGTTTGATCGGGGATCAGGAACGGATTTTATATGGAACGGAAATCAACGAAGAATACAGCCATGATGAATTAAGTGACACAGCCAGCTATCCTGATCTCGTGGTCAAGGTTATTTCCACCGAAGAAGTTTCTGCCATTATGAAATACGCATATGAAAAAAACATACCGGTGACCCCAAGAGGAGCCGGAACCGGTCTTGTGGGAGCTTCCGTTGCCATAGAGCATGGGATTATGCTGGATACCAGTTTGATGAACCATTTTCTGGAGCTTGATGAAGATAACTTAACCTTGACCGTTGAGCCAGGAGTGCTTTTGATGGAGTTGGCGGCGTATGTGGAGGAACGAGGTTTCTTCTATCCCCCGGACCCGGGAGAGAAATCGGCTACCATAGGCGGGAACATCAGTACCAATGCCGGAGGGATGAGGGCTGTAAAATATGGTGTCACCAGAGATTACGTGAGAGGCTTAGAAGTGGTGCTGCCCGATGGCAGGGTCGTAGAATTCGGCGGAAAGATTGTAAAAAACAGTACGGGATATGCCCTGAAGGATTTGATCATAGGGTCGGAAGGAACATTGGGAATCATTACAAAAGCGACCCTCAAAATACTTCCTCTGCCGAAGAAAGCAATCAGCCTGCTGATCCCCTTTCCAACGCTTCAAAAGGCCATTGGTACGGTTCCGCTCATCATTAAGTCCAGAGCCATCCCCACAGCCATTGAATTTATGCAGAGGGAAGTTATCATAGATGCTGAAAAATATTTGGGCAAAAAGTTTCCCGACAGCCGTGCGGATGCTTATCTGCTGCTGAAATTCGACGGAAATTCCACGGAAGAGATTGAAAAGGATTACGAATGTGTGGCCCGCATCTGCCTGGAACAGGGCGCAGTGGATATTCTGATCTCCGATACCAATGAGCGGGAAGAATCCATCTGGAAGGCCCGTGGAGCGTTCCTTGAAGCCATCAAAGGTTCTACCACCTATATGGATGAGGTGGACGTAGTGGTTCCCAGAAGCTCTGTCAATGAAATGGTGGAGTATATCCACGATCTATACAAGGAAGTAAATGTCAGAATCAAAAGCTTTGGCCATGCAGGAGACGGCAATCTCCATGCCTACATACTGAAAGATGATTTAAGTGAACAGGAGTGGGAGGAAAAAATGAAAGCAGCCATGGATAGAATCTATGGAAAAGCGAGGGAATTAAAGGGTCAGGTATCCGGGGAGCACGGCATCGGTTATGCCAAGAAATCTTACTTAATGGAATCCCTGGATCCGGCAGCTGTTGAAATCATGAAAGGGATCAAACAGGCATTTGATCCGAAAAACATTTTAAATCCACATAAGGTATGCCAGTTGTAAAGAAAAATGGGGCGTTGCTCCTGAGGTGAAATTTTTCTGATTTCATTTCAGGAGCAACGCCCTTTTTTCCACCGCAGCGTTATTTATCGAGCGGCTGTTTTGACATTTTTAAAAGCAAAGCGCCCAGGAACATCACGATCAGAAAGACGATGAGAAAAGCAACAACTGCCATCCCGTGGGCATACCAGGCGGCAATGATCATAAAAATGCAGCCTGCAAGGGAAAGGCAGGGCATCAGTATACGGTTGAAAACGTTAAGCTCTTTTCCTTTTACCATGAACATAAGAAAAATAGGAATGTACAGCGCATAAGTGGTGACGATCGGCAGTTCGGAAGAATCAAAGCTGAAGAATCCAAACCAGTTGGTGGTCAAATTGGCTCCGTAAAAATACAGCAGCCACACGCCGCAGAGGAACAATCCTAAAATGGCGGAATTGACCGGCATATTGGTGACTGGGTCCACCTGGCTGAAGATTTTGGGCTTGGGGCCAAGGCCTCTTGCCGCAAGGGAAAAGATTCCGCGGGTACAGCCCAGCATCAGTCCGTTTAAAGTACCGAGACAGGAGATGATGACGAAGACAAACAGCAGGGTACCACCTGCGGAGGAGAAGATCGTCTGGAATGCCAGCCTGGCACCCTCCTCGCCTCCTGCCATCATCACTTCATTTTTAATGGTTCCGGCTAAACCAATATAATACAGGATATAGACGGACATGGTAATAAAAGTACCTGCAATCAAAGCAAGAGGAAGGTTCTTTTTGGCATTTTTAAGCTCTGCATTGATGCTGGTGGCAATGATCCACCCCTCATAAGCAAAACTTGCGGCCACAATGGCGGTAAAAAGTCCATGGGAGGAACTTTTGGTTACCTCATGCGTAAAATTATATGCGGTCATTCCGTTGTGAAGACCGGTAATGGTTCCGAACACTGCCATTAAAAAGAGGGGAATCAGCTTGATGATGGTAGTACTCACCTGGAATTTTCCTGCTAAAACAGGAGATAAGGCGTTCAGTGTAAAGCTGGAGACCAGGTACAGGCAGGCAATGGTCATACATTCTCCTCCCGTTATGGAAAATCCCAATATGACGCAGGTGTAACGAGCAGAGACCCATGCGAGGACTGATGTAATTGTAGGATAATAAATGATTGCCATAAACCAGCCAACATAATAAGCATAGGTTTTGCCCATGGCAGCTTCCGCGTAATCCACCACGCCATTGACGTATTGATATTTGGTAGCCATAACGGAAAAGGTATAGGCACAGGAAATCATGATGATACCGCCGATCACCCATGCAAAAATCCCCTGCTTTAAATTGCCTCCGGTTGCGGTTAAGATCTTTTCCGCCTTAAAAAAGACACCGCTTCCAATGACGATGCCGACTACCATTGCAATGGCTGTAATAAGTCCA
This sequence comes from uncultured bacterium, assembly GCA_905215155.1. Taxonomy (GTDB): domain Bacteria; phylum Bacillota; class Clostridia; order Lachnospirales; family Lachnospiraceae; genus Lacrimispora; species Lacrimispora sinapis. Next base: position 49,373 of record CAJMPJ010000003.1, on the reverse strand, counting down.
TATTTTTTTTCTAATTTTGGTTCCATAGTTCATCCATTTCTATTTTTTCAATAGAGTTCCTTTGTTTTATTGTTCTCTCATTTTATAAAAATAATTATCAAAAAAATAGGGATCTCCTTATGATACTTATTTTTCTGACAGAACTTCCTATTATTTTAGCACAAAATCTCTTCTGGTTCAGCATAATTCCCCCTTTTTTAATAACATTTTATCAGTAGCCGGTCTCCTCCGTCTGTCGGACATGGCAAGCGTCTGTTTTATGGGAGTGAATGTGTTTGGTGAATCAGTCTCTATACGGGCAGGATGGCATGAAGCTCCGCGATAAATTTTTCAAAGCTGTCAGAGGATATGAGCCGCTGCTGTAATTTTGAATTGTTGACGATTTCAATCATGCTGTCATAAAGGTGTACCAGATCCTTCTGCATTTCCTGGTTGATGGCCAGCAGGAAGACGATTTGCACCGTCTCTTCCTGTCCGCACTCATCACGGTTCCAGACCAGGGGCTTTTCAAGAATGGCCACAGCCACCTTTGTATTCCTGGCGCATAGGCTCATGGGGTGGGCCAAAGCGAACAGTTCGTTCATATTCGTTCTTCCCAGTTTTTCACGCTCCAGCACAGAATCTATAAAGTCAGTCTCAACGAACCCTTTCTCCTTCAGCCTCCGGCAAAGCATGGTAAGAAGCTCTTCTTTGCCTGAAACATGGTGCAGCCGGAAAAACAGATCCTCTTCAAAGAAGCCTGATTTTTTTTCTTTCTCCGCCGCATCAATGGCAGTAAAAAACCTGGCGATGGATTCAATATCTTTGTTCTTCAAGGCAAAGTCCACGGTGATGCTGGGAAGCCTTTCGTCATTTAGAGGACTTGTAGATATGGCACAGTCTGCCTCCTTTAAGCTTTCTTCGCACAGATCCATGTATTCATTGCAGGATAGGGTTCTGACAATGTTGATCTGTCCATCAAAATACATGCCCAGTCTGGTTTCCAGCATGCGCAGAGCTGCCAGGCCGTTGCCGCAGACGAGAAACACCTTCTTCTTTTTTAATCCTTTGGAGATAAATACTTCTATGGCCGCACAGACGTGCACTGCCACATAGCCCACATCCTCCTCATTCAGTGTAAAGGGAGGGGTATCAAAGACCTGGGTAAAGGCGGTTAAGGAGATCTCAAAGGCCAGAGAGTAGTTGTTCTTGATCGTGTTCAGCAGAGGATTGCGGATATTCAGCCCAAAGGATTTGCTGATAAAGATGGATTTCATGTGCCGGAAGAGATTGGACAGCAGTGCCTTATCCGCCCGTAAATCAAAATTATAGTTCTTGTATATGATCTCCAGTGCTTCTCCGATGGAGCGTCTGAGCCATTCATCATCAATCTCTGTGGCCTCCATATGGGTGTTGGTCACCATGTGAAGATACATATATAATTTCTCCCCTTTGGATATGGCAATGCCATAATGGGCTTCAATTTCCCCGCACAGGGAGTTGATAATGGCCATGATAGAGCAGTCTGTCTCAATGCTTTCCACGGTTATATAGTGATTGCTTTTGACCCTGGTGATCAGGAGAGCCAGATGAATGATGAGGTTTTTTAAATTGTAATCGCTTATATCAATGCTGCGTTTTTTCAACTCATCCAGGGTGACTTTTTTGAGATAATCCAGATCCACTTCAGGAAATAACAGACGTTCCTCTTTTGCAAATCCTGTAAGGTAGCTGTCATTATCCGATGTAATCACACGCTCCATGATGCATCTGCGTTTGTCTTTCTCCGAACCGATGACTTTTATGCCTAAATTGGGCTTTGAAATATACTCCAAACCATATTTATCCAGAATTCGTTTGAGGGTTCGGATATAATTGCTGAGTGTATTTTTTGAGATAAACACAGTATCCATGATCTGTTCCAGGGGAATGTAGTCTGATGCGAATAAAAGCATACTGAGGATATATCTGATCCGGTCCTCTGAGGAGTCAAGCTCCATGGATTCTGCCGATGCAGCCTCCATACGCTCTTGAAAATGTTCATATGCCGGAGGATCCGTAATTTCAACATAGTAGCCGATTTTCCGTTTCAGCTTTACCCTTGCCCCGTGACCATTTAAGACGCCGTTGATTTCCTGGATATCGCCTCTTATGGTACGGTCGGTGACATGAAACTTATCAGCCAACCGGTCCGGTGAAACATAATCATGCTTTTTTATATCATTGAATATGTCATTTAATCTTCCGTATGGAAACATTCATCACTTACCTCCTAACCTCTGTCTGGGTCATATCCCGACTGTGTCTGTTCTGGTTTTTCTTTCTATTATAGTGGATTCCTCCCATAAAATACAGCTCATCCATTTCCACTTTCAAACGGAAATCCCATCAATTGAAATATAGAGCTGCTGAGATTATAGTGGTGACAGAAAGAAACGGGGAGGGCTGCTGAAAGGAGGTTAAGAATGCTTAAGAAAGAGTACTTATTTTTTGATGTTGACGTTACGACCAAGGCTGAGACCTTGAAATTCATCAGCCGCAAAGCTCTGGAGCTGGGGCTTACGGATAACGAGAAAGGACTGAACGAGGATTTTCTGAAACGGGAAGGCGAATTTTCTACCGGTCTCCAGGACGGATTTGCCATTCCTCATGCCAAATCAAGCTTCGCCAAAAGGATGGGGGTCTTCTATGTGCGGTGCAGACATGGGATTCCGGAGTGGGGGACCATGGATGAGAAGGAAGTGACGGATCTGTTTGCATTGATTGTACCAAAGGAAAACGCAGACAATAAGCATCTGATGATGATCTCAAGGCTGGCTACCGGCCTTTTGGAGGAAGGGTTCAAGGAGACAGTGAAGAAAACTTCCGACAAGGAGCAGCTGCTCCGTTATTTGCAAGAAAATATAATGATTGAGGAGGACAGTTAAAATGAAAATTGTAGGAGTTTCCGCTTGTCCGGCAGGGCTGGCACACACCCCCATGGCTGCCAAAGCACTGGAAAAAGCAGGGATAGGTCTGGGGTATGACATTAAGATCGAGCAGCAGGGCAGTATGGGTCAGATCAATGCCATTACGGCTGAGGAAGCCAGGGAGGCTGATTTGATCATCATCGCTTCCGACCAGAAAGTTACTGGTATGGAGCGTTTTGCAGGGAAAAAGGTCATACGTGTAGATATCAATATCTGCATCAAGGCACCGGAGGCAGTGCTCAAAAAATGCGTGGCGGCAGTGAGGGGATAAGAAGGATTTAAGAGAGCAGAAGAAGGATATTGAAAAAAGGAGAAATAAGACTATGAGACAATTTCTGAAAGAGGCAAAGGGGCATCTGATGACAGGCATCGGCTATATGCTTCCTCTTATCATCGGTGCGTCACTTGTCGTGGCAATCCCAAAAATCATCGCCTTGTGCATGGGAATCCCATCACTGGATCCATACGCAGACGGAACGGGATTTTTACATACGTTGAAATTGATTGAAAATGTAGGCTGGGCAGGGGTTGGCTTAATCAACACCGTTCTTGCAGGATTTATTGCCTACAGCATTGCGGACAAGCCCGCCATTGGAGCAGGCTTTATCGGCGGTGCTCTGGCCACCTCCACCCAGGCCGGCTTTTTAGGAGCTGTAATCGCTGCATTTATCGCCGGTTACACGGTAAAGTGGGGCAAGGAACACATTCACCTTCCGGAATCCATGGGGAATGTGATGCCTCTTGTGATCCTTCCGTTCCTGGCTACAGGCAGCGTTGCTATCATTATGGGGGCTGTTTTGGCAGATCCGCTGTCAGCAATTAACGGAGCGCTTGTAAGCTGGCTGAGGGACATGAGTACCAGCGGTACCTCACAGCTTGTAATGGCCATTCTTTTGGGAGCGATGGTTGCCTCCGATATGGGCGGCCCGATCAACAAATCCGCCTGGATGGCAGGCAATGTATTGTTAGCTGAAGGTGTTTTCCAGGCAAACGTATTTATCAACTGTGCCATCTGTATTCCCCCTCTGGCGTATGCGATCGCAACAGTAATGAGAAAGGACCGCTTCTCCGCCGCTTTTCGTGAGACCGGAAAAAGCAACTGGGTCATGGGCTTCATTGGCATCACGGAAGGCGCGATCCCTTTCACCCTTGTAAAACCCCAGATACTGATCCCTGTCAATATGCTTGGCGGCGCAATCGGAGCTGCTATTTGCAGTCTTTTAGGCGCCAAGGGGGACATCCCTCCGGTAGGCGGTATCTACGGTTTTGTTTCCATTACAAATGGCTGGGCATACCTGGTGGGGATTGGGGCAGGTGCTCTTGTGATAGCAGGGCTATCCACGGCATTGGTTGATTTTCGACAGGACACAGCCAATGCTGCGGAGGAAGTGAATGTGGACGAGATTCAGATATCCTTTGAGGATATAAAATAGCTCCTGGTCGTGGTATAGCAATGAGAGGAGAATTTATTATGATGCAGAAAATACACGTGGTGCCCCATTCCCATTGGGACAGGGAGTGGTATTTCACCACCTCCAGGTCAAAGGTCTATCTGATGAAGGATCTAAAGGATGTGCTGGTTACTTTGGAGGCAGACCCGGACTTTAAATACTTTATGCTTGACGGACAGGCTTCCCTTTTGGAGGACTATATCAAATGGCAGCCTCAGGATAAAGAGCGGATCACCAGGCTGGTAAAAGAGGGGCGGCTGATCGTGGGTCCCTGGTACACCCAGACTGATCAGCTGGTCATTTCCGCCGAAAGCATTGTCAGAAATTTATATTATGGGATAAAATGCTGTGAGGAGTTCGGCGGCTATATGAAGGTGGGGTATGTTCCGGATTCCTTTGGTCAGGCTGGAAATATGCCCCAGATCTACCGGGAATTTGGCATAGAGGATACCTTGTTCTGGCGTGGAGTCAGCGATGATATGGTAAATCATACGGATTTTAACTGGAGAGGAGACGACGGCAGCCTGGTCTTTGCCACACAGATTCCCTTCGGCTATTATATCGGCGGAAGCATACCGGAGAATCCGGAGCAAAGTGAGATATTTTGGCAGAAGGAGTGCATTGAGAAGGCGGGGAAGAGAAGCAGCACCAAGAACATCTACTTTCCCAATGGCTTTGACCAGGCACCTATCCGTACCAATCTCCCTGAGCTGATCAAGGAGAGGAACGAAAAAGATCCTGAAAGAGAATATGTCATAAGCTGTATTGAGGATTATATCCGGGATGTGAAGCAGGAAGAACCTGACTTGGAGGAGGTTTCCGGAGAACTGGTGATCGCAAAGCATATGCGGATCCACAAGTCTATCTTTTCCTCGCGGTCTGATTTGAAGGTGCTCAATACCCAGGTCCAGAATTACGTGACTAATGTATTGGAGCCGCTGCTCACATTGTCAGACCAACTGGGAAATGAGTATCCCCGCAAGGCCGTGGAGGAGGTGTGGAAGCTGCTCTTTGAAAATGCTGCCCACGATTCCATAGGCTCTTGTATGTCCGATACGGCCAACGAGGATGTTTTCATGCGCTATAAGCAGGCCAGGGATATTTCCGTCAATCTGGCAGAGCTTCATACACGGCTGATTGCTGCCGGCATAGAGAAGCGTGGGGATATGTCCATTACCATGATCAACACCCTTCCCCAGAAACGGGACGGAGTAGTGCTGGCAAAGATCTATGTTCCGGGAGAAGATTTTGCGATACTGGATGAAGAGGGAACGACGCTTCCTTATACCCTTGTATCGTCCAGAGATTTAACCGACTATGTTCTTTCTCAGACGATCCGCCTGGATCCCTCCAGAAGCTTCTATGTTCCTGAACGGGTGCTGGAAGCAGTGATAGCCATTAAAACCTCAGAGCTTCCGGCTCTGGGATATGCCCGGTACAGTCTTGAAAGAACCGTCACCAGCGCTTGTCCCATGATGAAACAAGACACCCTGGAAAATGAATATTACTTTATTTCAGTGGCCGCAAACGGTTCCCTCACCATTTTGGATAAGGAGAGCAGGATATGCTATGAGAATCAGGCGGTGCTGGTGGAAAATGGAGATGACGGTGACAGCTTTAATTATTCTCCTCCAAGACAGGATATGGAGATATTTTCCACGGATGGACCCTTTGAGGCTTTCCTGGAGAGCAGCGGCATCTATGGAAGGGCGATCATCACCTATCACATGAAGGTGCCGGCAGATTTAGAGTCCAGAAGCAAAAAGGTGGCTGACACCATTCTCCCGGTTACGATGACCGTAGGCTTAAAGCAGGGAGAAAAAGTCATTGATTTTAATGTTCATGTGGATAACAAAGGTCTTTCCCATCGTCTCTGCGTGATTTTCGACAGCCTGCTTATCCGTAGTTTTAACTATGCAGATCAACAGTTTGGCCTTATTAAGAGAAAAAACCATTACAAAGAGGAAATGGATCTGTATCTGGAGAGTCAGAAGGGAAGCTCAGGTACGAAAGCAGGCGTTCAGGAGCTTGCCAACTGGGCAAACAACCCGTCTTCCTGGCAGGAGCCGCCTATTCCCATTGAACCGGCACAATCCTATGTTTCCCTCACAGACGGGAATCGGGGAATTGCTGTGATTCCCCAGGGGGTGAGAGAATATGAAGTCCTGGAGGATCGGAAAATACGCCTTACTCTGTTCCGCACTTACGGTTTCATGGGGAAGGAGAATCTGCTCTACCGGCCGGGAAGGGCCAGTGGCGAGCGCATCATAGAGACTCCCGATGCCCAGCTTTTAAAGAAAATGGATTTCTCCTTTGGATTCACCATTTACAATTCCGATATCAATGGTTCCAATATTGACATTTTGGCGAAAGCTTATAATACGCCGGTCCAGGTCTACGCCTATGGAGAATTTTTAAATGGCAGGCTTATTTTTTCCCAAAGGGAGCCAGAAGGCAGAAAGCCTGCGGTTGGTTCCCTGTTTGAAACAGAAGGCCGGCTTGTAGTTTCTGCCATAAAAAAGGCAGAGAATGAGGATGGGATCATTATCCGGCTATTTAACGGCAAGGATCATGAAACTCTGGGGGATGAAATAAGGTTTAACTATGATATTACGGAGGCTTACTATACAAATCTTCTGGAGGAAAAGAAAGAGAGCATCGAGATTCACAATAACACCATAAAGGTAAAGGAACTTTCCCACTGTAAATTTGTAACGATCTATGTAAAATAACACAACTTTTTAACATTTGTAAGTCATAGCCTTGCTGCTGGATCAAACGCATCAAGGCTATTTACGTTTCACCCGAAATCATCCTGAATCTCCGAAAGAACGACTCATCGGTCAAAGCGATTCCATGAAATGTCTGGATTGTTTATATAACAGAGAAACTTTGTTAAAAAAATGATAAATATCTCCTGCATTGTCGGAAAAACATAAACTGTAACCGGCTGTAAGCCGATAAAACAACAAGGCTTACAGATATCTATGGATTATGGTATCAGAATTTTGGTAGCATTAAATTTAAGTCCATAGGAATAAGCCTTATCTGAAAATGAAGAGATTACAGGAGGCAGAGTTTGAAAAAGAGAAAAGGCAGAATGTTTTTCGTCGTAAGTGTGTTAATTAATTTATTTATTTTTTGTTTAGGGGGAGAAAGGGTAGAAGCAGCTTCCTCCTATTACGTTTCTGTAACAGGCAATGACGCTACCGGAACTGGAACCCTGGCAAATCCATGGAAAACCATTCAAAAGGCAGCAGATTCCATGAAAGCCGGAGACACCTGTATCATACGAGGCGGTACCTACCGGGAAACCGTAACCATGAAAACCTCGGGAACTTCTGCAAAGCCCATAAGCTTTCAGGCTTATAAAGGAGAGACCGTCACCGTTTCTGGTGCCGATCCGGTCACAGACTGGGTAAAAGATTCCGGTTCCATCTATTATGCATCCATGAATGGTTCCCTTGGAACCAAAGATCAGATATTTGTCAACAAACAAATGCAAATACAAGCGAGATGGCCCAATTCAGCCCAACAAAATCCCATGAATGCCACATTTGCCTCCGTTGATTCCGGTTCAGCTTCCATGATTCAAGATGAGAGTCTGACACAGAAAGCTGGATACTGGGTTGGCAAAACGGTCTGGTGTGTTTCGGGAACAGGCTATAAATCTTACCAAAGCACCATTACAGGCTCAAATCCAGGCTCCATTACCTTTGATCCAATCGAGATTCCGGCCGCAGCCGGTAACAGCTATTATATCACCGGTGATTTAAACGACCTTGACAGCCCAGGAGAATGGTATTATGACAGCCCCACCGACCGGCTTTATTTATGGGCACCTGGGGGAGAAAATCCCAATAACCTGACCGTAGAAGCAAAGAAGCGGACGTATGCATTTGATTTAAGCTCCCGTTCCTATATAAATATTACGGGAATTAACATTTTTGCTTCCAGCATTAAAATGGCTGGTTCTAATTCCTGTAAGGTTTCGGATTTAAAGGGAGAATACATCAGCCACGATTCGGATGTTACAAAGCAATACAGTACCGGTATATTTATGTCCGGAACCAATAATGAACTTAGAGACAGTACTTTGACCTACAGCTCCGGAAATCTGGTGAGCATACAGGGAACAGGGAATCAGTTGATCAATAATCTCATTCATGAAGCAGATTATTCGGCAGCAGATATCCCAGCCATCTATCTTCTGGGAGCAAACCATCTGATCAGTCATAATACGGTATATAATGCCGGACGGCATCTGATTTTTATGCCAACCCAAAACAGCCGGATACAGTATAATGATCTGTACAATGCAGGAAAGCTGACAAAGGACTGCGGAATCCTTTATGAATTTGCCTGGGATGGCCAGGGGACGGTCATTCATCACAATTACATCCATGATAATCTGGCAAAAAATTATTCCGGCACCGGTATTTATCTGGATAACGGAAGCAAGAATTATATCGTACATCACAATGTTGTTTGGGGAAATTATACAGGGATAAGATTGAATACTCCCAGTAATTTTAATCTGATCTATAACAATACCACCTACAATAACGGAAATATTGGATATTGGGGAAGTAAGTTTCAGTCAGATATGTATGGGGACAGAATCTTCAACAATATCTTTACGACCGCGTTTACCCTTCCAGGAACTCATATAGAAGGAAATAATATTACTTCTGGTACCGATCCCCTGTTTGAGAACCCTGCAGCAGGAGATTTCCGTTTGAAAGCTGCTTCTCCGGCGGTTGATGCCGGGGTCGTGATCCCTGGAATCACCGGTGATTATGCCGGCTCGGGGCCGGATATTGGCGCATATGAGTACGGTGGGTCCAAGTGGACTCCCGGACATGATTTCTCTTTCCCGCCTGATCCGGTTTTTGAAGATGTGAGTGTCCTTTACATCAATAAGGTGAGGCAGTCCGACTTGGAGAAAGGAGTCATCTCCCCATGGGTGCCAACACATTCTAAAACAGCTGCCGGTGTATCTGTATCAAGAAGCGGTTCAAAAAGTGTCAGACTGGGAACCGGGGAAGATGGCATCAAGCAGACGGTCACAGGGCTGAGTCCGAATACCACCTATGTATGCACTGCCTGGGTCAAGGCAGACCCGGGAGAGCAGGTTGAAATTGGTGTAAACGGCTTTGGAGGTACCAAGGTATCACAAACATCGGACCGTACAGACTGGACGATGGTCCAAATCCCTTTTACTACGGGAGCCGGAGCCGTTAATGCTACCGTGTATGCTTACAAAAAGTCCGGGGCCGCATATGTGTATGTGGATGATTTCGGGGTGGCAGAGCAATAAAACCGATTGCAGTCGGGCAGGCATAGAAGAATAAAAAAAGATCAGGTCCCATGAAAACGGGATTCCTGATCTTTTTATTTTACTTTAAATTTTCTTTTTCCAACCCTAATATATGTTTCGACCGTTTCAAACCTTACACGGAGCTGAGCCAATGCATAGGATCATAATGATTACCTCATATTAGATTAAAGGGGAAACTTCATGGAACAGCTTGCTTTTAGTCCATTCTGGGTCAGGTAGTCTGTGCCCCAGTAATACATGGCTTCCAGAATCGGGCGAATGCTATTTCCCAGCTCCGACAGGGAATACTCGACCTTTGGCGGAACCACAGGGTACACCGTCCGGTTGATTAAGTGGTCCTCTTCCAGTTCCCTAAGCTGCTGGGTCATCATTTTAGGGGTAGCCTGCGGAATAAGTTTACGCAATTCCCCGAATCGTAACGTGTTGTCGATCAGGTGCCATAAAATAAGAGCTTTATATTTTCCGCCGATCATATTTAAAGTAGTGTCAACCGGGCAATGATATTCAGAGCAGTTGCAATCCATAAATAAAAACCTCCTTTAGTATCTTTTTGGGTACTATATTACAATAAAGTGCATACTTGCAAATATCACAATAACTGTCATAATAATATCATGAGTTACAGAAAACTTCAAGGCAGATGTTAAAAAAAGGTGAGGTGGATCAAGATGACAAGTGAAATGTTAAATATAAGAGGCATGACATGTGCCGCTTGTGCGCAGAGGATCGAAAAGACTGTGCGTAAGCTTTCCGGAGTCAGCCAGGCTACGGTGAATCTGGCAAGTGAAAAGCTGTTTGTGGAATACGACAACGAAAGTCTGGATCTTTCTGCCATTAAAGGGGCAGTAACAAAAATCGGATATGAAGTCGCAGAGAAATCGGAAAATGCCCGTGTGACCATTCCCATCGGCGGAATGACCTGTGCCGCCTGTGCAAGAAGGGTAGAAAAAGCCATCGGCAAGCTGGAAGGAGTGGAAGAGACTTCTGTCAATTTCGCCACAGAAAAAGCCATGGTGACTTACGATCCCCAGACCGTTAGACTATCCGCAATCCGAGGTGCCATTGAAAAAGCCGGTTATCAGGCTTTGGAAGTGAATAAGGCGGATGCGGCAGACGAGGACCGGGAAAGAAAACAGCGGGAGATAAGGACCTTGTGGACCAAATTCATTGTATCTGCTGTATTTTCCATTCCCCTTCTTTATATTGCCATGGCGCCCATGATAAAGATCGTCCGCCTGCCGTTTCCCGCAGGACTCGATCCCATGCAGTTCCCTTTGGTTTATGCGCTGACCGAGCTGTTCTTAGTTATACCGGTCATTGGAGTGGGATATAAATTTTATACCATTGGGTTTAAGGCCCTGATTCAGAGAAGTCCCAATATGGATTCTCTCATTGCAGTGGGAACTACGGCAGCGGTTCTTTACAGTATTTATAACACCGTTCAGATCGCAACGGGTCACGTTATGGCGGTAGATTCGCTGTATTTTGAGACGGCAGGGGTTATCATAACTCTTATCTTACTTGGAAAATCCTTAGAAGCGGTATCCAAGGGAAGGACCAGCGAAGCCATTAAAAAACTTATGGGCCTGGCACCAAAGACTGCAACTGTACTGGTGGATGGCATAGAAAAAGAGATTCCTATTGACGAAGTAGAAATCGGTGATATTATTTTAGTAAAGCCGGGAGAAAAGATCCCGGTGGATGGCAGCGTCATAAGCGGTCATACCGCCATTGACGAATCCATGCTAACTGGAGAGAGTATGCCGGTGGATAAAAAAGAGGGAGACCCGGTTTACGCAGCTTCCCTAAATACCACAGGAGCCTTGCAGTTCAAAGCAGAAAAAATCGGCAGCGAAACCGCACTGGCCCAGATCATTAAGCTGGTGGAAGACGCTCAGGGGTCCAAAGCTCCCATTGCCCAGCTGGCAGATATTGTTTCGGGATATTTCGTTCCGGTTGTATGCACCATTGCCCTGTTGTCCGGGATTGCCTGGTACTTTGGGACCGGCGGGGATTTGAAGTTTGCTCTTACCATATTTATATCCGTTCTGGTCATCGCGTGTCCCTGTGCACTGGGGCTTGCAACACCTACAGCGATTATGGTGGGAACCGGAAAGGGAGCGGAGAATGGAATCCTCATCAAAGGAGGAGAAGCACTTGAAACGGCCCATAAGATCACGACCATTGTATTTGATAAAACAGGTACCATTACCGAAGGGAAGCCAACCGTGACGGATGTGCTGACGGCAGATGGCATTTTAAAAGACCACTTGCTGCAGGTTTGTGCTTCTGCAGAAAAAGGATCTGAGCATCCGCTGGGGCAGGCCATTGTCCGCGGGGCAGAGGAAGCAGGACTTGAGATTCTTACTGCCAGTCAGTTTGAATCGTTGACCGGTCGTGGCATTGAAGCAACGATTAACGGAGAAGAGGTTCTTGCCGGAAACCGGAAGCTGATGGAGGAGAGAAACATTTCCTTAGCAGGAATGGAAGAAAGCTCCGACCGTCTGGCGGAAGAAGGAAAGACCCCTATGTATGTGGCCTTAAACGGACAGCTGGCCGGCATCGTCGCAGTTGCCGATGTGGTGAAGGAATCCAGCCGTGCGGCCATTGAAAGTTTGCATAAGATGGGCATAGAAGTGGCTATGATCACAGGAGATAATAAGAAAACTGCAGCTGCCATTGCAAAACAGGTGGGAATTGACCGGGTGCTGTCAGAAGTGCTTCCCCAGGATAAATCCAGCGAGGTAAAGAAGCTGCAGAGCGAAGGGAAAAAGGTTGCCATGGTAGGAGACGGGATCAACGATGCACCGGCTCTTGCCCAGGCAGATATCGGAATCGCCATCGGTTCCGGAACCGACGTTGCCATGGAATCGGCAGACATTGTTCTTATGCGGTCTGATTTAATGGATGTGCCGACGGCCATTGATTTGAGCAAGCAGACCATCAGGAACATCAAACAGAATCTTTTCTGGGCGTTCGGTTATAATGTGATCGGGATTCCCATTGCGGCAGGTCTTCTGCATTTACTCTTTAACGGTCCGCTTTTAAATCCGATTTTTGCAGCGGCAGCCATGAGTTTAAGCTCTGTTTCCGTATTGACCAATGCGCTGCGGCTAAAGAGATTCAAACCAATGACAGGAACGAGATAAAGACCTCGTCATTGTACCAAACAAGTAGGTTTTCTTTAAATAATATAAAATAATGGAGGTAATACAAATGTCAAAAACAATCATCAACGTAGAAGGTATGTCCTGTGAACATTGTGTAAAAGCAATTACGAATGCGGTAGGAGCCATCGAAGGTGTGTCCGGTGTGTCTGTGGATCTGGCAGCCAAGACCGTAGCAGTGGATCATGACCCGGAGAAAGCTCCTGTGGAAAAGTTAAAGTCTGAAATTGAAGATCAGGGCTACGACGTAGTGGAATAAGAAAACCGGGAACTGCCAGGGTGCAGTTCCCTTTTCCTGTTTATTTTGATGAGATTGAGGTGTGCGGATGGGAAGGAATTTAAAAAATGTACTGGTCGTCGATGACGAACCTAAAATACTGGAGGTAGTCTGCCGTCTTCTGGAGAGCAAAGGCTACCGCCCATTGCCGGCTGAAAACGGTAAAAAGGCTTTGGAAATATTTGATGCAGAAAATATCTCTCTGATACTTCTGGATCTTATGCTCCCGGACCTTTCCGGAGAAGAGGTGTGTACTGCCATCCGCAGAAAATCCCGTGTTCCAGTGATTATGCTGACCGCCAAGGTAGAGGAAAATGATGTGGTGGAGGGGTTTGGACTGGGAGCCGATGATTATGTGATCAAACCGTTCGGATTAAAAGAACTGTCTGCCCGCATCGAGGCAGTGCTCCGCCGCACCGAACGGGACTTAGTACCGCTGACCAGGTACAATTCCTGGAGAGACGGAGATCTGGTGGTGGATATTGAGAAAAATGAGGTCCGCAAAAAAGGAGCGGTGGTCACGCTGACTCCAAGCGAGCGCAACATCCTGTCTGCCCTCATTAAATATCCGGGAAAGGTCTTTACCAGGGAAGAATTGATTGAGACAGCCCTTGATAAGGGCTTTGCAGGATATGACAGAGCCATTGACAGCCACATCAAAAACATAAGAAAAAAGGTGGAGGACGATCCCAAAGCTCCCGTATACATCCTTACCATTCCGGGACTTGGATACAAATTCGGGGGGTGACCGGAATGAAAAGTTTAAGAAAGCAGCTGTCACTGTCGATTTTTCTGGTGCTTTTTCTGACCATCTTTCTCATCGGCCTTCTCTCCAACTGGTTGATTAACCGGGAATTTGAAAAGTATATTACCCAGCTTGGGGTGGAGCGGAGAGAAAACCTGGTGGAAGAATTAAACGGCCAGTATGATGGCTTTAAGCGGAACTGGAAACTTGATTACGTTCACGCCATCGGTATGAATGCCTTATATGACGGCTATATCGTAAAACTGTATGACCTGGGCGGTAACGTGGTATGGGATGCGCAAAACCACGACATGAGTCTTTGTGGAAAGATCATGAATGAAATCTCGGTCCGTATGGAGGAGCGGGGATCAAAGGGCGGTTTTGTGGACCATACCTATGACCTGAGCCAGAATGGAAGAAAGACCGGAAGCGTATCCATTAAATACTATGGTCCGTTCTTTATGAATGAAGCAGATTTCGATTTTATCAATGTCATGAATAAGGTCCTTGGCTTCATAGGAATCCTGTCCGGCATCTGCTCTGTGGCGGTGGGCTGTTTCCTGGCCCGCAGGATTTCCCGGCCGGTTACAAAGACCGCATACATTGCCAAACAAATTTCAGAAGGTAATTATAACATCCGGTTTGAACCGGGAACCAGGATCAAAGAACTTGATGACCTTGCAGCCGCCATCAATCAGCTTTCCGACGCTCTTGGCAGACAGGAAAACTTGCGGAAACAGCTGACGGCAGATGTGGCTCATGAGCTGCGGACTCCGCTGACCTCATTAAGCTCCCATTTGGAAGCCATGATGGAGGGGTTGTGGGACCCGACCCCTGAGCGGCTTTACAGCTGTTTTGAAGAGGTGAAACGGTTGGGAACCCTGGTAGCAGACTTAGAGCAGCTTGCGAGGATAGAAAGTGAAAATCTGACGTTAAAAAAATCCCGGATTGACCTGACCGGTCTTGTTAAAATTGTATCAGACACCATGAATGGGGAGATCCAGAAAAAGAACCATTCCTTTGAGATGGAAGGAAACCCGGTATTTGTGGAAGCTGATAAGGACCGGATCAGCCAGGTGGTTGCAAACCTTCTTTCCAACGCAGTAAAATACACTCCAAAAGGCGGCAGCATAAAGGTTCTGGTTTCTGAGACCCCTCAGTACGGAATCGTGAAGGTCCTTGACAACGGGATCGGTATCGAGGAAGAAGAATTGCCGCTTATCTTTGAACGCTTTTACCGGTCGGATAAATCCAGAGACCGAAGGACCGGAGGCGCAGGCATCGGTCTTGCCATTGTAAAATCCATTGTTGCGGCTCACGGGGGAACCGTCACCGCAGAACGTAGAAAAGAGGGAGGAAGCTGTTTTACCGTATCTCTTCCAAAAGGACCCGTTGTTCATTAGAATACAAATTGATCCGGGTCCCTCTTGCAAAACCTGCTAAAGTGATATTGAATTTATTGGCCATCTCAATGGCGGCATCCGTAGGGACTGAACGGGCCACCAGGATGGGGATTTTCGCTTTGATGATTTTTAATATCATATCGCTGGGAACCCTTCCGCTGGTGACGAGAATGGTATTTGATAAATCAATTCCATGTTTGATGGCATACCCCAGGACCTTATCCACCGCATTATGTCTCCCAATATCCTCCATAAGATATAATAAGCCCTGGCTGTCATATAATCCGCAGGAATGGATTCCCCGGGTCAATTTGTAGATATCACTGCTTTTTTGAAATTCATTCATATAAGTAATAATTTTTGACAGTCTGATGGTAAAATGGGAGTCCAATGCCTTTAGATCTCCATCGTTCATAAGATAATAGGAGATAGAGTGCTGTTTTCCGCAGGCAGTAGTAACCGTTCGTATTCCTTCGGTTGCTCCGATTAAATCTTTAAACACATCGCTTGTCACTAATTCCACGTATGCTTTTCCTTCGTCTTCCGCGATCTCTATGGATTTTATCTCAGAGATCTCTTGAATAATCCCTTCCGTAAATAAATTTCCAAGAACTAATTCGTATAAATTTTTATGAGTACAGATGAGATTGACGTAACGAATGTGGTTCACATAGATGGATAACTTGTATTCCATAAGAATCTCCTGGTATTCTTCCGACTGTGTATCCGTGCTGCATAATAAAATCTTGTGTGTTTTACTGATATGGTTTGTCTCTGGCATAGAATTCCCCTTTTTTTCGGTGGCTGGTGCGGTCAGCAGGCTTCGTCAGGCAGATACAACAGAATATTTACGGTAAAAAGGTTCTTTTCCCCGTCCTGCTGTTTGCCGTAATCATATTCTAAGACCCCGTTGTATTTTGCTATGGTATGGTCAACAGAATTTAGCCCGATCCCGTGACAGGTCTTATCTTTTTTCGTGGAACAGGGCTTTCCGTCTTTGATGCATAGCTTGGAGGCATCGTAGGTATTTATCACTTGTATGGTTAAAACCCCGTGTAGCTCTGAGATATCAATGAGAATCTCCCGTTCTTCTTTTGGAAGTTTCATACAGGCTTCCATGGCATTATCCAAAAGGTTGCCTAAGATAATGGTAAGATCCATCTTGTTTATTTTAAGTACCTCAGGAAGCCGGATATGGACCTGGGATTTGATCTGAAAATGCTGGGCCAGATAAAGCTTATTGTTAATCAATGCGTCAATGATGGGTTGTCCGCTGTTGATCCCCGATTCCTGGGCCCTTACATTGTCCGTCAGCTTTTTTATATATTCCATTAATTCTTCTTTCTGCCCCTGTTCCGCAAGGCCGGATATGGCAGCCAGATGATTGTGCAGGTTGTGCCGTTTTTCCCGCATACTTTTTTGGAACTGCTGGACCAGAACAGACTGCTTTTCATAGGCATCATTCTGTTGGGAGAGCAGCAGGTTTTCATACTTTAAATTCTCCTCCAATAAAAGTTTGTCATATAAATGAAACAGCAAAATATTGATCACCAGCAATACCAGAACTGCAGTGGTCAATAAAAAGGAAGATTCCGATTGATTGGAAATGATTTCTAACGTCAGACTGTTTAATATGTAGATACTTCCTGCAGGAATCAAAAATATGGCCAGCCAGCGGGGAGGCTGGACATCTGTGTGATAAGTTTCCTGGGTTTTAAAGAAGACTTTGCTCCATTTAACCAGACCGAACATCAGCAGATTGGAAAAAATGATTCCGATAATGACAAAACAGTCCCGCTGTATGATGGTTTTAAAACTGGTGCCTATAAACAGCACAAGCACCGCTGCCATACAATCTTCACTTGCAAGCGACAATATATAAAGAAAAGAAGAAGCAAGAATCCGCTTAAACACGGAAGTCTTATAGAAAAGAGAGATTAAAAAGCAAATAGTCAGATTAAACACGATATTTAAAGTGGGACTAAACAAATTAAAGTACAGATATGCCCCCGCAAGGTAATAGATCACATAAGCGGTTCCAATGGCCCAGACAGGGGCTCTTCTTTTTTTTAGGAACGTTTGGATAAAATCATAGACCACGTAGGTCCTAAGAATATTCATGGTTAAATATGTAACGATCACTACCATATGTCTTCTTCCTTTTGTTTTCTAAGCTGTAAATACTTCGCCCTTATTTCCTTCCTTTTCGGGCCGCTGATGGGTAATTCCGTTTGATTGGACATCTGGACCTTTTCATAGGAAATCTGCCGGATATGGCAATAATTGACCAAAAAGGAATGATGGATCAATAAAAATTTCTGTGCCTCCAATTGTTCAAATACCTGTATCAGCTTTCCAAAGAAAACATAATGACTGTCTTTTGTAATCACATTGATTTTGTGACCCTGGGTTATTTCAAAATACAGAATGTCCTCAATGGGAAGATTACACTGTCCTTTGGTAATGTCCTTAAAACAAAAGAATTTGTCCTGCAGTTTTGCAAACCGTTTATAGGCACTCATAAGATCCTTTTTAAAAAGCTCAGGATCAATGGGCTTTGACAGAAAGCGGAAGGTGTCCAGGCAAAACACTTCCTTTGCCCTGTTATCATAGGAAGATATGTAAATAATAATGGTTTTTTTGATTCCAAAATAATATCTTAATTTGTCTCCTAATTCGATTCCGCTCATACCATTCATACTGATATCCAGAAAGGCCAGATCATAGACAGCACCACGTGCCAGTTCCTCGCATAACTCTTCTCCTGATGTGAAAGAATCGGCTGAGTAAGAGATAAATGCCTCTGATAGTGTGCGTTCTATCAGGGCTTTGATCTGCTCAATGAATATAGGTTCGTCATCGCAGACAGCAATTCTAATCATAAAGTCCCGGTCTCCTTCCATTTTTCTAATTACTGTTATTTTATCATAATATTGTAAAAATTTGTAGAAAAAGGACCAAAGAAACTGTATACGAGATTTTGCTGTTTTTATGGCAGAAAATGAAAAGGTATTTTGTAAAAAAAACGATTATGCTATACTATGCGAAATTAAATAAGTTCATTGAATCTTATCAATCGAAGAAGCGGATACAGCAAGGAGGCTGGTCAACGTGGAAAAAATTCATGACAATCAGATTGCTTACATCAATTTAACCACTGGTGAAGTGAGATTAGAAGAGATCACCAGAGAACTTAGAAAGAATTACATAGGCGGGCCGGGAATCAATACAAAGATTTTGTATGATTCCGATGCGGCAGATTATGATGCGCTTTCAGAAAAAAATCTATTGATCTTTGGGATTGGGCCGGGGGTGGGGAGCGGGCTTCCGGCCAGTAACCGATGTACAGTAACCGCCAAAAGTCCCATTACGGACGCATTTGGAGATTCCAATCTGGGCGGAGAATTTAACATCCGGCTGCGAACGGTGGGAATTGATCATCTGGTTTTTTCAGGAAAATCAGATCATCCGGTGTATGTTCTCATCAAAGAACAGGGCCAGATCGAACTTTTAGATGCCGCAGAGCTTTGGGGAATGCAAACGGAAGAAGTCACAGAGAAGCTGGCCGCACGTCATGGGAAAGGTTCAGAAGTTGCCTGCATCGGGCCGGCGGGAGAAAATCTGGTGCGTTTTGCAAGTATTATCATGTCAAAATGCCACGTGGCTGGAAGAACCGGCATGGGCTGCGTGATGGGCTCAAAGAAGCTGAAGGCCATTGTAGTGGAAAAAAAGACAGGGAAGCCTGAAGTTTGGAATCCGGAGAAAGTCAAAGAAATCAGGGATCAGTGGATCAGGAAATGCCGTGCGTCGGTCATTTTAAGATCAGGAAAGATTCAAGGGACGTTAATGCTAATCAAGAGGTATCACAAACAGGGAGCCTTGCCCATCCGCAATTTTCAGACATCGGATGACAAACAGGTGAAAGACTTATATGCGGAGAATTTCTTATACAAACACGAGACAAAAAGAAAAGCCTGCATTTACTGTCCGGTTGGGTGTGCCAGAGAGTATGAGATTAAGGAAGGGAGGCACAAAGGAGAAAAGGGAGACCGGCTGGATTATGGTGCGGTGGCAGGCATCGGTCCTTACAACGGGATCTTCGATTGGGCCAGCATTCTTCATTTGAAAAATCTCAGCGACAATCTGGGGTTTGATGCCATTGAAGGCGGTTCTACCATTGGGTTTCTCTTGGAGTGTTATCAGAGAGGTATCATAGCGGATGAGGAAAAGACGTATGAGTTTGGAAATGCAGAGGATGTGGAAGAGTTGATGTATAAAATCTGCCGCAGGGAAGGGATCGGAAACATTGCAGCAGAAGGGGCTTACCGGGCCTCCCTTGTTTTACATGCTGAAAAGTATGCATTTTGTATCCGCAAGTCATCTGCCGGACTTCATTCCAATTCTCATTTAGCCAAGTCCCTAAGCTACCTTACCTCTACCAGAGGGGGGGACCATTTAAAGGGCTACGTGTTTACCTCGGTATTTGGAGGCTTTTTCTCCGAGGTGGTTTCCAAACATATTTTTAAAACAAAGGCTGAGAAAAATTTTGCCAAGGCAGATAAAAAAGGCCGTGTGGTGTGCTGGCATGAAAATTATAAATATGTCATTGACTGTTTGGGGTTGTGCCTTTTTGCGGTAACCGCACTCCCAAGTGCAGGAGCAGCCTATTTTAATGAATTTGCGGAAATCACCAATGGGATTCTCAATCTGGATTTTACCGATGAGGAGATGTTTGCTGCCGCAGATCGTATTTACCAGCTGCAGAATGGTTTTAATCTGGAATGTGGTTTAAAACTGGAAGACTATCACTGGCCCGAACGGAAAAAAGAAAATGACGTGGAAGATAAATTCATTAAAGACACGACCATCAGGGTGGGGGAAAAAGAAGGGATGCTGCCGGAGTACTTTCGGTACAGAGGACTTACGCCGGAGGGCGCACCTACCGTAAAGCGATTTGAAGAATTGGGCATTTCCAGGTACACCAAAAAAGCAAAGGCGGTTGATTATGATGATGTGATTCCCATTCAGGCTTTGCTGAAAGAAATTGATCTGAATGCAAAGCTGACCAAAAAAGAAAACAAGATGAATGAGATTATGAGCTCCCTTATTTGTAAACTGATGACAAAGCAGGACGAGAAGGCACTGCGCCGCAGGAGAAGCGAGTAGGAGCCCAAAGAGGCGGATATCCCATGGGTTGGTTAGATAATAAAGAGAAGATAGAGATACGTTCGTCGGTTTTCATTCCCGTTCCCGAGGATGAAACAGGGATTGTTTTTGATCATGTATATAACAGAGAGAAGTTTCACAAGTGGTTTGACTTTATTCCGGTCCTTTGGATCCGCTTTGACCGAAAGCAGATGGAGTCTGGCTGCATCGGAACCATATGTTTTACCATGCCTTTGTTTTATTACAAATTGAAGGTTACAAAAGTGATCATGGGAAAATCAATTGTCCTGTGCGGGGCGGGCGGTCCCATGCGAGGAAAGGCATACTTTAATTTTTACCCCGCAGAAGGGGGCATCCTCTTGGAGAATGTTCATATACTGTCTGGAAAAAATAAGTTTCTGCATAAATACTATGTTTTGTGTTTAGTTCCAAATCATTTGGCTTTTATGAAATGGAGATATTCTGTTTTAAAAAAACAAATCAAAAAAGAACTGGAAAATAAAAAAATACATTAGCAGAGAGGTGCTGTTTATGAGAGGTGTTATTTTAGCAGGAGGTCACGGAAAGCGTTTGAATCCGTTGACAATCATTACCAACAAGCATTTGCTTCCGGTTTATAAAAAACCTATGATCTATTACCCCATAGAAACCCTGGCGAAAGTGGGAATCAAGGATATCCTCATCGTAACAAGCGGAGAATATTTAGGGCATTTTTACAAGCTTTTAAAAACCGGTGAAGAGTTCGGAGTAAAGCTTCATTATGAGATTCAGGAGGGCAATGAAGGAACAGGAGCTGCTCTCTTATGTGCGGAGGAATTTGCCAGAGGGGACGAGTTCATGGTAATTCTGGGCGATAATATTGTGACGGAGGACTTGACTTCCTTTGTAAAGGATTTTGAAACGGAAAAAGAAGATTTCAGTGCCAAGATCCTGATCACTCAGTCCGATAATCCAAAACTCTACGGCGTGGTTGAATTTAAGAAAAACCAAATCACCAGGCTGGTGGAAAAGCCCCAGGTACCTTTCTCCAATTATGTCAACACCGGCTTATGGATTTTTAAACCAGAGGTATTTGATCTTTTGAAAAATATGAAATTGAGCACAAGGAATGAGTATGAGACCACAGATGTTCTCCATCACTATGCAGAACAGGGACAACTCACCTACGGGATTTTAACCTCCAAATGGACCGATGCGGGAACCTTCGAGCAGTTATATGAGGCGACTGTTTTAATGAAAGAGTTAGAAGAGAAGGAGAAAAAGGAAATTGAAAAAGATCATGTTTATCAGTCTTCCGGTGTCAGGACACGTAAACCCTCAGCTCAACCTGTGTAAGGAACTGTCCCAGCGGGATGTAACCCTTATCTACTATACCTTTGAGCAGTATTTCCACAAGTTTGATTCTATGGACGGGGTGGATTTGCGGAAATATCCGGATGAATTCTATCATTATTATAATAAGCTTGCGGCAGATGAAAAGCTTCAGTCCCAGTTTATGAATCTGCTTTATGTATTTTATACATTTACAGAAAAACTTCTTCCCTTCATGATGAAAGAGGTGGAAAGGGAAAAGCCTGACCTTATCATATGCGATACCTTAGCCATTTGGGGTAAAATCGCCGCCCGATACTTTCATATCCCTTATGTATATTTTGTAAGCAGCTTTATGGGGGATAAAATCATGATGAAGGAGACCCCGGCATTTACCTTGAGCCTTGTAAAAAGTGCGGCGGTATCCATTCCCTATATCATGAAATTCAATTCCATCATAAAGCGGTTGGAAAAGCAGTATGGCAAGGTGGTGGATAAGCCGTGGAGCATTATGGAGCCGGAAGGGAAATTCACCATGGTGGTGACCTCCAGGGAGTTTCATCCCGGCGGAAATAAATACCCTCCCAATGTTAAATTCGTAGGTCCTGCTTTTGTGGATAGAGAAACGCTCACCGAAAAAAAAGATACCATATTTATCAGCCTTGGGACCATCTGTTTCAGCCATACCTATTGGGACATCTGCATTGATGCTTCTAAAGATCTTGGATATCAGGTGGTGGTATCCTTTGGGGGAAACAGGAATAATAAAGTAAATGAGGTCAATTTACCGGATCACGTAACGATTTACGAAAATTTAAGCCTGGAAGAGTACCGGAACGTATTAAAACGGTCTGTTTTGTTCATTTCCCATGGAGGTTTTAACAGCATCACGGATTCCATCCTTTATGAAACGCCCCTTATCATATGCCCCGGTCATGCAGAGCAGGCCAGCAATGGAAGAGTCGTGGAAGCCGATGGATGCGGAAGGCTGTTCATGGCAAATACCAAGGAGTTTCAGAAAGAGAACCTAAAGGCCCTGATTCTTCAGGTCATTAATGATAAAAATGTGAAAAAAAATTTATCAAGATACCGCAGATCCTTTTTGGAATCTCCTGGTTTTAAAAAGGTGGTTGATGAGCTGAATGAAGAATTTCAATTGTTCTGATATGTACATAAGGGGGAGGAATTATGGCTTATATCGTGAATACGGCGCAATACCTGCCTGCCAAAGAAATATCCAATTCTGAGCTGACCCAGTTTCCGCCGAAATACCGGCAGCTTATTGAAGAAAAGGCCGGAATTAAGACAAGAAGACATGTGACCGACGAGTGTACTTCAGATATTGGTGCCCTGGCAGTAAAGCAGCTGTTAAAAAAGACCGGAATGGACCCATCTGGGATTGATGCCCTCATTTGTGCCACATCCTCTCCGGACCGGATACAGCCTGCGACTGCAACGAGGATCCAGGAAATCTGCGGTTTGAAGAACGCTTTTTGTTTTGATCTTAATTCTGTCTGCAGCGGAGGAATCTATGGATTAAAAATCGCTTCTTCTCTCATAAAAGATGGGATAAAAAATGTGATCGTGGTAGCCGCAGAGGTGTACAGCCGGTTATTGAATCCAAAAGATATTGCTACCTATCCCTATTTTGGAGATGGAGCGGCCGCGGTCCTTGTGTCCGGTCATGGACTCTATGAGCTAAAGGATGTCCTGCTTTTTTCAGATGGAAGCGGCTGTGATGTGATTCAGATACCGGCAGGAGGAAGTATGCTTCCGGCCCCAGCCGTAAAAAAGGAACGGGATTATTACTTTTCTATGGACGGCCAAAGTGTATACCGTTTTGCCTGTGAAAAAGGAAGTGCACTGATTGAGACCCTGGCAGAAAGGAATGCCGTAGAGGCTGACCGGATCATCACTCATCAGGCCAACCGAAACATTATCAAAGAGATTGCAAGACGTACCAATATACCGGAGGAGATATTCTTCATCAATGTGGAGAAATACGCCAATACGGCTGGTGCTTCTGTTTTAATTGCCTTAAACGAATATCTGGAATCAGAAAAAGCAAATGAAGAGGACCATGTTTTTCTGGCAGCTTTCGGAGGCGGACTTTCCTGGGCGGGCTGCTATCTGAAGAAAGAAAATCATAGGGAATAAACGGAGAAAAGAGGAACTTACGATGTTAGATGTAATAATGGCACTCGCCACAGAGATTTTTGAGGATGATGATATTCTGCCGTCCTCCAGACTGGAAGAAGCAAAGCGGTTTGATTCCATGAATCTGGTTCAGTTCATCATTGAACTGAGTGAGACGCTGGAGCTGGACATTGAAGATGAAGAAGTGGAAAAAACCATGACGTTTGCAGAGCTGGCAAAAAAGCTGGAGGCAGATAAATAACTTGAGTAAAACAAAAGGGGAGGGGTGTGCCATGGAATTCAGACGACTGACCAAAGAGTGGGAAAAGCTTGCATTTATAATCGGCTGGGAACTTGCCTTTGAGCGGCCCTTTGAAAAGAGGGACTATGAATGGATTTTTGATTCCAGAAATCTTGTCTATGGAGCCTTTGACCAGGAGGTTCTTTCCGCTGGATATTGTATCCTGCAAAGTCATGCCTTCTTTCATGGGAAGCTGGTAAAGAGCGGGCTGTGCAACAATGTTTTTGTCACACCAGAATATCAGGGCTTCCATTTATTTACAAAGCTGGGACGGTATGTACTTTCAAAGGCAGGGGAACAAGGGGTTCAAATCTTGATTGGATTTCCAAATGAAAACTCTCTGCCCGGGCACCGGAGAGTAGGGTGGACTGCATTTCCAAAGAATTATTACCTGGAAACGAAGAGGATCAAAGATGTGGTTTCCGGTAAAATCGTGGATGAACGCATCAGTCCCCTTACCTCGTTTAATTTACGGTTTTGGGAAAAGGCTTTTTCGGACTTTGCCTTAAGCATTGCTGACGGAAGATCATTTTCCATTGTAAAAGAGGTGGAGTACTTTTCCTGGCGTTATTTCAAGCGTCCCTCCGGGAACTATAGCATATTTTTTTTCCAGGAAAAGGGCAGGGTGAGAGGATATGTGGTGTTTAAATACTACGAGCCTTCCCGCCGAATACATATCCTTGATGTGGAAGCGGAGGATGAGACCATATTTTTAGAATTATTAAAGGCAGCAGGCACCATAAAAGAACCGGTAACCCTTATGAATGTATTAAGCTCTACCATTTATGCGGAATATTTCAGACGTGCGGGATTTAGCGAAAGTACAGAATACAGCAATCTCATAGCGTATACTCCCATGACGAAAGGTCCGGTTTCTCTTGGAGAAACTTCCAATCTGGTCATTGGGGACAATGAGGTTTTTTAGTACGACAGACAAAGGAGATAAAACGGTGGCATATGCGAGTGCAAGCGTCTTGTTACACGGTAAATTAGAGGAAATTTTTGAATTCCTATTGGACGGAAGAAACAATAAGATATGGCGGCCGGGAGTAAAATCGGTGGAATATCCGTCGGAGCAGCCCATCAAAACGGGTGCAGTGTTTTTGCAGGAGATGAATGGCCCTTCAGATAAGACCATTCAAGCTGATTATAAAATTATAGAATGTGACCGGTATAAAAAAATATCTTTTTACATTTTAAACGGTCCCTATCACCCGGTGGGCTGCTTTTCCTTTGGAGCCGCCGACCAAGGGGTATCCGTTGAATTTTCCATGGAAGAAGCCCATGTGGTCAGTCCGGAACGGGACAGACATTTTCAAAAGGTGGTAAACGACATTCATAATCTACAGGAACATTTCGAAAGGAAATGATACACGTATGAAACATATACTTTTAGGAAATGAAGCAGTTGCAAGGGGTGCGTTTGAATATGGAGTAACGGTTGCCTCCGCCTATCCGGGGACACCAAGTACGGAAATTACAGAAAATATAAAGAAATATGAAACGATAAACACAGAATGGTCTCCCAATGAGAAAGTTGCATTAGAGGTGGGAATCGGGGCTTCCATTGCGGGAGCGAGAACGATTGTTTCCATGAAACATGTGGGGCTGAACGTAGCGGCTGATCCCCTGATGTCGATTTCTTATCCCGGTGTGAATGCTGGTCTGCTGCTTGTGGTTGCAGACGATCCCAGCCAGCACAGTTCCCAGAATGAGCAGGACACCAGGTACTTTGGAAAGGCGGCTAAGGTTCCGGTTCTGGAACCATCGGACAGCCAGGAATGTAAGGAGTTTGTGGGAGCGGGATTGGAGATCAGTGAGACTTTTGACACACCGGTGATTCTTCGGTTAAACACGAGGATCTCTCACTCCCAAAGCCTGGTGGAGCTGAAAGAACCGATGCCCTGGGAGTTAAGGGAATATGACAAAAATCCCAACAAGTATATCGTGGCTCCGGCAGTGGCAAAAAAGAGAAGAGTCATCGCAGAGGAGCGTTTAAGAAAGCTGGAAGAATTTGCAGAGACCACAGAACTTAACACGGTGGAATATCATGACACGAACATTGGAATCATTACCAGCGGCATTGCGTATCAATATTCCAAAGAGGTGCTTCCCGAAGCTTCTTATTTAAAACTTGGGATTACCCATCCCCTTCCCAGAAAGAAAATTACGGAATTCATAAAAAGCTGTAAGACCGTTTACGTCATTGAAGAACTGGAACCGATCATTGAGGAGAAGATCAGGTCCTGGGGCCTGGCGGTCGTTGGAAAAGAAGTGCTTCCCACCATTGGGGAACTAAATCAGGAAATCGTCCGTACCGCAGTGCTCAAGGAGACGATTGCTGGAGTGGAGACAGAACTGTCCAAAGGCATTCCCATAAGGCCTCCGGTTCTCTGTCCCGGCTGTCATCACAGAGGGGTGTTTTATGTTTTAAACAAGCTAAAGCTTCACGTATCCGGGGATATCGGCTGCTATACGCTGGCGGCATTTTCTCCTTTAAGCGCCATGGACACGTCCATATGCATGGGGGCCAGCATTGGAATGGCCTTTGGGTTTGAGAAAGCCAGGGGAAAGGAATTTTCAAAGAAAACAGTTGCAGTTATTGGAGATTCCACCTTCATTCACTCCGGCATCACCGCGTTGATTGATGTGGTATACAATCAGGGGAATGTTACGGTGATTATCCTGAATAATTCCACCACCGCCATGACCGGACACCAGGACCATCCGGGAACCGGTTGTACCATTCGGGGAGAAAAGAGTCAGGCCGTTGATTTTGTGGCTCTGGCAAAAGCCATAGGAATAAAAAGAATTCAAACCGTAGACGCCTATGATATTACGGAATTGGAGCGGATCATCACAGAGGAGACACAGGCCGAGGAGCCGTCTGTCATCATTACGAAGCGTCCCTGCATACTCCTGAAAAACTCACCCCTGATCCACAAACCTTTAAACATCAGAGGATGCATTGGCTGCAAAGCATGTATGAAGATTGGATGTCCTGCCATATCCTTTTCCCAGGGCATAGCAGAGATAAAAAAGGAGCTTTGTGTGGGGTGTGAGCTATGTGCCAGCGTTTGCAGGTTTGATGCCATTAAGAAAGAAGCATAAGAAGGGAGAAGCGGTATGAATATTCTGATTGCAGCAGTTGGCGGTCAGGGAGCTGTGGTTGCCAGCCGGATTCTTGGAAAGCTGGCCCAAAACCTGGAGCTTGATGTAAAAGTTTCCGAGGTACACGGCATGTCCCAAAGAGGCGGAAGCGTAGTGACCTATGTAAGATTTGGTAAAAAGATCCATTCCCCCATCATAGAGAAAGGAACCGCAGACGTGATTCTTGCTTTTGAGCTGTTAGAAGGGGCCAGATATGTGGAATGGCTAAAGCCGGGAGGTACCTTAATCACAAGCAGCCAGCGGATTGATCCTATGCCGGTCATCACTGGTACCGCAAACTATCCTGAGGATTTAGAGAAAAAGCTTCTATCCCTGCCAATCCATTGTAAGGTCATTGATGCCCTCGCTTATGCCAAAGAGGCCGGAAACTTAAAGACGGTGAACGTAATCCTGATCGGAGCATTGGCAGCCACCACAGAAATTGAAGAGGACAAATGGCTTACAGCCATAAAAGAAGTGGTACAGGAAAAACTGGCAGATATCAATTTAAAAGCGTTTGCGCTTGGGTATAAAAAGAGCAGAAGCATAGAGTTAAACGGAGAGAATGATGAAATATAGAAAAGCAATCAGTTTCTTAACCATATTGATAGTAATACTGGCGGGAACCGCCGCTGCCTGCGGAATTTTTCTGACAGGAGGAGAGAAAGAGATATCGCTGCGTTCGATCCATGGGAACCTTGTAATGGCATATGGACATGGGATTTATAAAAATGAATCCGTCTCCATGGCATTGCAGGCAAAAGCCCAGGATGGGGTAACGTTGGTTCTTGGAATCCCTGCACTGCTGGGGTCGTTGGTGCTTGCGGGAAGAGGCTCCTTAAAAGGCAGATTTCTCCTTCTTGGACTTTTGGGATACCTTCTTTATACTTATGCTACCTATTCGTTTGGTGCAATGTATAATGGGCTGTTTCTCGTATATGCTGCAGTTTTGTCTGCCTGCTTTTTTGCTTTTATACTGACCTTCTTCTCCTTATGGGAAGAAGATATTCCGTCCAGACTAGGCAAAGGATTTCCGGAAAAATTCGTAGGAACTATCCTCATCATAACCGCGGTATTGGCTGGCATGATGTGGTTAAAGAGAATTTGCATTCCCCTTATACATCAAGAAGTTCCGGGGGAACTGGAACATTACACCACGTTGGTGATCCAGGCTCTGGACTTATCCATTCTGATTCCGGCAGGAATTCTGTCAGGAATCTTACTGATGAAAAAGAATAAGTTTGGTTACCTCTTAGCACCGGTTATGGTTATCAAGCAGATGGTACTTGTCATTGTTATTATTGCCATGTTTATCAATCAGTCAGTCAATGGAGTATCCACCGATGTTTCTGAGCTTGTTGTTTTTCTGGTGATTGCTGTAATTTTAAGCAGGTGCCTTTACTTATTTTTAGCAAATATTAAATCATAATAAAAAACAAAGGAGAAATAAAATGAGACAGTTAAAGGAAGAGACAAAAAAAGAAATTAAAGAAATGGTATACTCATTTTTAGCCGATGAGTGTGAGGTTCCCGTAACAGAGCTTAAGGATGACTTATCCGTAATTGATGATTTAGACGGTGATTCCCTGATGTTTGTTGAGTTAATCGAACAGTTAAAAAAGAAATACAGCTTAAACATCCAGATGCAGAATATTGGTAAATATTTACTTAAAAATCCGGCCAATACCATCAAAGAAGTCATTGAGACTGCCTATATGGTATATGAAAAGGAAAATGACATCGTAGAGGTGCTGTAATCATGGACACAGAGTCTGCGTTTATGGTGAAATATGATACTGTGGGAGAGAGCATCGGAGTATTAAGACTTCAAAATGGAAGAGATAATCTGGTGGATGATGCTGTTTTTATGGATCTCCTTCAATTGAAACAGTGGCTGTATCATAATCCGTTTAAGGGACTGATCATAACGGGAAACGGAAGGAACTTCAGCAAAGGAGCCAATGTAGACCGGATCCGGAGGTATAAAGATTCCCCCAAGATCCTTGAAAAACAACTGAATGAGGGGAAAAAGATATTATCCTGCCTGGAAGCCCTGCCTCTGATCACCGTGGCGGCCATCGAAGGAGCCTGCTTTGGAGCGGGACTTGAGATTGCCCTCAGCTGCAATTACCGGGTGGCGGCAGAATCTGCTTTGTTTTCTTTTCCGGAAGTAACCCTAGGTCTATTGCCTGGGTTTGGAGGAACCGTAAGACTTCCAAAGCTGATCGGACCGAGAGAAGCCAGAAGGCTCATTTTATCAGGAGATATGATAACTGCCAGACAAGCTGTGGGTCTTGGACTGGCAGATGAGCTTACAGAAAAAAAAGGAGCGTTTTCCAAAGCGGTGGAACTGATCCAGGGACTGACAGACAACTGTTCCGCCAGTCAAATACAATATCTTTATGACAGTATGGATCCGTCCGGGGCCGGCTGTTGGCCTATGTATGAAAAAGAAAGCAGTTATTTTACCAAGCTGTTAAAGAACATGGATAGGTAAGGGAACAGGAGATGATCATATTTTAACGAATCAGTGCTGGTTTGAAGTTCAGGGGCATGAGTTGGACTCTTTCAAACATGTAAATAATTCGGTTTATTTAAATTATTTAGAAACGGTGCGCTGGAAATTCTTTCGTGAGTTTTCCATGATGGAGGATTTAGAGCGGGAGAAGCTATATCCGGTCGTCATTGAAGTAAACGTCAAATATATCAAAGAATTAAGGCTGTTTGATCAGTTTGTCATAAACAGCCGTTACTGGATCGAAAACAATTATATTGTATCTGATCATAAAGCAGTGGGCAAAGATCAAAGAACTACCATGATGAAGGCAAAGGTAAAGATGCTTCTTGTGTCCGAGGACCGGATCGTGTATGACATTCCGCCTCATATCAGAGAAGTATTTTCAGCCAAAGAACCAGCCATCGCCCATAAGGGGGATTGATTTGATGGATGAACATATGTTGCTTTTGGAAATCAGAACCGTTAAAGATCTGGTCCCGTTTGTAAATGGAATCATGGAACCAGGCGGAAAAAACATCATTATCCTGGATTTGAAAAAGGACTGTTTCAGCCCCATGTCAGAGACAGAATTCGCAGAGGTAAAAGGAATCCTTTTTGATCCATATCTCATAGCGGTTTTAATCCTTGACTGTGAGTTTACCATGAGTCTTTACGAAAAGATGTATGCATTCGATCTGTGCTTGATTTCTGAAAATGGAGCCTTGCAGTTTGATCCGCACCATAGGAAGGGGCTCCGGTTTCTGCATCTGTTATTTGCACCCAAAGCTTCGTTGGGAGAAGAAATACGGAGGCTGAGCAGTAAAGAACTCTTAAGCCATGGCCTTGCCAATGCCCTTTTAAGGAACGCCAGCTTCTATGAAGATTTAGAATCACAAATTTTAAACCTGACATTGGGACGGACCAGGGAGCAGCTTCATGCAATTAAAAGCTGTATGAATCGTTATAAAGAGTGCAGTCTGATGGGACAACCCCTTATGACGGATCCTGAAACCGCTTATTTTTGTCAACTGGCTCTTTTAAAAACTGAGGAAGAGAAGAAGTGAAAGAACATCAATTTGAAACGATCGTCTATGAAGAATCAGAGGGGATTGGGTATATCTGCATGAACATGCCTCCTGCCAATAAAATGATACCCCAGTTCCTGATAGAGATATCCATGGTCATTAAGGAGTATGCCTTATTAACAAATGCTTCCGGAATCATCCTATATGGAAGCGGAAGGCATTTTAGTTCCGGGGCAGATGTTTTAGAACTCCTGGATTTTATCAGTACCCATACTGCGGTAAAAGATGGTGTTGTGACCCGTTACCCGGAATGGTATCTGGAGTGTAAAGATAGCTTTAAAAAACTTTTTCAAATGGAGATTCCGGTGGTTAGTGCCATTAGCGGCTTCTGCATCGGCTCAGGATTTGAACTGGCATTGGCTTCCCATATAAGGATTTGTGAGTCAGGTGCCAGGCTTGGATTGCCGGAATCCACCTTCGGGCTTCTTCCAGGGGTAAACGGGACCTTGAGGCTTTCTGAAGAAGCAGGCTTTTTTCATTCCTATGAGATGATTGTAAAGGGGAGCCTCATTGATTCCCAGGAAGCAGAGCAGCTGGGAGTGATTGATCTTCTGGTTCCCAGAAAAAGCTCGCTGGAATATGCAAGAAAGCTCCTGGCTTTTATCCATGAACATCATCGGGAGTACCATTTTACCGACCGGTTTCATTTCTTAGATCTGTTTAAAGAAAAATATTTTAGTGAAAGAGGGGAGTCGATCCGATGACTATCAATGTAAAGTTATCCGGCGTAGGTACATATCTTCCGGGAAATCCCATTGATTTTGATGAAATTAATCATTATCTGGGAGAGTTTCAGGAGGCGCCTAAAAAAATCAAAAACTGGGCAGAAAGAGTCCAGCCAATCATCAAAGAAATGCTTGGAGTGAACCAATGCTACTATGCCTTTGACAATCAAACAAGAACCTTTACCGATGACAATCTTACCATGTCGGTCAAAGCCGCAAAAAAGGCCATGGATGCAGCGGGGGTATTGGCAAAGGACATTGATCTATTGATATACGGCGGCGCATTTTCTCACCAAATCCCGCCCATCACTACCAGAATACAGGAGGAACTGGGGATTGACTTGTGCGGGGAAATCCACATTCATTCCAACTGTACCTCCGTCTATAAAGCAATCAAGCTGGCCCATATCATGCTGGCCTCCGGAGAATATAAAAATGCGCTTGTCATCTCCTCCAGTGTAGCAAGCTCCTGCTTTATTCCGGAATTTTATAATCAGACCCTTATAACCAAAGAAGATGTGTTCCTTCGCTGGTATCTTTGCGACGGGGCAGGTGCCATGGTATTTTCCGCAGAAAAAGATGAAAAGGAAGGGCTTTATCTGGAGGATACCTACTTTGAATCTTCGGGAAGCAAAAAGCAGTCAGCCATGGGAAACCGCTATCCCTATCATTGGACAAACCCCAGAGAGGATTATGAGAACGGCTATCATCATATCCGGCAAATGTACTTGAATGAAATGCGGGATTACGCCATGGAAGAAAACGGTAAATCCATTTTCTATAATGCCCTGGTACGAATGTTAAATGAAAAATCCATTAATTTGAAAGACTTAAAGCATTTTGTAGTAAATATGCCCTCAAAATTTGTCAGAGAGTTGATTATTGAAGAATGTCTTGGTCTTGGGATACGGAAAGACCAGTTTTATAGTGCCATTGAAGAGGTTGGGTACGCAGGTCCTCCCGCCGCCCTTATTTCCATTGATAATCTGTTAAAGGAACATACCTATCAGAGCGGGGATTTGATTTTCAGCTTTGTCATGGAGGTTAGCAAATTCATGCAGGCAGGTTTTACTTTAAGAAAAATATAAAGTGAGGAACAAAAGATGAAAATACTATTGGTCAATCCTCCCATTCCCAAAGTGTTCCGTATGTTCGATTTTGCTGACGATGCCGTAAGAAAATCTTTTGGGAGAAGAGTCATGGTGGGGCCGCCTCTTGCTCTTAATGAGCTGGCAAGCATGGTACCTGATGATGAAGTAGTGATCCTGGATCAAAAGACAGAAGAGGATAATATTCCGGGATATGATTTTGCCCAGGCGTATGTGGAAGAGCTAAAGCGGTTTTCTCCTGATTTTGTGGGAGTTACATGCATCACAGCCCAGTATAATTCCGTACTGAAAATTTTAAATATAACAAAAGAATACAAAAAGGACATTTTAACCATGGTGGGCGGCATCCATCCGACCCTGTGTCCCGATTCGTTTGCAGGTTCCAATGCGGATCTTGTTACCGTTGGAATTGGAAAATACAGCTTTAAAAAGATGATAGAAATGTTTCAGGCAGATGGCTGGCTGGCAGATTTCAGTAAAATTCCGGGACTGGGGCTTAATCAGGGGACAAGCCTTTATTATACTCCTTCTATCTGCAGTCTCAGTACGGAGGAAATTAAGGAGCAGCATATTCTGGATACGGTTATGCCAAACCGGAAGCTGACGGATAAATATAATTATACCATTCGTCAGATGGGGAAAAAGATCCATTACATCAGTACCTCCCAGGGCTGCACTCATAAATGTAACTTTTGCAGCATCTG
The DNA here is from genome assembly GCA_905215155.1 of uncultured bacterium. GTDB lineage: Bacteria > Bacillota > Clostridia > Lachnospirales > Lachnospiraceae > Lacrimispora > Lacrimispora sinapis. The sequence continues at coordinate 15,857 of CAJMPJ010000003.1, read as the reverse complement.
GCAGACCACAGGCGGACGGTATTTTCATAAAGATGTGGAATGTATTATCCGGGAATTAAAAACCATGGATGAATATCCCATCATCCGTTTCTGCGATGCCAATACCTTTGGCGATATAAAAAAAGCCAGGCTATTATTTACCAGAATAATAGAAGAAGGATTAAATCACCATCATTATCTGGCAGATGTGAGGACGGATACGGTGATCCGGCATCCGGATATTATCGAACTTGCCGTAAAAGCAGGACTCCGGATCACGATCTGCGGGTTAGAAGCCACCAGCAACGAAGAATTAGAGGCTTATAACAAACAAAATACCATAGAGAATATTTCCGGTGCTTTAAAATTTTTGAACAGCCTTGGGATTTTAGTCAACGGAAATTACATTGTAAGACCGGAATATGTGGAAGCTGATTTTGACAGGGTTGCTCAGTTTGTGAATGATAATCCCATTTACCATGCTGGTTTTACGGTGCTTACCCCATTTCCGGGAACAGATCTTTATGAAACTATGAAAAAAGACATCATCAACCATAACCTGGATTATTACAACTTGACCAATGCGGTGGTGAAAACCGTGTTACCGGAAGCAAAATTTTATGAACAGGTTGGAAAACTGTATAAAACCAGTAAAGTTGCAGGAGATGAATATCGCCTGAAATATGGAAGTGATCTGCTGGTAGAATAGGAAAAGAATGACAATAGGAATCGTTGGATCAGGAAGAATGGGTCAGGATCTCTTCTATTCCCTGATCGGTTGTGACTGCAATGTCATACTGGTCTCAAGAAAAATGGAACAGATTCAAAAGATCACAAAGAAAACCCAAAGGATATTAAATAGAATCCCCCGGTTTACGGGGAAGGAAACTCCGATGATTACAGACAGGCTTTCAGACTTGGCTGTTTGTGATGTTATCATCGAGACTGTCACAGAAGATTTAAAGGTTAAGCAGGAGCTTTTTAAAAAACTGGAAGAGATCGCAAAAGAGACTTGTATCTTTGCAACCAATTCCTCTTCTCTTGACGTAACGGATGTATTTGATGGTGTAAAAGCAAAAGAGCGTTGCCTGGGGCTCCATTTTTTCTACCCGTCAAAAGTGATTTCCACGGCAGAAGTCAATGCAGGTCCCGATACAGGCGAAGAGACGGTCAAAAAAATGGTTACGTTCCTCGCTATGACCGGCAGGAAACCTTTGGTATTAAGAGGACAAAGCCGTTTGGTGTTATCGAAACTTTTGATCTCACTGGCCGCATTTACCTACAAGCTGTCTTTAGATGGAGAACTGACCTTAAAAGACCTTGACCGGATTACCGGGAAGGTGCTTGTCTTTGGAATCTTTGAGATGGTGGATTCTACTGGTTTTCCAATCATCTCCCAGTGCCTTGCCAATCTCCCGGATAAACGTCATGTTTCCCTATATCAGCCTCTTCTTGCACAGATAACGGATTTAATGAAACAGGGAAAAGACGGAAGAGGGGGCGGAGGACTTCTGTCTTTAGAAGATCCCGTTCAAAGGGGGCTGGATTTTTTAGAAAACTGGGAAGCGTGGGAGAAAGCGTACAGGATAAAATTGATTGCTTTTTTACTAAATGAGATTTCACGGTATATGGAAGATCCGCTATTGGATAAAAATCAATTTAAGGAAAGCGTAGAGGAAGTCTTGGGCTTATCTGCTTCCTTAAACGTTCTTTATGAGGAGCTTCCAAAGGCGGCCATTTTAAAAACCATGATGGAAGAGTATGAAAAGACCAGGGACCCGTTATTTCTTCCGGCAGATTTTTGTATGTATCGTTACACATAAGGGGGAGTATCCATGAAAGAAAACAAGACCGTAATTACAGGCATGGGGATGTTAAATGCATTGGGCAACACCATGGAGGAAAGCTTTCAAAAAATGACGGAGGGGATATCGGGAGTAAAACCCATCACCCTGTTTGATCCATCCGAACTAGAGACAAGGATCGCCGCCCAGGTAGATGACAGCTTTTTGGAAAAAGCAAAAGAGCTGATAAAAAAGAGAGAGCGGAGCAAGATGACCCGTTTGACCCAAATGGCATTGGTGGCAGCAGATGAGGCGGTCAAAGACAGCGGCATTGATTTTAAGGCTTGTGATAAAAGCCGGGTTGCCGTGATTTTGGGGATTGTAACCACTGCCTACAGCGACGTGGAGAAAGAGCGGTCTGAAAGCAATTGCATTGTCAAATCCATGCCCAATGCGCCCAGTGCCTGGATATCTATCCGCTACGGGCTTAAAGGCCCCAACTTTAATGTATCGACCGCTTGTGCATCATCTGCTTATGCCATTGCTTTGGGGCAGCAATTGATCCGTTCTGGTTTTGCTGATGTTGTCATTACGGGAGGTGCCGATTCTCACATCCAAAAAGAGTATATCAAAGGATTTAACCAGATCATGACATTGTCCGTAAAGAACGACATGCCGGAAGCCGCTTGCTGTCCGTTCTCCAAAAACCGGGATGGATTCGTTATGGGAGAAGGGGCCGGAATTATGATTTTAGAGTCAGAAGAACATGCAAGGAAACGCAATGCACGAATCTATGCAGAAGTGGGGGGCTGTGCCATTACAAGCGATGCCGGAGATATTACGGCCCCGCAGGCAGATGGCATCATGATGGCAAAGACCATGAAGCTTGCCCTGGAGCAAGCCGGCGTAAAACCGGAGGATATTGATTATATCAATGCCCACGGCACCTCCACCTATCTCAATGACAAATATGAGACCATGGCCATTAAATCCTGTTTTGGCTCCCACGCAAAGAACCTTTTTGTATCCTCTACCAAATCTATGATTGGACATACGGTAGGCGCTTCGGGAGTCATTGAGGGGATCGTTACGGTTTTGACGATGGAACGGGGGATCATTCCCCCTACCATCAATTACAGGGAGCCGGACTTGGAACTGGATTTAAATTATGTACCTAATGTTTCCGTCCGAAAAGAGGTAACGATGGCAATTTCTAATTCCTTTGGCTTTGGCGGGCATAATGCCAGCATATTATATAAAAAATACCAAGGAGAGTGAAGATGAAAAACTATTTAATTACTGGCGGAGCAGGGTTTATTGGTTCAAACTTCGTGAAATATTTATACGAAAAGGAAACCGATATCCATGTGACCGTACTGGATAAGCTTACCTATTCGGGTAATATGGAGAATCTGGCAGAGGTAATAGACCGGGAAGATTTTGAATTTGTAAAAGGAGATATCTGTGACTCTGGTCTGGTGGAAACACTGATGGAGGGGGTCCATGTAGTGGTCAATTTTGCGGCAGAGGTTGCGGTGGACCGTTCCATTGGGAACACCCAGGATTTTTTAATGACCGATGTGATCGGCGTGTACGTACTTCTGGAGCAGGCATTAAAGAACCGGGATACTCTGGAGAAATTCATTCAGATTTCCACCGATGAGGTGTATGGACAGATTCGGGAAGGCAGTTTTTATGAGACCTCGGAATTAAAGCCAAGAAACCCCTATTCTGCGTCCAAGACAGGGGGAGATCGTCTGGCTTACAGCTATTTTGCCACCTATGGTCTTCCTGTCTGTATCACAAGAGCATCCAATACCTACGGACCGTTCGCATATCCTGAAAAAGTCATCCCTTTATTTATCACCAATCTTTATGAAGGGATTCCGGTTCCCGTGTTTGGCGACGGCAGTCAGATCAGGGACTGGCTTTATGTGAAAGATCACTGCAGCGGGATCTATCGGGTCATAAAAGACGGAGTAAATGGAGAGGTCTATAACATAGGCGGTGGGCAGGAGGTCACAAATTTGGATTTGACAAAGCGGATTCTTTCTCTGATGGGGAAAAATGAATCCTTTATCCGTTATGTCAGCGACAGACCGGGGCATGACCTTCGTTACAGCTTAAACACTGAAAAACTCCAGGCCCTTGGCTGGCAGCCCCAGTATGATATCTCCTCCGGACTTTCTCAAACAGTGGATTGGTATGTGAATCACGTGGACTACTGGAAAAAATTAAGAGCCGGAATGGATGAGCGTTACTTCAAGGGTTTCTGGAACGAAAAGTAGGAGGCAGCATGAAAAATCTGATTCTGTATGCATCAAAAAATCATACGACAGAGGAAACCGTTCTGCGGATAAAGGCTCACGCAGACCATCCTCTTGATATCCATAAGATATCAGAGGCAGGAAACCTGGATTTATCGGGCTATTCCCATATTTACATTGGCACAGGAATATACGGAGGGAAACTTCCTGGTTCTGTGACCGGTTATGTAAAGAAAAACAAGGAAAGACTGAGAACCAAACCGGTTACCTTTTTTATTCACGGACTGGATTCCAAAGAAAGCTATTCCCGGATTGTAAATCAGGGGGTATCCAGATATTTGGAGAACAAGCATTATGAGACTCTCTATTTGGGAGGGAAACTGGATATCTCTTCCCAGAACTTTTTTATAAGAATGATCCTGGTCGAAATCGCAAAAAAGAATCACTTTGATCCTCATATGGCCGATACCCGGAGAGAAGACGCCATCTTAGCACTTATTAAGAGGTTTTAGCTGCTGTGTACGGACTTTTGAATCTGATAGGACTTGGGGCGGTCACTCTTTTAAAAGAAAATGTGTATCTGGCGGACCTGGACCGATGTAGAAAAGTAAGTGAAATTCATTATGAGGATTATTTATCGGAAGAGGAGAAAAAACGGTTAAACCTTATTCGGATGCCGCGGCCGCAAAACAGAATGATGCTCCGGCGTTCGCTGACCAGGCTCATATTAAGCGGGGTTCTGGATTGCTCTCCAAATGAGATCCGGTTTAGCAGAAATTCATACGGAAAGCCCTTTATTTTAGAGCCGGTTACGGATATGAAATTCAATCTTTCCCACAGCGGAGAATATCTGATTCTGATTGCAGACAGAACCAGGGAGGTGGGCATAGATATTGAAACAGCCCAGTCCTTCAGCAAAAGGACGTATGAGGCTCTGAAAGTGCTCTATTCGCCGGAAGAATTTACCTATTACCAGACGCTCTCCAGGCAGGAGCAGTACCAGATGTTTTGCAGGACATGGGTGATGAAGGAGGCAGTCACAAAGGCCCTCTCTGTGGGGCTTACCGCTGATTTGGGAACGATATCCCTCCCCCTTGGCTTAACTCTTCCGGGAGCCATACTCACACTGGACGTTTTCCATGCGTTGTTAAAAATTCAGTGGATCACAGTAGAAGAAAAACAGATTGGGATTGCATATCGGGAGGGAGCATTATGAATGTGCTGGTTACAGGCGTGAATGGTTTTGCGGGAGGATATCTATTTTCCAGACTCAAGACTTACGGTCATAAGGTCTATGGGCTGGGAAGACAACCTTCTTCCGTTCATCCTCTGGACGGATATTATCCGGTGGATATTACAAAGAGATTCCAGCTGGATCGGGAGTTTGATGCGGTCATTCATCTGGCGGCATTGAACCGTACCACGGTTGGAGCGGATATTGACAGCCGGATCTTTCACCGGGTCAATGTGGAGGGAACAGAAAATCTTATTCATGCATGCGGATATTCAAAGTTTATTTACATTTCCACGGCTGCTGTTTACGCAAGAGAGCAAGAGATCATCACAGAAGAGTCTCCCATCGCTCCGGTGGGAAATTATGCAAAGACAAAATATGAGGCAGAGCTTCTTTGCGAGAGTCTGCTGCCCCAAAATAAGCTGGTGGTTCTCCGCCCCGTCAACATCACCGGAGCAGGGCAGAAGAACCTTGCAGCAGTTCCCTTGTTCTTTGAGCGGGCAAGGAACCATGAACCGTTGGAACTTTTTGTATCTCCTAAAAAGATCATCCAGTTGCTTGATGTGACGGACTTTACCCAGGCCATCAGTCAGTGCCTTTGTTTTTTGGGCGGAGGGGTTTTTAACTTAGCCCCGGAGGATTCTATGTCCATGCTTCAACTGGTCAACATAATCCTTAAGCGATGCGATTCCAAGTCTTCCCTCATCATAAGGGAAGAAAAGGAGACACATCCCTCCCTTATTTGTGCCGAAAAGGCCCGTAAGAAATTATCGTTTCAGGCATCAAAGACTATGAATGATATATTAGAAGATTACTACCAATCACAAAAGAGAGGAACAGAAAGATGAAAGTGCTGGTAATTGCATCCCATATTGATGATGAAGTGCTGGGCTGTGGCGGAACCATAAAAAGGCATACAAAAAAAGGAGATCAGGTTTTTGTGGTCTTTATCAGTTCAAAGTATTCCAAGCGCTTTGATGAAGCACTGGTAAACACAAGAAAAGCTCATGCAAAAAAAGCGGCAGACGTGTTGGGAATACAGGAGATATTCTTTGCAGAGTATCCCTTGATCATGTTAGATACCATCCCTCAGCTTGATATTGTAACATCTCTGGAACGTATTATCTTTGAGTTAAAGCCAGAAGTTTTATACTGTCATTATGATTCTGATATGAATTCGGATCACCGGATCGTTTCACAGGCGGCCATGGTCTGGTGCAGGCCATCAAAAACACCTTTTCTAAAAAAAGTGTTGTTTTATGAAATATTTGCTTCTACAAAAAAATTTGAACCCAATTACTATGTGGATATCACCAATGAAATAGAGGATAAACTGGCGGCTCTTTCTGTTTATTCCACAGAAAACAATGCCCAGACCAGAACCCTGGATACCAGCCGGCTGGTGGCGGCATATCGGGGAGCGGAGATCAATACGGCCTATGCGGAAGCATTTTATTTATACCGTGAAATCGTATAAAGGAACTTGACTGGAATGGAGAGGAGTGTGGAGGGATTGTATAAAAAGATGAAGCTGTTATTGCTGTGTGTCACTGCTGTAATTTTATCTTCTGTCAGCTGGCTGATATGGGACAGGCGGACAAATAAAATCTATTTTAAAACCAGACGGAATCATAAGAATATAGGGGGCAGCTATGGAACGCAATCTTAAAAACAAACACAATTTGGCAATGATGTTTGCTGGAATCGGAGCGGATTACCGGAAGGTAATCCATAAGATTCCCGATAAGGAAAGAGGTAGGATTCATCAGCTATCAGACATCTTAAAAGAAACGTATAAAATAGATATCAATTCCTATCTTTATGGACCAGCCATGGACACAGAAAGCAATCTCTATAACTGGCTGACCATCTACACCTGTGATTATGCCATCTACCAATGGTATGCCGCCCGGGGCGTGGTGCCGGACTATTTCCTTGGTTACAGCATGGGACTCATTACGGCACTGGCCTGCAGTCAAGCCATCACGTTTGAGGCAGGAGCTTTTTTGCTTCATGAAATCAGCCAAAAAGAAAGTGCAGGAGAAGGAATGGCAACCATCATAGGGTTTGAAAAGGAAGAGCTTGGCCGGATCATAAAGGATAGCCGGAATGAGGGCAGAGTGTTTATTGCCTGCGAAAATAACCCCTATTGTTTTGTGATTTCAGGATATGAAAATTCCGTTCAGAAGGTTTGCCTTCTTGCGGCAGAAAGAGGTGCCCTTCATGTTTATGCCATTGATTCCAAATTTGCATTTCATACGCCTTTGTATCATAGACCCCAACGGGATTTGTCCGTCAGCGTAGAAACAATCAAGGTTGCTGATTCTCCCATTCCGTTTCTATCCAGCATTGATCAGAGCCTCCGGTGGAAATCCAGGGACCTTTCGGACGAATTGGTGCGAAACATGTACAGCATCATGAAGTGGGGGGATTCCATCGCTTTCTTATCACGGTCAGGGATCAAAAATTTTATCGAAGTGAGCCTTGGAAAGGGATTGACTAAAATTTCCAGATCCATTGAGGATACCTGCCGGTTTGATACGTTTGATACCGTAAGCAAAACGCTTACTTAAAAGGATAAAAAATGATAGATCAATACAAAAGAAACATTAATTACATCAGAATTTCCGTGACGGACAGATGCAATCTCCGCTGCGTATACTGTATGCCGGAAGAAGGTGCCGTTTTTCTTCCAAAGAGTGACCTGTTGACTGATGAGGAAATCATAAGACTCTGCCGGTGCTTTGCCCGGCTTGGAATGAAGCATGTAAGGATTACCGGAGGAGAGCCGCTGGTCAGGGACGATATTGTTTCCCTGGTGGGAGGAATCAAAAGGCTGGAAGGAATCGGGCGTGTCACCCTGACCACCAACGGAGTGTTTTTGAGGGATCACTTATCCGGCCTTTGCCTGGCAGGATTAGATGGAATCAATATAAGTCTTGATACCATGGCTCAGGACCGGTACCGGCAGATTACAGGCAAAGACTGTTTTTCCCAGGTGTATGCTGCCCTTGAAGAAGCGGTTCAATACAAAGACTTAAAGGTGAAAATCAACTGTGTACCTATGACAGATACATCAGAAAAAGAAATCACAGATTTGGTGGGACTAGCCAGGAAAAATCCATTGAGTGTCCGGTTTATTGAAATGATGCCCATAGGATTAGGAAAGCGCCATTCCTTTCGGCAGGAAGAGGAGCTCCGTTGCCTGATTACCCATACTTACGGAGCGTTAATTCCCCTTCCGCCGTCAAAGTGGAGCGGGCCGGCCCGATATTATTCCATACCAGGCTTTCTTGGCTCTATCGGGTTTATCAGTGCCATGTCCCATAATTTTTGTAAGGAATGTAACCGGATACGGCTGACTGCCGATGGACATTTAAAGACCTGTCTCCAATATGAAAAAGGCTTGGATCTAAAATCCATCCTAAGACGGGAAACAGACGATTCGAGTTTGGAACGGGCCATTGCTTTTGGCATCTATGAAAAACCAGACGGGCACAGCTTTCATTCTCTAACGTATCCCGAGTTCTGTGAGCAGAATTATATGTCACAGATTGGGGGATGAGAAAAGAAGTTTTTGAAACCGGCAACAAAAACAAAATAATAAAACAGGATGGAACATGAGATGAAATATATACGAATGATACTATTAAGCCTGATAGTTAGTACTTTATTAATGGGGTGCAGTACTTTTAAGACTTCGGTAACCACGGCACAGCCCACGTCGGAGGAAACGGCTGCAGCAGAAGATGACGTTGTGTCCGTACCTGTAAAAGGTAAAATCATATTGGCTACCACCACAAGTACCCAGGACTCCGGACTTTTAGACGTGATTCTCCCGGATTTTACAAGGAAAACAGGCTGGGAGGTGGAACCGGTAGCTGTGGGAACCGGAGAAGCATTAAAGATGGGAGAAAACGGAGAAGCGGATGTACTTTTAGTTCATGCGAAGGCCAAAGAAGAGGAGTATATGAAGGCAGGGTACGGAGTGAAGCGTTACGACGTCATGTATAATGATTTTGTTGTGGCAGGCCCCGCCGGAAAGATAAAAAAGAATGAGGATGTAAAATCAACATTTCAGTCTATTTTTGACAATCAATTCGCTTTTGTTTCCAGAGGAGATGATTCGGGCACCGATACAAAAGAACGTTCCATATGGAAATCCATGAATCTTACACCCGGCGACAATCCTAATTATATCAGCTCCGGTCAGGGAATGGGAGCCACGCTTCTCATGGCAGATGAAAAGGGAGCCTATACGTTATCTGACCGAGCAACCTGGCTGACAACAAAAGAAAAAACTTCCCTGGATATCATCTGTGAAAAAGATACCCAGCTTCTCAACTATTATGGGGTCATTGCAGTAAATCCCGACTTAAATCCAAAAATCAATGCAGAAGGAGCCAAGGCTTTTGTGGATTGGATTCTGTCTGATGACACTCAAAAGCTGATCGGCAGTTTTGGAATGGATGAATACGGACAGTCCTTATTTACTCCCAATGCAAAGGCCAATAAATAAAGGAGCCGGCTTATGGTATTTCTTTCAAGTTTCCATCTGACCCTGAATCAGGAAACCGTGGATATCATATGGCTCACCATAAGGCTGGGACTTGTATCAACCCTTCTGTCAGCAATGCTTGGGATTCCACTGGGGCTTCTGTTAGAAAAAAGTGATTTTTGCGGAAAGAAAATTATATTGCGGGTAAACCGGACCCTTATGGGATTCCCGCCGGTGGTGGTTGGTCTTCTGGTCTATCTTCTTCTCATGCGCAGAGGGCCTTTTGGCGGACTTTCCCTGTTGTTTTCTTTTCCGGCCATGGTCATTGCCCAGCTGTTTATTATCACTCCCATTGTCAGCGGTATAGTCTGCACGGCGGCAAAGAAAGCGGCCCCAGAGATTCGGACCTTTGCGGTCAGCATGAATGCCAGCCGGAGCCAGACTTTTTTCCTTCTCCTAAGAGAAATGAAACCGGATATCTGTTTTACACTGGCAGCCGGCTTTGGACGGTCCATCAGTGAAGTAGGGGCCGTTATGATCGTGGGAGGGAACATTCAATATAAAACAAGAACCATGACCACCGCCATCTCATTGATGAGGAATAAAGGGGATTATAGCGAAGCCATTACCCTTGGGGCCGTTTTGCTGATCCTTTCCTTTTGCATACAGACGATTATGGATACATTAAAAAGGTACGAAAACAATGGTGAAAATTATTAAACTGGAAAAAAGAATCGAAAATTTTCAACTGGATATAAAAAGGCTGTTTCTTCAGGAAAAAAAGATCCATGGGTTGATTGGCAAGAACGGAAGCGGGAAATCCACACTGATAAAACTCATTACCGGCCTTATGAGACCTGATCAGGGAACCATTGATTATGGCGGCCTAAAGAGCACGGATATTACCTTTACCACCCAAAGGCCCTATATGCTTCATGATACGGTTTACCAGAACCTGATCTACCCCTTAAAGCTCCGAAAGAAGATGCCGGTAAAGGAAGAAATCGAAAAATGGCTGGACCAGTGCGGTCTGGCCGGAAAGGAACAGCAGTTTGCCCCAAGCCTTTCCAGCGGAGAACGCCAAAAGCTTTCCTTTGCCAGAGCGCTTATTTTTAAACCCAAGCTGGTGTTTATTGATGAGACCATGGCAAATATGGATGCAGAGAGCATACGGTCATTTCAAACCATCATTATGGAAATCCAAAAAGAAAATCCTATCACCTGGGTGATTGTAAGCCACCAGCCTGCGCATATTGACGGTCTCTGCCAGGAGGTACATTTGATGGAAGCTGGAAGGCATCTTTTTTCAGGAACACCAAAAGAGATGGGATACTTCATAAAGGAAGGGTATGAAACGCAATGGAGCTATTAAAGGTTGATACCATAGAATCAGCAAGAGAAAAATTGATTCATGCCATGCAGGAAAAAAAGCCTGAGAAAATCCGGGTAGAGTCAAACAAATCCTTAGGATATGTTCTGGCTGAGGACCTTCTGGCACAAGAACCGGTTCCCTCCTTTCGCCGTTCCATGGTGGACGGATATGCGGTGAAATCGGCGGATACCACGGGAGCTTCAGAAAACCTTCCTGTATTATTGGAAATTGTGGAGGAGGTATCCATGGGAGTTCCTTCGCACGGCTCCGTAAAAAATGGGACCTGTGCCTATGTGCCTACAGGGGGCATGATCCCTGCGGGAGCGGATGCCGTGGTTATGGAAGAATACTGTGAAATGTTTGATAAGCATCATCTGGCCGTCTATGATCCGGTGGCATATGGGAAAAACGTGGTAGCTGTGGGAGAGGATATCCGCCGCGGCGAACTGGTTATAAAAAAAGGCACCCGCATCCGTCCCCAGGAGATCGGAGTTATGGCCAGCCTGGGGATTTTAGATGCAATGGTGTATGAGCCATGGACCATCACCCTTCTTTCCACCGGAGACGAACTTGTCCCCCCTTTTGTGCAGCCGTTGCCCGGAGAGGTAAGAGATATTAATTCCTACGCACTGAAAGCCCAGGCGGAAGTATGTGGTCTGAAGGTACAGAATGTCATGGTATATAAAGACGACAGGGAAGTCATAAAAGAAGCGGTGGTCCAGTCTTTGAACAGGAGTGATCTTGTGATTTTATCTGGGGGAAGTTCCAAAGGGAAAAAGGATGCCACCAGTCAGATTATTGATGAGGTCACAGATGGGAATACTCTGGTCCGCGGACTTGCCTTAAAACCGGGAAAGCCTTCCATATTTGGGTATGACCGGTCAAGAGCTGCTCTGGCTGCGGGACTGCCCGGACACCCGGTAGCTGCCATGCTGGTATTTGAGCTTTTGATTGTATGGCTTTATAAGCATATGACGCATCAGAAGGGAGGACCATCTCTATTTGCCCGTATGACTGCCAATCTGGCCGGAGCGCCGGGCCGGGCTACCTGTCAGTTGGTAAGACTCCTTAAAAAGGAGCAGGAGTATTATGCAGAGCCTGTGTATGGGAAATCCGGTCTTATCACGACTTTCACAAAGGCAGATGGTTACCTGATGATTGGACAGAACCAGGAAGGGGTAAAAAAAGATCAGCAGGTGGAAGTGTTTTTTCTGTCATAGAAATCCCGTAGAAAGGCTAAGGTTATGGGAAAAAGGAATTTATATTTAAACAATACTCCGGTGGAGGAGGCCCGCATTATTTATAAGAATGCACTCAAAGGCCGGATTAAGATGGAATGCGAAGATATTTCCACCGAGAAGAGCTTGGGACGCATGACGAAAGAGGCGGTTTTTGCAGTATGTTCTTCTCCCATGTTTAATGCTGCCGCCATGGATGGAATTGCCGTAATTGCAGAAAGGACAAAGGGGGCCTCAGAGAGGGAACCTCTGGAACTGAAAAAACAGGAGGATTACATAATTGTGGATACCGGTGATCCTGTAAAATATCCTTATGATGCCGTTATTATGGCAGAGGATGTGATAGAATGCGGCGACGGCACCGTTAAGATCCTGGAAGCAGCGGCTCCCTGGCAGCATATCCGGCCTGTGGGCGAGGATATTGTAGCTGGGGAAATGCTTTTATCCGGTATGCACAAAATCCGCCCCATTGACATCGGGGTTCTTTTTTCCGGTGGAATTACAAGAATCAAAGTGGTGAAACAGCCAAAGGTAGCGATCTTTCCCACAGGGACGGAGATCATAGAACCTGGAACAGAGCCAAAAGAAGGGGATATTTTGGAATCCAACTCAAGGATGTTTGAAGCCATGGTGGTTTCCTATGGAGGAGCTGCCCATCGGTTTTCACCGATTGAAGATGATTATGAAAGGATCAAAGAAGCAGTCTTAAATGCCGTTGACCACTTCGATATGGTCCTTATAAATGCCGGTTCCAGTGCCGGAACCGAGGATTATACGGTTCATATTTTAAGAGAACTGGGAGAGGTTCTCGTTCACGGAGTTGCCATAAAACCTGGAAAACCGGTCATACTTGCAGTGGTAAAAGAGAAGCCGGTGATCGGACTTCCGGGATATCCGGTATCGGCTTACATCGGATTTGAGAATTTTGTAAAACCCATCCTGGCCATGTTTACGGGAGAGCATGGATATGAAAACAACAAGGAAAAGGCGGTGCTGTCAAAACGCCTGGTCTCTTCCTTAAAACACAAAGAATACATAAGGGTAAAGGTGGGTGAGGTTGATGGAAGATTGGTGGCATCTCCTCTTTCCAGAGGAGCAGGAGCGGCCATGAGCCTGGTACGTGCAGATGGCTTTTGTGTCATCGACCAAAACAGTGAAGGCGTGGAAGCGGGGGAAACCGTAACGGTGGAACTCTACAGAAGCCTGTCAGAGATCCGGCATACCCTGGTTTCCATTGGAAGCCATGATCTTATTCTTGATCTCATCGGGGACTTAATGTCATGCAATGATCCGGGGATTTACATGTCCAGTACCCATGTGGGAAGCATGGGAGGACTTATGGCCTTAAAGCGGGGGGAGGCTCATATGGTCCCGACTCATCTGCTTGATGAGGAATCAGGGGTATATAATCTTCCGTATTTAGCCCGTTTATTCCAGGAGCCGATGGCGGTCGTAAAAGGAGTGAAACGCATTCAGGGACTAATGGTACAAAAGGGGAATCCGTTTCATATTAAAGGCATAGAGGATCTGACCGGATGCCGTTTTGTCAACCGGCAAAGAGGAGCGGGGACCCGTGTGCTGTTTGATTATCAGTTAAAGCGTTTAAATTTGGACCCTTCCCTTATAGCAGGGTATGACAGGGAAGCATCTACCCACATGGCAGCAGCAGCTCTGGTAGCCAGTAACAGCGCAGATGCCGCAATGGGAATTTTCGCAGCCGCAAAGGCGATGGATTTAGAGTTTCTTCCTCTTGGAGAAGAAGAGTATGATTTTGCAGTCCCGGTCAAGTATTTAGACCTCCCTCAGATGCGCTCCTTTCTCCGGGTATTAAAAAGTGAAGAGCTTCACCGCCGTATGGACCAGATCGGAGGGTACCAATATGATCTGGCAGGAGAAATCTGGTATTTGTGAAGAAAGGATGCCAAAGAAACATGAAAAAAGAGAATCAATTTACTCATTTTGATCCCCATGGAAATGCAGTTATGGTGGATGTGACAGATAAAAAAGAGACCGTGAGAGAGGCTGTAGCAAAAGGAAGAATCAAGGTCAACAAAGCGGTATATGAAGCAATTGAAAACAGAACCGTGGAAAAAGGTGATGTATTGGGAATCGCGCGAGTGGCCGGAATCATGGGTGCAAAAAAGACCTCCGAACTGATTCCCATGTGTCACATTCTTGCGATTACAAAAGCGTCTGTAGCGTTCCATATGGATGAGGAAAACCATGAGATCGAAGCAGTCTGCACCATAAAAATAACCGGAAAAACAGGAGTGGAAATGGAGGCACTGACCGGTGTGAACGTCGCTCTTTTGACCATTTATGACATGTGTAAGGCAATGGATAAAGAGATGGTAATCAAGGACATTTATCTGGAACATAAATCAGGTGGAAAAAGTGGAGATTACTTTCATAAAAACAGACGATAAGGGGATTGGGAGAAGGATATGGGAACTGTAAAGGCAGTGTGTGTCAGTGAAAAACGGGGAACCCAAAAAACAAATGTGAAAACAGCGGAGTTTGCCGTAAATTATGGAATCGTAGGAGATGCACATGGAGGAAACTGGCATCGTCAGGTAAGTCTTCTGTCATATGAAAAGATAGAAGCGTTTCAAAGGGGGGGAGCGGATGTGATTCCCGGTGCCTTTGGAGAAAATCTCATTGTGGAAGGATTTGATTTTCGTTCCATAGCCATAGGAACCAGATTTCAATGCAATGATGTGATCCTTGAGCTGACCCAGCACGGAAAACAGTGTCATTCTCCCTGCCAGATCTATTACAAAATGGGTCAGTGTATCATGCCCACAGAAGGCACCTTTGCACAAGTGCTCCAGGGAGGCACTGTTTCTGTAGGAGATGAAATGATAAAGCTTGAAGATCGGGATGACAGATTTACCGCTGCAATTGTGACCCTTAGTGATTCCGGTTTTTCCGGTATAAGGGAAGACAAAAGCGGACCGCTGTTAAAAGCGATCCTGGAGGAAAACGGTTACCGTGTTGTGGAATCCTTACTTCTTCCCGATGAACAAAGCCAGATCGAGGAAGAACTGGTCAGACTTTCCGATAAAAGAGAAGTGAATTTAATTGTGACGACTGGTGGAACCGGATTTTCCCCAAGGGACTGCACACCGGAGGCAACGCTTGCGGTAGCCACAAGAATGGCTCCCGGAATCGCAGAGGCAATGAGAATGCACAGCATGGCAATTACAAAGCGGGGCATGCTCAGCCGTGGAGTCAGTGTGATACGGGGAAAAACATTGATTGTAAATCTTCCGGGAAGTCCCAAAGCGGTGAAAGAAAGTATGGAATACATTGGGGATCAGTTTTCCCACGGTCTGAATGTATTGCTCGGAAGGGTATCTAATTGTGCAAGGTAATGGAAGAGGATCTGATTCTCCAAACTGGTTAAGATAAAATTAATCCGTTTGGAGAATTTTTTACTTTATAGGAAATTGCGCAAATAGTCAAAAATAGTGTATAATAGTATT
>CAJMPJ010000002.1 GCA_905215155.1 uncultured bacterium | reverse complement strand
GAGCATCGTGGGTGAACTCTAAACCATTAAATCCGAAGATAAATTTACGCAGTCGCTATTTTTAAATTTCTCTTTTTTCTTGTGCCGTCATATGATATACTACCTAAAACAGGAGTCATCAGGAGGAAAAGAGGAACGGTCAAATGATATTAAAGGACATATGGCTTGATGTAAAAGCGGTAAAAGCGCGGGATCCGGCAGCTAGAAGTTCCTTAGAAGTGCTTCTTTTGTACCAGGGAGTCCATGCGCTGATCTGGCATCGTTTTGCACACTGGTTTTATAAGCACCGCTTGTTTTTCATTGCCAGGCTCATTTCTCAGCTGGCAAGATTTTTTACTTTGATTGAGATTCACCCCGGCGCGACTCTGGGCCATGGGATTTTAATTGATCACGGCTGTGGAGTGGTGATAGGAGAAACTGCCGTAGTGGGCGACAACTGTACCATTTATCAGGGTGTCACATTAGGAGGAGTCGGTCTGAATAAAGGCAAGCGCCATCCCACGCTGGGAAATAATGTGACCGTAGGAGCAGGTGCAAAGATATTGGGTTCCTTTGAAGTGGGAGACAATTGTACCATTGCAGCCAACGCGGTGCTTTTAAAACAGCTGGACAACAATGTGACAGCAGTAGGAATCCCGGCCCGTCCGGTGAAAATTGATGGGGTTCCCATCCCAAAAGAAGATAAAAAAGACGAGGCCATGGAGTATTTCTGCAAGATGGAAACCCGGATTAAGGAGATGGAACAGACGATCGAGAGCCTTCAGCAGGAGCTTTCCGTATACAAAAATGGCGGGGACCATGACAAAGACGGCCAGCCGGCAGCGGGGGCTGGGGAATAGAACTACAGGAAAACTACAAAAAAAGTATATTGAAACATGCACCTGCATAAACTTTCTTAAAGGAATAAAGAAGGTAAGGCAGGTGCTATTTTATGTTGGAGCTGTTGAAGAAAAACATACATATGAATCGTTGGAAAGGAAATGCCACATCTCAGGTAACACTTGATGATGACTTTATTGTACCGGACAGCATGGACGATGTGGATCAGATCATTTTAAGTTCCGGTGAAATTACCATTGATTCCGTGAAAAACCAGGCTGAGCGGTTAGTGGTCCGGGGAAAACTTGATTTTACCATTCTCTATCGGGGTGCAGAAGGCGGGCTCCAGACTCTTTCCGGAAGCATTAATTTTGAAGAACCGATTAATGTACCGGGATTAGAAGAGCAGGATTATGTCCAGCTGATGTGGGAGCTTGAAGATTTAAATGCCGGAATCATCAATTCTAGAAAGTTAAGCGTTAAGGCTCTGGTCACGCTTCAGGTAAAGGTAGAGACGGCATATGACGTAGACGCTGCTGTGGAAGTGGACACGGGACTTGAGACCACGGACTGTCCTCAGGTGGAAATTCTCCGCCGTAATGTGGACGTGGCTACAATTGCGCTTCGTCATAAGGATACGTTTCGTATCAAAGAGAATCTTACGCTTTCCGGGAACAAGCCGAACATCGACCATATTTTATGGAGTGAAATGAAGCTGAGAGGCGTTACCACAAGGCCTGTGGATGGAAAAATGCTTTTAGACGGTGAGCTGATGGTCTTTGTCATCTATCAGGGAGAAGGGGAAGGTGCGCCCATTCAGTGGATCGAAGAGAGCATTCCATTTGAAGGAGAGCTTGCTGTATCCGAGGTCACGGATGATATGGTTCCGTCTGTTACGGTCCATTTGATTCATAAAGACATTGAAGCAAAGCCGGATTCCGACGGAGAGATGCGGGAAATGGATATGGATGCCGTGCTGGAACTGGATATGAAGCTTTACAGGGAAGACAGCATGGAACTGTTAAGCGATTTGTATTCCACCAACCGGGAACTGAGCCTGCAGACCGGAGAGGCATGTTTTGATAAGATTTTGACCAAAAATATGAGCAAATGCAAGATCGTGGAAAAGGTATCCCTTCAAAATGCCGACCGTATCCTGCAGATCTGCCACAGTGAGGGAACGGTTAAAATTGATGATACGGAGGTCATGGAAGACGGACTTCATGTGGAAGGTGTCTTAGAGGTCCGTATGCTCTACCTGACCTCTGACGATGCCCAGCCCATTCAGTCCGCAGTTGAGGATATTCCGTTCCACTACTTAATTGAGGCTCCGGGAATCAATGCAGACACCATCTGCCAGTTAAATCCCGGTCTGGAGCAGTTAAGTGCGGTCATGATGGGTGGCGGTGTGGTAGAAGTAAAAGCTACCATTTCCCTTGATTTGCTGGCGCTGCAGCCCATCTGTGAACAGGTCATCATCAGTGCAGCCGATGCTCCCATGGATTTGGATCATCTGCAGAAGCTTCCCGGAATCGTTGGCTACATTGTCCAGCCCGGAGATTCCCTTTGGAAAATTGCCAAAAAATTCCATACTACCATTGATACCGTTATGACGGCCAATGGTTTAACGGAAAAATCGGTAAAACCAGGTGACCGCCTGATTTTAGTAAAAGAATTGTCATAAAATGGAGTGCCAGGCAGGCTTTTATTGTTCTGTCTGGCATCCTTGCGTTTAAAACGGAATGAGTTTTAGAAAAAAGGGCATTATAAAGATTGCTATTCACATATCGGTTTGTCCTGTTATATAATATACTATAGCTTAGCTATGGTATTCTACAATCGATGGCGCCAATCCGCATCCAGCTGGTGCTTAAGATAGATAACAGGTTATCCTGGGCGGTAGTGACGTGATTGCAAGGCGTTATTACCGTTTACATAGTCGCAAGGAATAAAAGCTCGGAGAAAAAAATGAATTATACTTATTTATTACAGTGTGCGGACCATACGCTCTACTGCGGATGGACAAACCATCTTGAAAAACGTTTAAAAGCCCATAACGATGGAAAAGGGGCAAAATACACAAAGACAAGACGGCCCGTCCGGTTGGCTTATTATGAAGAATTCCCAACAAAGGAAGAAGCCATGCGCAGAGAGGCCGCCATTAAAAAGCTGTCCAGAAAGGAAAAGTTGAAGCTATGCAACAAAGCGGTACATCAGCATATAGTGGCAGAAGCTTCCACCCATGACAAATAGATGGAACAGCTCGTGGTTGCCGAAATTTTTCAGCTTGGGACTGAATAAAGGCAGCTTTAACGCGTAGATGATGCCGCCTGCGGTATAGATGATCCCGCCGGCCAAAAGCCATCCAAAGGCAGCTGGCGGAAGGGCCTGAATGATCTTACCGAAGGCCAGAACACAAACCCAGCCCATAGCAATGTAGATACAGGAAGAAAACCATCTGGGGCACATCACGAACCAGGCTTTGATGAGGATTCCGGAAACCGCAATGCCCCACACAAGGGCAAGTAAGCTCCACCCGGTCCGGTCGCCGAGGACGATTAAGCAAATGGGAGTGTAAGTGCCTGCAATCAGAATGAAGATCATCATATGGTCAATCTTTTTTAATAGTTTATTGATTTTTGGTGATATATCAAGTGTATGGTAAATGGTGCTGGCCGCATACAGCAGAACCATGCTGGTAATAAAGATGGCCAGAGCAGTGATATGAAGTGCTCCGTCAGAAGAGGATTTTATTAACAGCGGTACAGCAGCGATCAGTGCCAGGATCATTGCAATAAAGTGTGTAAGTGCGCTGATGGGATCTTTGATTTTTGAGTTCATAAACGGCTCCTCCTTGATAGTTAATATTAATGTTTGATGTAGTATTAAATACTATGTATTCTATATTTATATACTATACACGTTGAAATTGAAATTTGCAATATATTTTTTGAAATTCAAAGTATTCTTAAAAATGTGTTTGCCAGAACCGGTTATTTCCAATTATAATTAGCGTAATCAATGGAAAGGTATGGAATGTTTATGAATCAGACGATCAAAGAACTCATGGAACGGAAATCGGTCCGGGTATACGAAGAGCGGGGGATTGAACCGGAGAAAAAGAAAATTATATTACAAGCAGCCTTGCAGGCGCCCACCGCAGGGAATATGACCCTTTATTCCATCATTGATGTGACGGATCAGAAGCTGAAGGACAAGCTTTCTGAGACCTGCGACAACCAGCCATTCCTTGCAAAAGCTCCTCTTGTGCTTGTTTTTGCAGCAGATTGTCAGAGGTGGTATGATTTATTCTGCAGCCATGAAGAGGAGGTGCGAAGACCGGGCATGGGAGATCTTTTGCTGGCAGTTGACGATACTCTGATTGCGGCCCAGAATGCAGTAACCGCCGCACAGTCTATGGGAATTGGCTCCTGCTATATCGGAGATATTATGGAAAACTATGAGATACATAAGGAATTATTAGGACTGCCCAGGTATGCGGTTCCTGCTGCTATGGTGGTGTTCGGATATCCAACGCGGCAGCAGAAGGAACGAAATAAGCCAAAGCGTCTGAATCCGGAGGCGGTGGTATTTGAAAATTCCTACCGCCGCTTAAGTCCCGTGGAATTTGAAGAAGAATTGTATAAAAGCCAGGGCAGGGAAGAAAACTTTTCTGCATGGGTAAAAGCCTTCTGCAAGAGAAAATGGAATTCCGATTTCAGCGTGGAGATGAGCCGATCTGTAAAAGCCATGACGGAGGCCTGGGAGAAAGAGGATTAGAAAGAATATGAACATACTATATGAAGATCAAGAAGTACTGGTCGCAGAAAAACCGGTGGGAATGGAATCCCAGTCTGCCAAATCTTTTGAACCGGACATGGTCAGTGAAATCAAAAAACATATCAACAAGGTATCCCCAAATTCCGGCGAGCCATATGTGGGAGTTATCCACAGACTGGACAAGCCCGTTGGTGGAGTTATGGTCTATGCAAAAACAAAAAACTCCGCAGAGTCTTTAAGTAAGCAGGTTTCCGGGCATCAGATGGAAAAAATATACCATGCGGTGGTATGTGGAAAACCTGTGGAAAACTCTGGGACCTACGTGGATTATTTGTGGAAAGACGGAAAAAACAATTGTTCAAAAATTGTGGAAAAGGGGATAAAAGGTGCAAAACCTGCAGAGCTTGACTTCCGGGTTGTGGATAAGAAGCAGCAGAATGGAGAGGAATATTCTCTGTTGGAAATTAAGCTGAAAACCGGACGCCATCATCAGATCCGGGTGCAGATGGCAGGACATGGAACTCCTTTGTGGGGCGATCAGAAGTATAACCCCAGTTTCCAGCAAAAAAAGATCCGGGCAGATATCGCCCTGTTCGCTACCAGTCTATCCTTTGTCCATCCGGTCACGAAAAAGAAAATGACCTATACGGTAAAGCCGAAAGGACAAATGTTTGATCTTTTTTCTCTGTAAAATAAAAATATAAAGAAGGAATTTTTTACTAAATAGATACCTGCATACTTTTTACTCCGGGCGCTCATAATAGGGAATGTACAAAAGAAGTACAAAACAGAAACAGGTGAGTCCATGGAGAAACCGAGCAGGAAACTGAAGAAAACATTATTAATTTTGGGAGTTACGGGGGCAGTATACTTGAGTTTTCGATATCTGCTGCCCCTCGTGATTCCCTTTTTGATTGCATATGTATTTGCCTTGTCTCTCCGCCCGTCCGCCCTTTGGATCGAAAGAAAGACCCGTTTTACAATAAAGAAAAAAGTGATTTCTGTTCCTCTGGCGGTGATCGGGGGTGTAGAGATCATTCTTTTTATGATCGTATTCGGGATCATCGTATATGCCGGCGGTCGAAAGCTGCTGATGGAAGCCACACTTTTGTTCCAAAACCTTCCTCAGATCATGAGGAATCTGGATCACTGGCTGATGGAAAACTGCACCTTTGCGGAACAGTTTTTAAAACTTCCGGATGGATATATGCTTCAGGTGGTCAGAGAGATCCTATCCGGAGGAGAAGCGGTGGTTAAAAGCAAAGCCATGTCGTTTTTAATGATGAATTCCATGAGTATTATCAAATGGGTGGTTCAGGTGACCGTTGTAACCGTTATTTTATTTATTGCCACCATATTAACGCTTCAGGAGATGGATGACATCCGTACCAGACGTGACAACTCCATGTTCTGCTATGAATATGCCATGCTTGGGAACCGGCTGATGTCAGTCGGAAGTGCCTGGTTAAAGACACAGGCAACCATCATGCTGTTTACCATGGGAATCTGTTCCCTGGGATTGTTTTTTATGGGAAATTCCTATTTTATACTGCTGGGAATCGGGATCGGGCTTCTCGATGCATTGCCCATCTTTGGAACAGGAACGGTGCTGATTCCCTGGGCAATCCTGGCTATGATCAATGATAACTGGGTCTACGGCGTTGGGCTCATTGTCATCTATATTATCTGCTATTTTTTCAGAGAAATCATGGAAGCTAAAATCATGGGAGGCAAAGTAGGGCTTACCCCTCTGGAAACCCTTGTTTCTATGGTTGTAGGTCTTAAACTTTTCGGACTTTTGGGTTTTATCCTGGGTCCTATCGGATTATTAATAATAGAAGATATTGTGGAGCTATATGGTGGAACGTGTTATAATTGCAAAAAAGAAACCCAGGAGGAAGAAAGGGGAAATACACGTTGAACCCAAAGGAATTGATTGAATTTTTAAAAATATTAGAAAAATTAAAATGCAACACCCGGCATAACTGGACCACAAACAAAAGGCAGGAGAGCGTGGCAGAGCACAGTTGGCGACTGGCTGTACTGGCCATGCTCATGGAGCCTGATTTTTCTGATCTGGATATGAACAAAGTCATTCGTATGTGTCTCATTCATGACTGGGGCGAGGCGGTGACCGGAGATATTCCGGCTTTTATAAAGACAGAAAATGATGTAGCCGTAGAAGAGAAAGCCACCGGCGCTCTTTTAGAAAAGCTTCCCGATTCTCTGAAAGCACCTCTCTCGTCCCTGTTTGAAGAACTGTCACTTATGCAGTCCAAAGAGGCCAGGCTTGTAAAGTCCCTGGATAAGATCGAAACCCTGATTCAGCACAACGAAGCAGGCACAGATACCTGGCTGCCTCTGGAATACGAATTAAACATGACCTATGGAAATGAAATCTGTGACAGCTTCCCTCAGACAAAAAAATTAAGGGATCAGGTACGGGAAGACAGCAGACAGTTAATCATGGAGGAAAAACGTGGAAACGGAAAATAGTACATATGAACGGCTGAGGAAGCTGCGGAGCCGGCTTCACCAAAACCCGGAACCATCAGGTCATGAGACAGTGACGATAGAGATTCTAAAGGAATTTATTAAGACCTATACTTCTTTGGAAACCGTAGACCGGGAGGGCTGGTTTTATGCGGTACACCACGAAGAGAACGCCAAAAAGAGCGTCGCGTTCCGGGCGGATATGGATGGGATTTATGGAGAAGACGGAACTCTGTTCCATGGCTGCGGACATGACGGGCATAGTTCCGTACTGGCCGGGCTTTGTCTGGAGCTGGACAAAAAGCGGTTGGGGAAAAATGTGTATTTCATCTTCCAGCCGGCAGAAGAGACCGGACAGGGAGGAAAAGAGTGCAGCCGCCTTTTGACGGAAAAAAAGATTGATGAAGTCTACGCATTTCATAATCTTCCCGGTTATCCTCTGGGAACAGTGGTCCTGAAAGAAGGGACCTTTGCCTGTGCATCTAAGGGCGTGGTCCTTGGCTTTCAGGGAAGGCAGAGTCATGCCGCTTACCCGGAGCAGGGAGTAAATCCTGCATGGATTCTTGGGGAATTGATCGTAAAAATCCCCGAACTATTGGCTTCACCAGATTTTTCCGGCATGGTTCTTGCCACTATCATCGAGGTAAAAGCAGGAGATCAATCCTTTGGAGTCTCTCCGGGAGACGGACGGCTCTCTCTTACCCTCAGAGCGGAAAAGCAGGAAGATTTAAACCGGTTTGAAGCCTCCCTTTTGTCCTTTGCAAGGAAACGGGCCGGGGAAATGTCTGCTAAGCTGACGGTTTCTTACGCCGATGAATTCCCGGATACGGTCAATAAAGCAGATTGGGTAAAACGGTGCAAAGCCAGACTTATGGAGCAGAAGATCCCATGTATGGAGATATCCGAACCACTTCGCTGGTCGGAGGATTTTGGCTGGTACTTAAAGAAAGCAGACGGAATGTTTTTCGGTGTGGGAGCAGGAGAGGCTTGTCCGGGACTTCACACAAGGGAATATGAATTTCCCGATGAAGTCATGAAAACAGCCCTTGCCGCCATGAACGCATTTCTGTAAGGAAAAGGCGGAGAAGAAAAGCCGGGCCCGCCTCTTGACAAACATTTGCAAATAACGTAAAATCAACCATACGATCATTTTAAATGATAAAAGAAGCAAGACGTTGAAGAGGACTAATAAGTGATGATGTATTCCAGAGAGAAGGCCGTGTGCTGGAAGGCCTTTATACCGCTCATGACCCAACCTCCCTCGGAGTCCCGCAGCAAACTGCGGCGCATATCCTGCGTTACCGGATCAAAAAGTGAGCCGTGGATATCCATTGGCTAAATTGGGTGGCACCGCCGAGCTGTTCGGTCCCTTTTACGGAGGGAACGGATGGCTTTTTTTAATTTTATGGAAAAAGGAGAATTGTCATGGCAAAGGACAAGAAATTAGTAGAAGCCATCACATCCATGGATGTGGACTTCGCCCAGTGGTATACAGATGTAGTAAAAAAAGCGGAATTGATCGACTATTCCAGTGTAAAAGGCTGTATGGTCATCAAACCGGCAGGCTATGCGATCTGGGAGAACATTCAGAGTGAGCTGGACAGAAGATTTAAGGAAACAGGGGTTGAAAATGTGTATATGCCCATGTTCATTCCAGAAAGCCTTCTTGAGAGAGAAAAGGACCATGTAGAAGGATTTGCACCGGAGGTTGCCTGGGTAACTCACGGGGGACTGGAACCGCTGCAGGAACGGCTTTGCGTAAGACCTACCTCTGAGACTTTATTCTGTGATTTTTATTCCAGAGATATCCAGTCCTATCGCGACCTTCCTAAATTATATAATCAGTGGTGTTCCGTGGTCCGCTGGGAGAAGACAACAAGACCGTTTTTGCGTTCCAGAGAATTCTTATGGCAGGAAGGCCATACTGCTCACGCCACAGCAGAAGAAGCGGAAGAAAGAACCAAGCAGATGCTTAATTTGTATGCAGATTTCTGCGAAGAAGTGCTTGCAATGCCCGTCATCAGAGGACAGAAGACCGATAAGGAAAAATTTGCCGGTGCAGAAGCGACCTACACCATCGAAGCCCTGATGCACGACGGAAAAGCATTGCAGTCAGGAACCAGCCATAACTTTGGAGACGGATTTGCAAAAGCATTTGAGATCCAGTATTCTGATAAGGAAAATAAACTCCAGTACGTCCATCAGACTTCATGGGGAATGACCACAAGACTGATCGGTGCCATCATCATGGTCCATGGAGATGACAATGGTCTGGTGCTTCCTCCAAGAATCGCTCCGACCCAGGTCATCATCGTTCCGGTCCAGCAGCAGAAGGAAGGGGTTCTCGATAAGGCCTATGAACTTAAAGACGTTTTGTCCAATTTTCGGGTGAAGGTTGATGATACCGACAAGAGCCCAGGCTGGAAGTTCAGTGAATCCGAGATGAGAGGAATTCCGATTCGGGTAGAAATCGGACCGAGAGACATTGCGGAGAACCAGGCAGTTTTGGTCCGCCGTGATACCCATGAGAAAATTACCGTGTCTTTAGACGAGCTGGGCGCAAAAGTAGAACGGCTTCTTTCCGATATCCAGAAAGATATGTTTGAAAGAGCCAGATTGCACCGGGATGAGCATACCTATGAAGCATTGGATATGGATACCTTTGTAAAGACCGTAGAAGAAAAGCCGGGCTTTGTAAAGGCCATGTGGTGCGGCTGCCAGGAATGCGAGGATAAGATTAAGGATTTAACAGGAGCAACTTCCCGCTGTATGCCGTTTCAGCAGGAAAAGCTGGCAGATACCTGTATCTGCTGCGGAAAACCTGCAACAAAGATGGTTTACTGGGGCAGAGCTTATTAAGGATTCCATAAAACAGCCAAAAGGAGAAACAGTGATGAAGATACAGGTTCCGGAAGCAGCAGGGAAAATCATAGAACAACTCAATATCCATGGATTTGAAGCTTATGTGGTGGGCGGTTGTGTGAGGGACAGCCTGCTTCTTCGGACACCGGAGGACTGGGACATCACCACCTCGGCAAAGCCGGAACAGGTAAAGGAGATCTTTTCCCGGACCGTGGATACAGGAATCCAGCATGGTACGGTTACGGTGCTCATGGACGGGGGAGCCTATGAAGTGACTACCTACCGCATCGACGGAGAATACGAAGATGGACGCCATCCGAAATCTGTTGAGTTTACGGGCAATCTGATCGAGGATTTAAAACGCCGGGACTTTACCATCAATGCTATGGCGTACAGTGACAGAGACGGACTTGTGGATGCCTTTGACGGACGGCGGGATTTGGATAAGAAGATCATCCGCTGTGTAGGCAATGCCAAAGACCGGTTTACAGAAGATGCCCTTCGCATCCTGCGAGCCATCCGGTTTTCCGCCCAGCTGGGCTTTGACATGGAAGAGGAGACGAGAAAGGCCATCGCGGTCATCGCCCCCAATATGGAAAAAGTCAGCAGGGAGCGGATACAGGTGGAGCTTACCAAGCTTCTTCTCTCAGGCCATCCGGAACAAATGGCTGCGGTGTATGAAAACGGCATTGCACCCTATATATCAGAACATTTTCTTGCAGCCGGAGAGAGAATGGGAGAGACCGGCACAATCAAACTCCTTCCGGCAGAAAAGCACATGCGCTGGTCCGGCTTTTTGCGGTCAGAGGGGCCGGAGGAAGCAGTATTAATCCTTCGTGATTTAAAGCTGGATAATGAAACCATCAGTCAGGTAAAAACGCTTGTAACCCTGTGGAAACAGGAGATGCCTGCAGATAAACCGGTGATCCGGAAAGTCATGAGCGGACTTTCTCCAAAACTTTTTCAGGATCTTTTGTGTTTCCAGAAAATTTTCGGCCCAAAGTCCTACCAGGAGACGTTAATAAAAGTGGAACAGTATGCAGAAGAAATCATTGAAAATGGTGACTGCATCCGGTTAAAAGATATGGCTGTGACCGGCCGGGATCTCATCGGGGCAGGCAGAAAGCCCGGACCTGGAATCGGGAAAGTGCTGGAGACGCTGTTTGAAGAAGTTTTAAAAAATCCGGAGTGCAATAACAGAGAGTATTTGATGAATCTGGCTGAACGGTTATAAAAAAAGCGGACGTCCCGCCCGTATAACTTTCCGCCGGATTCTGCATATTTTTTCCTGCCCTTTCATACCCTAGAAGTAGCTGATGAGCTAAGAGTTGGAGGGGTGGTTGTGAACGAGAAATACACAGAGGTGCTTTCGCAGTATGAGCTTGAAATTCTTGATGTAAAGCGCGGCCGGGGCGCCTGGTTGTGTGAAACGAATCAGGGACTGAAACTGCTTCGGGAATATAAAGGAACTTTAAAGCGCCTGGAATTTGAAGATCAGGTATTTTCGCAGATGGAAGAAGCCGGCCATATAAATGTGGATCGTTATGTTAGAAATAAAGAAGGAGAACTCCTCTCTGCCGCCGAGGACGGAACCCGCTGGATCGTAAAAAACTGGTATGCGGACCGGGAATGCAATTTAAAGGACAGCAAAGAGATTCTTTGTGCCATTGAACGGATCGCTTGTTTACATAAGATACTCCGGGGAATTGAATTTAAGGAGGAATGGAACCTGGGTTCCATTTTGGTGCAGCAACCGGCGGAAGAAATGGAACGGCACAATAAGGAACTGGTGCGCGCCCGTTCCTTTATCCGCAATAAAAGGAAAAAATCAGAATTTGAACTCTGTGTGATGGGTAATTATGATACATTTTATGAACAGGCAATGGAGGCTTGTAAGGGAATGGCCAGCTTTTTAGAGACCCGTGAAAGCAAGGAAGAGTATCTTTGCCATGGGGACCTAAACCAGCATCATATTCTTATGTGCTCCCATGATGTGGCGATTGTGGAATTCAACCGTATGCATAAGGGAATGCAGATGGAGGATTTATACCATTTTATGCGAAAAGCCATGGAAAAGCATGACTGGAACTTAAAGCTCGGCATGGCAATGCTTGATACTTATTCCAAAGTGATCTCTCTTTCGGATGCAGACAGGACCTGCCTCTATTACCTGTTCTTATATCCGGAGAAATACTGGAAGCAGATTAATTTCTATTATAATGCCAACAAGGCATGGATTCCCTCCCGGAACATTGAAAAATTAAAAGATCTGGAGATACAGGAGTCTGTGCGGAGCTCGTTTTTATCAAGAATAAAATAATGGAAATGCGCTTTTCTTTTGTTCTGTTTTGCTTTATAATAGCCATAACAGAAATGGAGAGAAGGGAGTATTTGCAATGAAAGATTACAGGAGCATTTATGATGAATGGCTTTTGAATCCATATTTTGACGAAGCGACCAGGAATGAACTTCGGGGGATTGCAGATGATGACAATGAAGTCAAAGAGCGCTTTTACAAAGATCTGGAATTTGGTACTGCTGGTTTAAGAGGCATTATCGGAGCCGGCATCAACCGCATGAATATTTATGTAGTGAGAAGGGCCACACAAGGGCTTGCAAATTATATTATAAAACAGGGCGGCGCTTTAAAAGGCGTGGCCATTGCATATGACTCCAGGCATATGTCTCCGGAGTTCGCAGAGGAAGCTGCACTGACATTAGCTGCCAACGGCATCAAGGCATATAAATTTGAATCTCTGCGACCGACACCGGAGCTTTCTTTTGCCGTAAGGGAGTTAGGCTGCATTGCCGGAATCAATATTACGGCCAGCCACAATCCTCCGGAGTACAACGGTTATAAAGTATACTGGGAGGATGGGGCCCAGTTTACTCCTCCTCATGACAAAGGGGTGACAAAGGAAGTTCTTGCTATCACCGACCTTTCTGCAGTAAAGACCATGACCAGGGAAGAAGCTGTGGCAGCAGGCAGATATGAGATCATCGGAGCGGAGGTGGATGATAAATACATCGCCCATGTAAAAGCACAGGTGGTGAACCAAAAAGCCATTGACCGCATGCAGGATGAGATCAGGGTCGTTTATACGCCCCTTCATGGAACCGGTAATCTTCCCGTAAGAAGAGCCCTTAAAGAGATCGGTTTTACCCATGTCTATGTAGTCCCCCAGCAGGAACTGCCGGATGGGGATTTTCCAACGGTCAGCTACCCCAATCCGGAGGCGGAGGAAGCGTTTTCCTTAGGTCTTGCTCTTGCAAAAGAACAAAACGCAGATCTGGTTCTGGCAACAGACCCGGATGCAGACCGTCTCGGAGTATATGTAAAGGATGACAGATCCGGTAATTACATTCCCTTGACCGGCAATATGTCCGGTTCTCTTTTATGTGAATATGTACTGAGCCAGAAACAGGAGCGGGGAGCTATTCCGGCGGATGGACAGGTCATTAAGTCCATTGTAACCACCAATCTTGTGGATGCCATAGCAAAATCCTATGGCTGTGAACTGATCGAGGTGCTCACCGGATTTAAATATATCGGACAGCAGATCTTAAAGGCAGAGACCACCGGATACGGAACCTATCTTTTTGGTATGGAAGAAAGCTATGGATGTCTCATCGGTACCTATGCCCGCGATAAGGATGCCATTTCCGCTTCCGTTGCATTATGCGAAGCCGCTGCTTATTACAAGACCAAAGGCATGACCTTATGGGATGCCATGATCGCCATATATGAGAAATACGGCTATTACAAAGATGCAGTCATATCCATCGGCTTAAAAGGAATCGAAGGACAGGCAAAGATCAGGGCAATTATGGAGACCATGAGAAATAATACACCTGAGACCGTTGGCACATACAAAGTCCTTTCCGCCAGAGATTATCAGCTTGATACGGTAAAAGACATGATCACCGGAGAAATAAGGCCCACCGGGCTTCCGCAGTCCGATGTCCTTTATTATGACTTGTCTGACGATGCATGGCTGTGCATAAGACCGTCAGGAACTGAGCCAAAGATCAAGTTTTATTATGGCATCAAAGGTTCTTCTCTGGAAGATGCGGATAAAACATCGGCAAAGCTGGGAGAGGCTGTGAAGGCGATGGTAGATCAGATGCTATAATTATTATAAATGAAACCGGGGGAAACGGTACTTTGATGGTAAGACACAGAAAAAAAGGCTGTGCTTATAAGTCAGAGTACCGTTTCCCCCGGTTTGTTTGTAATGAAAAATGCATCCATAGATAAAAATATTAAGACCGCTGACCCATCAGGATTTCTTATATTTCTTAGAATATTCCTTCAATTCCTTTAAAGTTTCTCCGAACAACCGGGAAGAAGCGGTAGGATTCCGGCGAAGAATTCCCTTGCGGTAAAAAGTGAGATATTTGGTCAGCTTCTCTTTGTTTTCTGTCAGTGACTGCAGCCGTTCGGCCAGGGCGGATTCCTTTAAAACGCTGGTGGTTTCCGCTTTTAAGTTGGTGATCTTGACCAGAGTCTCAGTCTTAAACTCGGATACTTTTTGTGTGGTCTCCGCTTTTAACAGCGCGATCTGCACCTGAACCTCTTCTAGCTCCGCTTTGATCTTTGTCAAAGATTCCAGGATTCGGCCAAGGTCCAGAGCTTCTTTTACCGAACGGATGGTGTCAATGATGAAAACCACGGAAATAAGCAGGACCACAGTGATACAGGCGGTACGGCTTAATGGAAGGACCAGCCACTCCAGAGGGCGGTGAACCACTTCCGTCAGCAAAAGGGTTAAAAATCCCCAGGCAAGGGAAGTTCCAAGACAGATATATCCGTTGATATTAAAAGGTTTATAGGTATAATCCCAGTACTTCATTTTAAACAGCCGCTCCATGACGTAGCCGGTGGCGTATTCCAGTATGGAGGCACCTGCCATTCCGAAAAGAAATACCAGAAGCAGATTGCCTTTGACAGGAAGGCACAGCCAAAGCATGAGAATCGCCCCGCTTCCATATAAAGGAAGAAGGGGGAGCCTTAAAAAACCCCGGTTTACAAAGTGAAAGCTTCTTACAGAAACATAGGTTGATTCAATTACCCAGCCAATAAAACAATAGATGTAAAAAAACAGCAGCCATTGATACCAAGTGTAAACGTACATAAGCGAACCCTCTTTCTTTTATGATTCGTATTGGAATTATCATATACGTTTTTGTCCTAATTTGCAACTTAAAAAACTTGCCAAAACATATCCTGCATTTGATGGCGTGATTCCCTGGGCAGAAACGGTCAAACCATTCTGCCCCAAATAAAAAATGGTCCAAAGAAAGTGGCTTTTTACTTGCCTTAATTGCTTCTGTCATGTAGAATTATGATGTTTCATAGAATTTTAGGGATCAAGCGGTGAAATCCGCAGCACGCAGAAGCATTGATTGCAGTTACAGCAAAAATAAGGAGTTTTTCAATGAGTATATTAAACGTAGAACATCTGACTCATGGATTTGGTGACCGGGCGATTTTCCAGGATGTTTCCTTCCGCCTGTTAAAAGGAGAACACATTGGTTTAATTGGAGCCAATGGAGAAGGCAAATCCACATTTATGAATATCATAACCGGAAAGCTGCAGCCCGACGAAGGTAAGGTAGAATGGGCGAAAAGTGTGCGTGTCGGCTATCTGGACCAGCATACGGTTTTAGAAAAGGGAATGACCATCCGGGAAGTGCTTAAAAACGCTTTTGCATTTCTATTTCAGATGGAGGAGCAGATGAATGAGATTTGTGACCGGATGGGAGAGGCAGACGAGGAAACCATGGCTTCCATGTTGGAGGAGCTTGGAACCATTCAGGATCTTTTAATGGCACACGACTTCTATGTTATTGATTCCAAAGTGGAGGAAGTGGCAAGAGCGTTAGGGCTTACCGATATGGGACTGGATAAGGACGTGACAGAATTAAGCGGAGGACAGAGGACCAAGGTTTTACTTGGGAAGCTTTTGCTGGAAAAGCCGGATATCCTTCTTCTTGACGAGCCGACCAACTACCTGGATGTGGTGCATATCGAATGGTTGAAACGCTATCTTCAGGAATATGAAAATGCATTTATTTTAATTTCCCATGACATTCCTTTTTTGAACAGCGTAGTCAACATCATATATCACATGGAAAACCAGAATCTGGACCGCTATGTGGGGGATTATGAAAAATTCCAGGAGGTATATGCGGTCAAACGTTCCCAGCTGGAGGCGGCATATAAGCGCCAGCAGCAGGAGATCGCAGAGCTGGAGGATTTTGTGGCCCGCAACAAAGCCCGGGTATCCACCCGGAATATGGCCATGTCCAGACAGAAGAAGTTGGATAAGATGGAGGTTATTGAGCTTGCCAAGGATAAGCCCAAGCCGGAATTTCATTTTGTGGAAGCCCGGACCGCCGGAAAGATGATCTTTGAAACAAAGGATATGGTGATTGGTTATGAAGAGCCCTTGTCAAAGCCGCTCAACCTAACCATGGAGCGTGGGGAAAAAGTAGTTCTGGTAGGGGCCAACGGCATCGGAAAAACGACGCTGTTAAAAAGCATACTGGGGCTTGTGCCATCGTTAAGCGGAAGTGTGGAGCTGGGCGATTATTTGTCCATCGGATACTTTGAGCAGGAGATGGCTCCTGGCAATACCACCACCTGCATAGAAGAGATATGGAAAGAGTTTCCTTCCTATACTCAGTACCAGGTCCGTTCGGCTCTGGCAAAATGCGGTCTCACTACCAAGCATATCGAAAGCCAGGTGCGTGTCCTCAGCGGCGGTGAGCAGGCAAAGGTAAGATTATGTAAACTTCAAAACCGGGAGACCAATGTCCTTTTACTGGACGAGCCGACCAACCATCTGGATGTGGAAGCGAAAGAAGAGTTGAAAAGAGCCTTAAAAGAATATAAGGGCACCATTCTTTTGATCTGCCATGAACCGGAATTTTACGAAGGACTGGCAACCAGAATCATAGACTGCAGGGATTGGGCACTGAGATTGTCGTGACAGACAGAAAAACATAAAAAAACAGAGCCAGGGATCACGGAGGACCTGACTCTGTTTTTACACGTTCCATCAAAAATGCGGATAATATATGTTCAGTTCATTATTTTAGGGGGGCCGGACGGTTTTCACCGTCCGGTATGAGTATGAAAAAGCTTTGTGATTTCAAGTAAGTTACTTGAAACAAAAGGCCCGTCATCCTTTCGGATAACGTAATACTAGTATATACGGAAATTGTGACAAAAATGTGTACGATAAATTAAAAAATAATAAAGATAATAAAAATAAAAAAACCCCTTTCAAAACATAGGGATATTGTATATAATAAGATAGAAAGTGCGACCTAATTTACGAAATACACATAAATTTGACGATAAAGGTAACTTTGGGAACAGGATTTAGGGATCAGGAGGAAGAAGATTATGATGTCCAATGATATTGGAATTGATTTGGGTACAGCCAGCATACTGGTATATATTAAAGGCAAAGGTGTGGTTTTAAAAGAACCTTCCGTTGTTGCCATTGACCGTGATACGAATAAAATAAAAGCCATTGGCGAAGAGGCAAGGCTTATGATCGGAAGAACTCCGGGGAATATTATCGCAGTCAGACCGCTGCGTCAGGGAGTTATTTCTGATTATACCGTAACAGAAAAGATGCTGAAGTATTTCATTAATAAAGCCGTTGGGAAAAAGACATTAAGAAAGCCAAGAATCAGTGTATGTATCCCCAGCGGAGCGACAGAGGTGGAGAAAAAGGCAGTAGAGGATGCGACTTACCAGGCTGGAGCCAGAGAAGTATCCATTATTGAAGAGCCGGTTGCAGCTGCGATCGGAGCAGGAATTGATATTGCAAAAGCCTGCGGCAATATGATCGTTGACATCGGCGGAGGAACTTCTGATATTGCGGTGATTTCTCTGGGAGGAACCGTAGTCAGCACCTCCATCAAGGTGGCTGGAGATGATTTTGATGAAGCACTTGTCCGTTATATGCGTAAGAAGCATAACCTTTTGATCGGTGAGAGAACTGCAGAGGAAATCAAGATCAACATCGGTGCTGCATACCGCAGACCTGAGGTGCTGACCATGGAGGTACGCGGACGAAACCTGGTGACCGGACTTCCCAAGACCATTGTGGTTACGTCTGACGAGACGCTTGATGCCTTAAAAGAACCGGCAATGCAGATCGTAGATGCCGTTCATAACGTGTTGGAGCGTACACCACCGGAGCTGGCAGCTGATATTTTTGACCGTGGAATTGTGCTTACAGGGGGCGGCTCTCTTTTAAGCGGACTGGATGCTCTGATCGAAGAAAAGACAGGAATTACCACCATGATCGCAGAAGACCCGCTGACAGCAGTCGCCATTGGAACCGGTAAATTCATTGAATTCACTCATGGCGGAGATAATAAGAGAGAATTTTAGATAATAATGGAGTAACAGTATATCTGGCTGCTTTCGACACACCCTGGCGGTATCCTATGATTCCGGCAGGGATTGTTATGGGCAGTCTGTCTGTATTTGCGGGAGGAAATATGGCGGCAGTCTGCGGATTTGTAGAAAGAATTAAATACAGGAACGAAGACAATGGCTATACGGTCTTAAGCCTTGTGAACCAAGGACAAGAGTACACTCTGGTTGGAAATTTCCATTACATAAGCGAAGGCGAGATGATCGAAGCGGTGGGAGCCATGACCGAGCACCCGGTCTACGGGGAGCAGATGACTGTGGAAAGCTATGAGATCAAGGTGCCTGAGGATACGACGGCCATGGAACGTTATCTTGGTTCCGGTGCCATCAAAGGAGTTGGACCCGCTCTTGCCGCCAGAATCGTCCGCCGTTTTAAAGCGGATACCTTCCGGGTTATGGAAGAGGAGCCGGAGCGGCTTTCCGAGGTAAAGGGAGTCAGCGAGAAGATGGCCATGTCCATCTCCCAGCAGATCGAACAGAAAAAAGAGATGCGGCAGGCCATGATGTTTCTTCAGGAATATGGAATATCCATGAACCTGGCCGCTAAAATCTATCAGGAATACGGACCCAGGCTTTACAGCGTAATCCGGGAGAATCCTTACCAGATGGCAGATGATATTGCCGGGGTAGGTTTTAAAATGGCGGATGAGATTGCCAGAAAGGTGGGGATTTTCACAGACTCGGACTTCCGGATCAAGTGTGGGGTCCTCTATACCCTTTTGCAGGCTTCCGGAAACGGACATACCTATCTGCCGGAGGAAGAACTTCTCTGCCAGTCTTCAGAGCTTTTGAAGGTGGAACGTCCGTTTATCGAAAAGCACCTGATGGACATGCAGCTGGATAAGCGTCTTGTCATCCGGGAGGAGGAAGGAAAGCGTGTCATCTATGCGTCCCAGTATTATTATATGGAACTGAATACTGCCAAGATGCTTCATGATCTTAATATCCGTGGGCATATGCCGGAGGAAGAGATCCGTACCAAGCTGTTAAAGATTCAGAAGGAAGAGCAGATCGAACTGGATGAAAAGCAGGTAAAAGCCGTGGCAGAAGCGGTGAACAGCGGACTTCTCATCATTACGGGAGGTCCCGGAACCGGTAAGACCACCACCATCAATACCATTATCCGTTTTTTTGAAAGCGAGGAGATGGAGATATTGCTGGCGGCCCCCACAGGCAGAGCGGCGAAACGTATGACAGAAGCCACAGGCTATGAGGCCAGGACCATTCACCGTTTGCTGGAACTGACCGGAGTTCCGGGTGATGAACGGTCTGTTTCCATGCATTTTGAGAGAAATGAAGAAAATCCCCTGGATGCAGATGCCGTCATTATTGATGAGACTTCCATGGTAGACATTCATTTGATGCAGTCCCTGTTAAAGGCCATCAATCCGGGGACCAGACTGATCCTGGTGGGGGATGTAAACCAGCTTCCCAGTGTAGGACCAGGGAATGTCCTTCGCGACATGATCGACTCCCAGTGCTTTAATGTGGTCATGCTGACCAAGATTTTCCGTCAGGCCACCCAGAGCGATATTGTGGTCAATGCCCATAAGATCAATGGAGGGGAGAGGATTCCTCTCGGGAAAAAGAGCAAAGACTTCCTATTTATTAAGAGAGAAGATCCGAACGCCATTATTAATGCCATGATCACTCTGGTACAGGATAAACTTCCTGGTTATGTTCAGGCAGATATCTATGACATACAGATTATGACTCCTATGAGAAAAGGGGCCATAGGAGTGGAGCGGTTAAATACGATTCTCCAGGAATATTTAAATCCGCCGTCCAGGGATAAGCCCCAGAAGGAGACCGCCGGAGTCATTTACCGGGTGGGGGATAAGGTCATGCAGACCAAGAATAATTACAACATCGAATGGGAAGTCCGCAACAGCTACGGAATCCCGGTAGATAAGGGAACCGGTATTTATAATGGAGATATTGGCATCATCCGGGAGATCAACAGCTTTGCGGAGCTTGTCACCGTGGAGTTTGACGAAGGACGTCTGGTGGAGTACAGCTATAAGCAGCTGGAGGAACTGGAACTTGCCTATGCCATCACCATCCATAAATCCCAGGGAAGCGAATATCCGGCTGTGGTTATTCCGGTGTTTTCAGGTCCCCGGATGCTTATGACCCGGAATTTGATCTATACTGCGGTGACCCGTGCCAGGTCCTGTGTCTGTCTGGTGGGAGTGCCGGAAATCTTTCAGGAAATGGTAAACAACGAGACAGAACAGCGCAGATATTCCGGCTTAAAAGACCGGATCTGTGAAATCAACCAGCTTTCATAACATTCTACAGGCGGGAGCCTTCTTCCTGCCTGTCTGATCATTCTAACATTCAAGGAGAATCCTTTCTGATGAATCTTTCCTTTTTCATAGATTTACTTTTTCCCAGGCGGTGTCCCGTCTGTGACGGCATCGTCATGCCAAAGGGCAGGCTGATCTGCCGGGAATGTTTGCTTCAATTATCGTCCGTAAAAGGGCCGGTCTGTAAAAAGTGCGGCAAAGAAGTCATGACTGCAGAGATTGAATACTGCTTTGACTGTGAGAAGCATAAACGGACCTTTGAATATGGCCTGGCTCTTTTTAACTATGAGGAAACGGCCAGAAAGTCCATGGCAAAAATCAAATATAAGAACAAACGGGAGTATCTGGATTTTTACGGAGAAGCTGTGGCGGCCCGTTATGAAACATTGATTCGCAGAATGGATGCTCAGGCATTGGTTCCTGTGCCGGTTCACCCGGCCAGAAGAAAAGAACGGGGATTCAATCAAGCGGAACTCTTGGCCCGCCGGATCGGAGAATGTCTGTCCATTCCGGTTTTGCCGGAGCTGCTTCTCAGAAATAAGAATACCATGCCCCAA
The DNA here is from genome assembly GCA_905215155.1 of uncultured bacterium. Classification (GTDB taxonomy): domain Bacteria; phylum Bacillota; class Clostridia; order Lachnospirales; family Lachnospiraceae; genus Lacrimispora; species Lacrimispora sinapis. The sequence continues at coordinate 114,455 of CAJMPJ010000002.1, read as the reverse complement.
AAGGGGCTGGACCCGACAGGGAGGCTTAAGAATCTGGAGGAGGCGTTTAAAGCAGGCAAAGAAATGGGTGGGGTGAAAGGCGTGATTTTGGTGGACGACATTTATACCACCGGAAGCACCATAGAAGCCTGTACCAGAGTCTTAAAAAAGGCTGGGATAAAGAGGGTTTATTTCCTCACAATTTTTATTGGACGGGGCCAATAGAATGATGTATGATAGGATTAATTACAATCAGGAGGATTACGATGATTATTAGAACTGCAGAAGAAAAAGATGTGCCCCAATTACTTGATATTTACAATTATGAAGTAGAGCATGGCTGTGCGACATTTGATCTGACTCCCAAAACTATGGAGGAGTGGATGGGGTGGTTTTATGAGCATAACGTGGACAACCATCCATTGATCGTAGCAGAAGAAGACGGAAAAGCCGTAGGCTATGCAAGCCTTTCTGCCTACCGCCCCAAGGAAGCTTACAAGACCACGGTGGAGCTGTCCATCTATGTGGATAAAGATTACCGGCGCAAAGGCATTGCCGGAAAGCTGGCATCAAACATTATAGATATGGCAAGAAAACGGGATGACATCCATACGGTTATTTCAGTAATCACAGGAGGGAATGAAGCAAGCTGCATTCTCCATGAGCATCTGGGATTTTTATACTGCGGGACGATGAAAGAAATGGGTATGAAATTCGGGAAAATGCTGGATATAATTAATTACCAGCTGATGGTATAAAAAGGAGGGATCTGTTATGGGCCACATGGAGGGATTTTATACCTCGGGCCAGTTCGCGAAAAAAGCCAATGTCTCTATACGGACTGTCCGGTATTATGACAAGCAGGGGCTGTTAAAGCCTGCAGGGATCAGCCAAGGCGGATACCGTCTGTATACGGACTCCGATTTTGCCAAGCTCCAGAAGATTCTTTCTTTGAAATTTCTGGGCTTTTCTCTGGATGAAATCCGTTCCATCACCATCAATGACGATGACAATGACTATGTGGAAGAATCTCTCCGCCTCCAGCTGAATTTGATCCGCAAACGGATCGAGCATTTAAAGCTGGTGGAGCAGACACTGACAGAGACCTCCAGAATGGTCACAGACAACCAGAATGTAGACTGGAATAAAATCCTTCATTTAATCCATATTACCAATATGGAAAAATCTCTTGTGGAACAGTATAAGGACGCAGCGAATATCAGCATCCGCATAGGGTTACATAAAAAGTACACTAAAAATCCCCTGGGGTGGTTCCAGTGGCTCTACGGACTGATGGAGCCGTTAGAAGGGAAAGATATTCTGGAGCTTGGCTGCGGCAACGGAGAACTGTGGCTTGCCAACCAAACCCGGATTCCCCCGGATGCCCATATTTGTCTTTCTGATGTATCAGAAGGCATGATCCGGGATGTGGAGGAGAATTTAAAAGGGATTCCCGGTGATTTTTCCTTTGAGGTTTTTGACTGCCGCCAGATTCTAAAACCAGCAGACCACTATGACCTTGTAGCTGCCAACCATGTTCTGTTTTATTTGTCTAATCTTGATGGGGTATTAAGCCAGGTGACCAAGATCTTAAAACCAGGCGGCGTATTTTGCTGCAGTACCTACGGCCAGGACCATATGAAGGAAATCAGCGGGCTGGTCAAGGAATTTGATTCCCGGATCGCGCTGTCGGAAGTGAATCTCTATGATGTGTTTGGCCTTGATAATGGAGAAGAGCAGTTAAGGTGCCATTTCCGCTCCGTGGAAAAGAAAGAATATGAAGATCATCTGGAAGTCAGCGATGCCCGTGCCTTGATGGAATATATTTTATCCTGCCACGGCAATCAGCAGGAGTATTTAAGTGACCGCTATGAGGAGTTTCGGGAATTTTTGGAGAAAAAGATGGAAAAGAAGGGATATATCCATATTACCAAGCAGGCAGGCGCTTTTCTTTGCATAAAATAAATAATATGGAAAAAACACTTGACTGTGACCTTACGTCACCCTGTATGATGGTATCATGAATTAATATGGAGGAATCACACAATGAAGGGAATTATTCTTGCCGGAGGCTCCGGCACCAGACTTTATCCGCTTACCATGGTAACTTCCAAACAGTTACTGCCGATTTATGACAAGCCAATGATCTATTACCCCCTGTCCGTGCTGATGAATGCCGGAATCCGGGATATCCTCATCATCTCCACCCCAGATGATACCCCAAGGTTTGAAGCTCTTTTAAAGGACGGTTCCCAGTTCGGAATCCAGCTATCCTATGCGGTTCAGCCTTCCCCGGACGGTTTGGCACAGGCATTTATCATCGGAGCGGAATTCATCGGAGACGACAGCGTTGCCATGATTCTTGGCGATAATATTTTTGCAGGCCATGGACTGAACAACCGCCTGTTAAACGCAGCCAATAAAAAAGACGGCGCTACGGTATTCGGTTATTATGTAGATGACCCGGAACGTTTTGGCATCGTGGAATTTGATTCTGACGGCAAAGCGGTTTCAATTGAAGAAAAACCACAGCATCCCAAGAGCAATTACTGCGTGACAGGTCTTTATTTTTATGACAACAAGGTGGTGGAATATGCGAAAAATTTAAAACCGTCGGCCAGAGGAGAACTGGAGATTACGGATTTAAACCGCATTTACTTAGAAAAAGGCAAGCTTGATGTGGAACTTTTGGGCCAGGGCTTTACATGGCTTGATACAGGAACCCATGAGTCTCTGGTGGATGCCACCAATTTTGTCCGCACCATGGAGACACATCAGCATAGAAAGATCGCCTGCCTGGAGGAGATCGCATACTTAAACCACTGGATCACAAAGGATCAGCTTATGAAGAGCATCGAGCCTTTAAAGAAGAACCAGTACGGACAGTATCTGATGGATGTCCTTGCAGGTAAATACATTGATAAACTGAACGGTTAATTTATATCAGGAGGAAGACAACCATGAAAATTATTGTTACCGGAGGAGCCGGATTCATCGGCGGAAATTTTGTACACCATATGGTAAATAAATACCGGGAGTATCAGATCATCAACCTGGATCTTTTGACTTATGCAGGAAACCTGGAGACATTAAAACCTGTGGAGGATAAACCAAACTACAAATTTATAAAGGGCGACATTGCAGACAGAACCTTTATTTTTGATTTATTTGAACAGGAAAAGCCGGATATGGTGGTGAACTTTGCGGCGGAGAGCCATGTAGACCGTTCCATCACTGACCCGGAATCCTTTGTAAGAACCAATGTCATGGGAACCACCACCCTGCTTGACGCCTGCCGTACCTATGGCATTAAGCGGTATCATCAGGTTTCTACCGATGAAGTATACGGGGACCTGCCCTTGGACCGCCCCGACTTATTCTTTACCGAAGAGACCCCTCTCCACACGTCAAGCCCCTATTCCTCATCTAAGGCAAGCGCAGACCTTTTTGTTCTGGCTTACCAGAGGACTTACGGCCTTCCTGTGACCATTTCCAGATGTTCCAATAACTATGGACCTTATCATTTTCCGGAGAAACTGATCCCCCTGATGATCAGCCGCGCGCTGGCAGACGAGGAATTACCGGTATACGGAACAGGAGAGAATGTAAGAGACTGGCTTCATGTTTCCGATCACTGTGAGGCCATTGATTTGATCCTTCACAAAGGAAAGGTTGGAGAAGTCTATAACGTAGGCGGACACAACGAGCGCACCAACTTGGAAGTTGTTAAGACTATCTTAAAAGCACTGGATAAACCGGAAAGTTTAATCAAATTCGTGACAGACCGTCCGGGTCACGACAGACGTTATGCCATTGATCCGGCAAAACTGGAGAACGAACTTGGCTGGAAGCCCAAATATAACTTTGATACCGGAATCCGTCAGACCATTCAGTGGTATCTGGACAACGAGGACTGGTGGAAACATATTATAAACGGAGAATATCAGGACTATTTTGACAAAATGTACGGAAAACGCTTATAAATCCATCTGTAAAGTGAGGCAGTTATGAAAGTATTTGTTACTGGCGTAAAAGGCCAGCTTGGATTCGATGTAATGAACGAACTGAAGAAGCGGGGACATGAAGCCGTTGGTGTGGACATTGAAGAAATGGACATCACGGATGCGGAAAGTGTAAACCGTGTGATCAAAGCAGCTGCTCCTGATGCAGTGATTCACTGTGCAGCCTATACAGCTGTTGATGCGGCAGAAGACAATGAAGAACTCTGCCGCAAGGTCAATGCAGCAGGCACAAGAGCTATTGCAAAGGTATGCCGGGAGCTGGATATCAAGATGATGTACATCAGCACCGATTATGTATTTAACGGTCAGGGAACAAGACCCTGGGAGCCGGATGATAAAAGAGAACCGCTGAATGTATACGGTCAGACCAAATACGAGGGAGAACTGGCAATCGAAGAAACCCTTGACAAGTATTTTACCGTGCGCATTGCCTGGGTATTCGGTGTAAACGGAAAAAACTTTATCAAAACCATGCTGAATCTTGGAAAGACCCGCGATAAGCTGACGGTAGTTGCCGATCAGATCGGTTCTCCTACCTATACCTATGATCTTGCACGTCTGCTTGTGGATATGATCGAAACTGAAAAATACGGCCGCTACCATGCCACCAACGAGGGATTGTGCAGCTGGTATGAATTTGCCTGCGAAATCTTTAAGCAGGCAGGAATGAATGTTACGGTGGAACCTGTAAGCTCCGATCAGTTCCCTGTCAAGGCAAAACGGCCCATGAACAGCCGTATGAGCAAAGATAAGCTGGACGAGAACGGCTTCCTGCGCCTGCCCTCCTGGCAGGATGCACTTGCGAGATATCTGACAAAGATCGAGTACTAAAAAGATACACGGGAAACTTTTGCTTGCTTTTTATAGTTTCCCGTGTTATAATGTCAGAACGTCACAATTTCATAGGTTTTTCTAAAAAAAGATTGACGAATCCTGCCCCGTATGTTATAGTAATTGGGCGAATGGAAGAGCTTAGGTCTTTTTTTTATGCTCAAAAATGTTTACAGCGGAAAAAGGACTGAAACACAACAACGAAAATTTAAGTGGAGGTGGAAGTCGTGCGCACAAAAATCACACTGGCATGTACTGAATGCAAACAGCGTAACTACAACATGACCAAGGATAAGAAGACTCATCCGGACAGAATGGAAACCAAGAAATACTGTAAATTCTGTAAGAGCCATACAATGCACAAGGAAACGAAGTAATCAGCTTGTAAAGGATGTGAAATTATGGGAGATACAGTGAACAACGAGGGTACTCAGAAGCATAGCTTTTTTAAAGGGCTGAAAGCTGAGTTTTATAAAATCGTTTGGCCTGACAAAGATACCGTAACGAAACAGACGATCGCTGTTGTATCAGCATCGATTGCTTTAGGACTGATTATTGCGATTATGGATCTGATCATCAAGTTTGGTCTCAGTTTTATCTTATAATTCGTAAGGGTTAAGGTGAGTTTATGTCAGAAGCACATTGGTATGTAGTCCATACCTATTCAGGTTATGAGAACAAAGTAAAAGTCGATATTGAGAAAACAATCGAAAACAGAAACTTGCAGGATCAGATCCTGGAAGTATCGGTTCCGCTTGAAGCTGTCATTGAAATTAAGAATGGCGTTGAAAAAAAGGCCGATAAAAAGATGTTTCCCGGCTACGTACTGATTCACATGGTCATGAATGATGACACATGGTATGTGGTACGGAATACCCGAGGAGTGACAGGCTTTGTAGGTCCTGGATCAAAACCGGTTCCTCTGACAGAAGAAGAGATGGAGAAACTTGGGTTCAAGAACGAAGAAGTCATTGTTGGCTTTGAAGAGGGAGATACCGTTGTGGTAACTTCCGGTGCATGGAAGGATACCGTTGGTGCCATCAAGTCCATCAACGAAGGTAAGAAGACCATCACCATTAACGTTGAGATGTTCGGCCGGGAGACTCCGGTAGAATTAAACTTCAGCGAGATAAAGAAGATGTAACAAGTGAAAGCGGCTTATACGGGTGTATAGGCTCGTGGGAGGGAAATCCCCGACAATACCACATTATTTAGGAGGTGCCTAATTATGGCAAAGAAAGTAACAGGATATATCAAATTGCAGATTCCAGCAGGGAAGGCTACACCAGCTCCTCCTGTAGGTCCGGCTCTTGGACAGCATGGTGTAAACATCGTACAGTTTACAAAGGAATTCAACGCAAGAACAGCTGACCAGGGTGATTTAATCATTCCGGTTGTTATTACTGTTTATGCTGATAGAAGCTTCAGCTTCATAACCAAGACTCCGCCAGCTGCTGTATTGTTAAAGAAAGCTTGCAAGCTTAAATCCGGATCTGCAACTCCGAATAAGACAAAAGTAGCTACAATTTCCAAAGCCGAATTACAGAAGATTGCTGAACTTAAGATGCCAGATTTAAACGCTGCATCTGTTGAGACAGCTATGAGCATGATCGCTGGTACCGCTAGAAGTATGGGTATCACCGTTGAGGAATAATTTTCTTGGCAAAGTCAAGCGCAATGCTGACTGAGTTTTGCCTTAAAGGGCGCTTAGAAAATTAGCGGTTCGGCCTGTCCCCTGGAGAGTCGAACTGCCTTTATTGCAGTCGGCGAAGTTTTAAAAACGTGGGAGGGAAAATCCCCGACAATACCACTAGGAGGTTATTTAGAATGAAAAGAGGAAAAAGATACGCAGAGGCAGCTAAGACAGTAGATCGTACTGTTCTCTACGATGCACCGATCGCAATCTCTTTAGTTAAGAAGAATGCAAGTGCTAAATTTGATGAAACCATTGAAGCTCATATCAGAACCGGTTGTGACGGACGTCACGCAGACCAGCAGATCCGTGGTGCCGTTGTACTTCCACACGGTACAGGTAAAACTGTTCGCATCTTAGTTTTCGCTAAGGGACCTAAAGCTGACGAAGCTTTAGCTGCAGGCGCAGACTTTGTCGGAGCTGAGGATTTGATTCCTAAGATTCAGAACGAAGGCTGGTTGGATTTTGATGTAGTTGTTGCGACTCCAGACATGATGGGTGTTGTTGGTCGTTTAGGCCGTGTCCTGGGACCGAAGGGCTTAATGCCAAACCCAAAAGCTGGTACTGTTACTATGGATGTAGCCAAGGCAATCAACGATATCAAAGCTGGTAAGGTTGAGTACAGACTTGATAAAACAAATATTATCCACGTGCCAGTTGGAAAAGCTTCTTTCACAGAAGAGCAGTTAGCGGACAACTTCCAGACGCTTGTTGATGCAATCGTTAAAGCAAAACCAAGTACACTTAAAGGTGCTTATTTAAAGAGTGTAACCCTGGCTTCCACAATGGGACCTGGTGTAAAGCTCAATGTAGCAAAGTTAATGAACTAATTTTGCTTTGTGGTTGACATCAAATATAAATAATGTTATACTAACTTAGTATTGACTGCCGAAGACAGCAGGTGCCGCAAGGCATAAGGTGTAAACGCCTGCCGAGGAACATACAAGAATCATTTTATGTAAATGAATTGTAGACCTCTCTGTCCTTATGGCGGAGAGGTTTTTCTTTGCGGTTTATACGAGCGGGTCATGCGGACAACCGTATGGCTTAGACTAAACAGGAGGTAAACCATAATGGCAAAAGTTGAATTAAAACAGCCGATCGTAAGCGAGATCAAAGAATTACTGGACGGCGCTGAGACCGCAGTCGTTGTTGACTATCGTGGAATCACCGTTGCTCAGGATACAGAGCTTCGTAAGAAATTAAGAGAGGCTGGTGTTTCTTACAAAGTTTATAAGAACACCATGATCCGTTTTGCAGCTCAGGGAACCGCTTTTGAAGCACTGGGCCCGAATCTGGAAGGACCTACAGCAATCGCTGTATCCAAGACAGATGCAACAGCTCCAGCAAGAATTCTTGCTGAGTTCGCTAAGACAGCTCCGGCATTAGAGATCAAGGGCGGTGTTGTTGAAGGCGTATATTATGATGCAAAAGGTATGGAGAAGATCGCAGGTATTCCTTCCAGAGAGATCCTTCTTGGAAAGTTACTTGGAAGCATTCAGTCTCCTATCACAAACTTTGCTCGTGTTCTCAAGCAGATCGCAGACGGACAGAGTGCAGAAGCATAATTTTCTTTATAAAACAAGCGAAAGCACCGTTTTATGTAGAAAAATAGCCGTTCGATGAGCCAAAGGTGAATCGAACTTCCATTAAAAGAAAACAAACATATCAAATACGGAGGTATATTATAATGGCAAAGTTAACAACAGCTGAATTTATCGAAGCTATCAAAGAATTATCTGTATTAGAATTAAACGAATTAGTAAAGGCATGTGAGGAAGAATTCGGTGTATCTGCAGCAGCAGGCGTAGTAGTTGCAGCAGCAGGCGGCGCAGCAGAAGCAGAAGAGAAGACAGAATTCGACGTAGAATTAACAGAAGTTGGTCCTAACAAGGTTAAAGTTATCAAAGTTGTTCGTGAAGCTACTGGCTTAGGCTTAAAGGAAGCAAAAGACGTAGTTGACGGTGCTCCTAAGGTATTAAAGGCTGGCGCATCTAAGGAAGAAGCAGAGCAGATCAAGACTTCTTTAGAAGCAGAAGGCGCAAAAGTTACTTTAAAGTAATTGCGTTTCCACTATATGAAAAACAGAGTGTCACACTCTGTTTTTCATATGATAAAATGCAGAAATGGTCTTGACATTTTTGCAAATTCGGGTTAGAATGAACATGTATTATCGAATGGAGTTATGATTTCACATATTTTTGTAAGTCATTATTTTCGGATGATGATTTACAAAAATATGTGATTTTTTGTTTCAGACGATATAACAATTAATAATTTTTTTTTTATAGGAGGTACACGTTATGAACAACGGTACAGTAAAATGGTTTAATGGTGCTAAGGGATACGGTTTCATCGTGAATGACGCTACAGGTGAGGAAGTTTTCGTACATTTCTCCGGTATTGTTTCAGATGGTTACAAGACTTTAGAAGAAGGTCAGAAAGTAACTTATGAAACAACAGAAGGAAACCGTGGTCTGCAGGCAGTTAATGTTTGCATGGCTTAATTGAAAGCTTCTAATTAAACTAAGCTTTAAGGGTTGTTCCCCATCTTGATGGAGGAACAACCCTTTTTTGGATTTCTGAATAAAATCAACACAGAAATTTCTTTGTATATATAGATTTTATGCTGTCTGCATGTTATAAGATAATTCTTTGACAAATATGGCAGGCCAATGATTATAAAAGAAAAAAAGATAAACGAATGAAAACGGTTGCATATAGAATTTATATTAAAATTTTATGTATTTGTTTATTATATCTAAAAAATGTTGCGATAATCACATTATAATATTTGACATAACTATAAAAATCTGATATTCTAAAAACAAGCATTGCAACCGGTTGCAATAAATGTGCATGGACACGTAAAAAGCAGCAGGAATTGATTTTATATGAAAAGGAGTGTATCGAGTTGAAAGTAAAATATGAAGAAATGGTAAAGGAATTTAAGAGAGTGCTGTTTAAAAATGGTTTTGGTGAACAGGATGCCCAGGCAGCGGCGGAGATTTTTGCCCAGAATTCTATGGCAGGTGTTTTTTCCCACGGTCTGAACCGTTTCCCCAGGGTCATTGAATATTTACAGAAAGGCTCCATTGATCCTTCTGTCTCTGCCGAATGTGAAAACCGGATGGGAGCATTTGAACGATGGAATGGAAACAGAGGATTCGGACCACTGAATGCAAAGAAGGCAATGGACCGTGCCGTGGAGCTGGCCAAAGAGTTCGGCATAGGACTGGTGGCACTGGGAAATAACAATCACTGGATGCGAGGGGGGAGCTACGGCTGGCAGGCAGCGGATCAGGGCTGTATCGGCATATGCTGGTCCAACACCTGTCCCAATATGCCGGCATGGGGCGGTTTGGATCGGAAGATTGGAAACAACCCGTTTATAATGGCCATTCCCAGAAGCAATGGGGAGCATGTAGTGATTGACTGTGCCGTGTCACAGTTTTCCTATGGGAAACTGGAGGACTGCCGGTTAAAGGGCATCGAGCTTCCGGTTCCGGGCGGCTACGATTCAGAAGGAAATTTAACGACTGACCCGGCTAAAATCGAAGAGACTCAGAGGGTTCTGCCTATGGGATACTGGAAGGGAAGCGGAATCTCCATTGCCCTGGATTTGATTGCAACCGTTCTTTCTAATGGAAATTCAGTAAATACCATCGGTACATTTGGTGACGAAGTGGGATTAACCCAAATTATGATTGCCATTGATCCGACTAAGATGAATTCTGTAGAGCTTACGGATCAGATTGTCGATGATATTGTAAAAGATGTTAAATCCTCGATTCCTGTAAAGGAAGGCGGGGAAGTGTATTATCCTGGAGAGCTTGAGCTTAAAAATATGAAGGACTATAAAGAGAATGGAATCCCTGTAATTGAAGAGAAATGGAATCAGGTGCTTTCCATGTAAAGGAAGAGAACCAGAAAAGGAAGTAAAACGATAACTGAGGAACAGGCAGAAGAAGCAGGAACTGTTAGGTGTACGGGGGTGTGGTGTGCAGATACAGTGACTTGCTTCTTTGACTTTTTGTGAATCAATGAACCAGTGATCCACAAGACAATCAGATTGTTTTTCATTGATTGGGATGTTATAATTAATTCTGTGAAATGATATTAGATTAAGGAAAAGAGATTAAGGAAAATATATGACAATCTATGATATAGCAAAGGCGGCCGGTGTATCTCCAAGCACAGTTTCCAGGGTTATTAATAATAAAAAAGGGATTAATGAAGAGACACGCAGGCGCGTTCAGCAGCTTCTTGAAGAAAATAATTATATAAGGAATGATACGGCAAGAGGTTTGTCCATGCAATCCACAAAAATTATTGGAATCCTTCTGGAAGATATCAGAAGTTCCCACCACACGGAATCCGTCTATGTAATCGAACAGGAGATGACACGGAGAGGGTATACCTGTATCATTTTAAGCACTGGACGAACTTCTGAGCAGAAGAGAAACTGTGTCCAGATATTAGAGCAGCGCCGTGTGGATGGAGCCATTTTCATAGGTTCCGTATTTGAGACCGAAGAGATGGCGGTGCTTTTAAGAACCCATTTATCCAATATACCCATCGTCATTGCCAATGGGTATCTGGATCTGCCGAATGTTTACGGAGTTGTGGTGGATGAGGAAAAAGGAGTGGAGGATTGTGTTGAGTACCTGGCAAGTCTGGGCTATCAATTGCCGGCATTTGTAAAATCTGAGGATACCCCATCGGGACAGCACAAAGAGGACGGCTTTATAAAAGGAGTAGAAAAGCTTGGGATTTCCCCCAAAGAGGCGATTATTTACAGCTCCCTGTGTGAGGAGGCAAATCCGGGGCTGATCCTGGAACGTGGCAGCCAGATCACAGAGCAATTGGTGAAGGAACATCCGGAAGTGGATTCCATCGTGTATTTGGTTGATCTTTTAGCCATTGGCGGGTTGATGAAGCTGGAGGAACTTGGGATAAAAGTTCCTCAACAGATAGGGGTGTTAGGAATTGACAATACGTTGTACGGCCGGATCTGCAAGCCGGCCCTTACAACACTGAACAATAAACTGGTGGAGACCAGCAAAAATGCGTCCAGGATTCTGCTGGATGCATTGGAAAAGAATGAGACTTCTCATAAATTCATGCTGTTTACTGACATTGTGGAACGAGACAGTACCAGGAAAAAAGAGGGAATCTTATAATGTAAGAACTTTTTTTCATGCTCCATGGTTTCCTGTGCTGCATCAGCAGGTTATGGTTTTATTTTCCTGCCATACCCCATAGATTTAATAATAATGGCAGAAAGCTGGGCTTATGGGGTTATGAAAATGAAATGGAAAGTGGTCTGTCTCTTGGCCGTTTTTATACTGGATGTTTTATGTGTAAAGGCAATGTATGATTCTTATTCAGATACGAAGAATACTTTATTTCTGCCGGCGGATGCGGGGGCAGAGGCAAAAGATAAGGTGCGGGAGCAGTTCTCGGGAAGCAAGCAGATTGCACTTACTTTTGATGATGGGCCTCATTCGGTTTATACACAACGGCTTTTGGATGGACTCCGTAAAAGAGGTGTTCATGCCACATTTTTTCTCCTGGGAGAAAATATTGATGGAAAAGAAGCAATTGTAAAGCAGATGCAGGCAGACGGGCACTTGATTGGAAATCATGGGTACAGTCATGTGCAGATGAGCAAAGAATCGGTAAACACAGCGTGTGAGCAAATTGAAGAAAATAATCAGAAAATAGAGAAAATTACAGGAGTAAGGCCTCAATATTTGCGTCCGCCGTATGGGTCATGGAATGTAGAACTGGAGTGTACTACCAATATGTCGGTTGTTTTATGGGATGTTGATCCTTTAGACTGGAAAAGCAAGAACACAAAGAAAATAGTGCGCCATATCGTAAAACATGTGGAACCAGGTGACATAATTCTTCTGCATGATGTGTACTCAACATCGGTGGAAGCGGCGCTTGAAGTAATTGATACTCTGTCAAAACAGGGGTATACATTTGTTACGGTCGATGAATTGATGATTGATTGATCATTGCTTTAAAATCATTGAATAGCTCTGAAGATGGTTATAGACAGAATGGTAAAAATGATAGCGAAAATGAAAAGGCGGCGGGAACAGGGAGTTTCGCTGCCTTTTTTCTTCCTTTCTGATTGATTGCTAAAATTTTTGAATAAATTTGTACGAGAAGTATGGTACTATAATGTATTTGTATACAATGTTTGGTAAAGTATATGGATTTTTATGTGTTTGTTCTATAATATAGAAGTTTTTGCATTGGTCAGTACCCATATTTTTGCTTTTTAAATTTTCAATAGCGCTTGGAATGGCTAAAGAAAACAGGAGAGGACTTCCAATTTCATTCATTGCTACGTTATCAAACCCTGGTTTCCATATACGAAATATGCAGCAACTATTCTTGACAAACAGCAAAATACTGCCCATAATGGTTATAGTGAGGATATTATAAATGGTTTCAAGAAAAAAGATGTAATTTTAATGGCACAGGCATTATTTTATCGTCTGTTTCTCATTAAATATGGAATGAAACTTTTTGTCAGAGCATTCATCTGTCACAATAGATAGGAGAATAACAAATGGATTTATTTGATTACATGAGGGAAAATACGATGGAAAAGGAGTCCCCTCTTGCCTCCAGACTGCGTCCGTCTACGCTTGAAGAAGTGGTAGGCCAGCAGCATATTATCGGAAAAGACAAGCTTTTGTACCGGGCGATTAAGGCGGATAAACTGGGATCTCTGATTTTTTACGGTCCGCCCGGAACGGGAAAAACCACACTGGCAAGAGTCATCGCCAATACGACCAGTGCGGATTTTAAACAGTTAAATGCCACGGTAGCCGGAAAAAAAGATATGGAGGAAATCGTTAAAGAAGCAAAAGATGCCCTTGGAATGTATGGGAAAAAGACGATTTTGTTTGTGGACGAGATCCACCGTTTCAATAAAAGCCAGCAGGATTATCTTCTTCCTTTTGTAGAGGATGGGACGTTAATACTGATCGGTGCCACTACGGAAAATCCATACTTTGAAGTAAACGGGGCTCTTTTATCCAGATCCAGGGTGTTTGAACTTAAATCCTTGGAAAAGGCTGACATTAAAGAACTCATCCGGCGTGCGGTATATGACCGGGACAAAGGGATGGGCTCCTATCACGGGGAAATTGATGAGGAAGCACTGGAGTTTCTTGCCGATGTGGCCAATGGAGACGCAAGGGCAGCATTAAATGCCGTGGAGCTTGGAATCATGACCACGGAAAGAAGCGAAGACGGAAAAATCCATATTGATCTTCAAGTAGCACAGGAATGTATACAAAAAAGAGTGGTTCGGTATGATAAGACCGGGGACAACCATTATGACACCGTTTCTGCTTTTATAAAGAGCATGAGAGGGTCTGATCCGGATGCCGCGGTTTACTATCTTGCCCGTATGCTTTACGCGGGAGAAGATTTGATGTTCATTGCCAGAAGAATCATGATCTGTGCGGCGGAGGATGTGGGAAATGCAGATCCGCAGGCTTTGGTGGTAGCGGTGGCTGCTGCTCAGGCGGCAGAGCGGATCGGGCTTCCGGAAGCCCAGATCATTCTGGCGGAAGCGGTCACTTATGTAGCCTCTGCTCCAAAGAGCAATGCAGCCTGCCTTGCTGTTTTTGAGGCACTTCAGGCAGTAAAGGACCAAAAGACAATGCCCATTCCGGTCCATTTGCAGGACTCCCATTATAAAGGGGCAGCAAAGCTGGGGCATGGCCAGGGGTATCTCTATGCCCATGATTATCCCAACCACTATGTAAAACAGCAGTATCTGCCCGATGGCATGGAAGGAACCCGGTTTTACCGTCCTACGGAAAATGGATACGAAAAAAAAATAAAAGAGCACTTAGGCTTTCTGAAAAAATAACTTTCCTTTTCATCTGTTAAGGTATATAATAGGCGTATCGTACGACCTGATTTAGCTTGATTTGGGCCGGAAGTACAATTCCGGTCATCTGTTTGCGATATTCTATCGTGAATCATTCCCAAGATTGCGAAACAAATGTTATAAGGAATCATGAAGGAGAATAGTATGCGTGAAAAATTACAGACACTGCCGTTAGCGGAATTGAAGGAGCTTGCCAAAGCCAAAGGAATCAAAGGCTGCAGTTCCATGCGAAAAGCCGAAATTATAGATATACTTTGTGAAAAGGAAGGGGAAAATTCTCCAACTTCTGCTTCAGACGGGAATGCATCCGTGGAGAAAAAGGAAGAAGCAAAGGAAGTTTCAAAGGCTCCCGTTCCGGCACCTGCGGATGCAGGCCAGAATCAGATTATGGACCAGCAGGGACTTTCTTCCGGTAACAGTCAGAGAAAGACAGTTGTTCGTTCCTATCGTTCTGAGACGCAGCAGAGGACGTCAAGTTACCGCCCTGCTCCTGTCAGCAATGGCGAGACGCCGGTTCGGAATGAGACACGAATGGAGAATGCGGCAGAAGAGCAAAAGCCTTCTTTTCAGCCCAGTCCTGAATTGCAGGAACTGGACAGCGGGATTGAAGCCCATGGTATTTTAGAGGTTATGCCGGATGGATTTGGATTTATCCGGTGTGAAAATTATCTGCCAGGTGAGAATGATGTATATGTAGCACCTTCTCAGATCCGCCGTTTTAATATGAAGACCGGAGACATTATCCATGGCAGCCGCAGAGTAAAGACGGCTACGGAGAAGTTTGCTGCGTTACTTTATGTTAAGAATATCAACGGTTATCCTGCAAGTGTGGCAGAACGCCGCCCCAACTTTGAAAATATGACCCCCATATTCCCCGATAAACGTCTCCATATGGAAACTGCGGGAGGGAAAAATACTACCGCCATGCGGGTCCTGGATCTTTTGTCGCCCATAGGAAAAGGCCAGAGGGGTATGATTGTATCTCCACCCAAAGCAGGTAAAACGACGTTGTTAAAGCAGGTGGCAAAAGCCATAACCGTAAACCATCCGGAGATTCACCTTATGATTCTTTTGATTGATGAGCGACCGGAGGAAGTTACGGATATTAAGGAGTCCATTGTAGGAGAGAATGTGGAGGTTCTGTATTCTACCTTTGATGAGCTTCCCGAACGTCATAAACGGGTTTCAGAGATGGTAGTAGAACGGGCCAAAAGACTTGTGGAGCACGGGCGTGACGTTGTCATACTCTTAGACAGCATCACCCGTCTGGCAAGGGCCTATAACTTAACCGTAGCACCCAGCGGCCGGACCTTATCCGGTGGTCTGGATCCGGCAGCCCTCCATATGCCAAAACGATTTTTTGGTGCGGCCAGAAACATGCGGGAAGGCGGAAGCCTTACGGTTCTTGCGACTGCACTTGTGGATACCGGAAGCCGTATGGATGACGTTATTTATGAGGAATTTAAAGGAACCGGCAACATGGAACTGGTTCTTGACCGGAAGTTATCGGAAAAGAGAATTTTCCCTGCCATTGATATCTTAAAATCGGGGACCAGAAGAGATGATCTGTTGCTTACCAGGGAAGAGGCCGAGGCGGTTGATGTTATCCGCAAGGCGACCAATACGCTGAAGCCGGAGGAGGCGGTAGAAAAGATCCTTGATTTGTTTGCAAAGACAAAGAACAACCGGGAATTCGTGGAAACATCGAAGAAAATGAGGTTTTTCTAGGAAATCCGGGTTTTAATAGAAATAAATGCTTGCATTAAAATTTTTTCTATGATATACTATACAAGCTGTTTATTAGACAAAGTCGGTTTTTCGGGACCGCGATATAATAGAAATCAAAGTATGTGAGGTGAAAATCATGAAAGAGGGAATCCATCCAAATTACTACCAGGCAAACGTTGTTTGCAACTGCGGTAATGAATTCGTAACTGGTTCTACAAAGGAAGATATCCACGTAGAAGTTTGTTCTAAATGTCATTCATTCTACACCGGTCAGCAGAAAGCAGCTTCCGCTCGTGGACGTATTGATAAATTCAATCGTAAATATGGCGTTAAGGCTGAATAAGTTTGGAGCAAAGAAAAGGTTGAGTTTAGTGGAAACACTTTAGCTCAACCTTTTTTGAAATTTTGAAAAAGCAACAGGCTTCTAATTAAAATAGAGAGGTGGTTGGCGTATGAAGTATTCAGGAATCGGCGGACAGGCCGTAATTGAAGGCGTTATGATGAAGAACGGGGATGAGTATGCCACAGCAGTCCGTAAGCCGGACGGAGCCATTGAAGTAAAAAAAGATTCTTATGTCAGCATGGGGGAAAAAGTGAAATTTTTTTCGCTTCCATTTATCCGGGGAGTGTTCAGTTTTGCTGATTCCATGATTCTTGGAATGAGATCCCTGACATTTTCTGCAAGCTTCTTTGAAGATGACGAGGAGGATTTAGAACCAACCAAATTTGAAAAGCTGCTGGAGCGGATGTTCGGAGAAAAGATGGAAAAGGCGCTGATGAGTATGGTGATGGTTTTTTCCGTCGTGATGGCAATCTGCATATTCATGGTATTGCCTATGTTTCTTGCCAGTATATTTCAGCGTTTTATCCCGTCTCACACGGTGATGGCCATACTGGAGGGTGTTATCCGCATCGGGATATTTATCGCTTATATCAAGCTGGTATCCCGTATGGAGGACATTAAAAGAACGTTTATGTACCATGGGGCGGAACACAAATGCATCAACTGTCTGGAACACGGGCTGGATCTTACGGTCGAGAACGTCAGAAACAGTTCCAAGGAACATAAACGGTGCGGAACCAGCTTTCTTCTGATCGTCATGCTCATCAGCATTCTGTTTTTCATGGTGGTACAGGTCCACACCCTTCCGCTGCGGATTCTCAGCAGAATCGTACTTATACCGGTAATTGCAGGTGTTTCCTATGAATTTCTGCGGCTTGCAGGACGAAGTGAATCGAAACTTGTGGACTTACTGAGCCGTCCGGGTATGTGGATGCAGGAGCTTACGACCAAGGAGCCGGATGATTCCATGATCGAAGTTGGGATCGCTTCGGTGGAAGCGGTATTTGACTGGCATGCATTTTTAGATAAGAATTTTCCGGAGAGGCAGTCATGAGTCTGACGCTGCAGGTTTTATTGGAAGAGGGAACAGAAGTATTATCAAAAGCAGGTGTAACAGAGGCATCTCTGGATGCCAAATACCTGCTTTTTGAGGCGTTTGAAACAGATATGACCCACTTTCTGCTGGACAGGAACCAAAGGTTATCTGAGGAAGATAACGCTTCCAGGATTAGGAATTATAGAGCAATGATAGAAACGAGATCCCAGAGAATTCCTCTGCAGCAGATCACCGGCAGCTGTGAATTTATGGGATTGGAGTTTTTCGTAAACGAACACGTGTTGATTCCCAGACAGGATACGGAAACGCTGGTGGAGCTGGTTTTAAAGGAATACAAGGGACGAAAGCCAGCGGTTCTTGATATGTGTACAGGAAGCGGCTGCATTGCCGTAAGCCTTGCCGTGCTTGGCGGATTTGATCGTGTGACTGCGGTGGATGTGTCAAAAGAAGCATTAAAGGCTGCACAAAAAAATGCGGAAAATTTGTTGGGCCATGGAAGTATTACGTTCGCAGAGAGTGATTTATTTGCATCTTTGGAGGAACAGAAAAAGTTTGATGTGATCGTTTCCAATCCTCCGTATATCCCCACCAAGATTATTGAGGGGCTGCAGCCGGAGGTACGTGATTTTGAACCGATGCTGGCACTTGATGGAAAAGAAGACGGGTTGTATTTTTACAGACGGCTTGCAGATGAAAGCCGCAGGTATATTCAGACAGGCGGAGCAGTATATTTTGAAATCGGGTATGATCAGGCTGAGGCCGTAAGTGGCTTATTAAGAGCTGCCGGCTTTGCTGGGATACGGATAATAAAGGATGCAGCAGGACTTGACCGGGTCGTGTGTGCGATTTATCAATAAGTTTGGGCGAAGCCCGTTTTGTGAGGTTCAGGAGGTTACCTATGTTTGACAGGTTAGATGATATTTTAATTCACTATGAAGAATTGATGCAGGAGCTTAATAATCCTTCTGTGGCAGAAGATCAGAATCGTTTTCGGAAGCTGATGAAGGAACAGGCAGATCTGGCGGATCTGGTTGAGGCCTACACCCAGTATAAGAAGGCAAAACAGGCTGTTGAGGACAGTCTTGCACTTCTTGAGGAAGAAAGCGATGAGGAAATGCGGGAAATGGCAAAGGAGGAATTATCCGATGCCAAAAAGCGGATTGAGGAGCTGGAACAGGAGCTTAAAATTTTGCTTTTGCCGAAAGATCCCAATGATGATAAAAATATTATATTAGAAATCCGTGCGGGTGCCGGCGGTGATGAGGCAGCCCTGTTTGCTTCCCAGCTTTATCGTATGTATGTCAACTATGCGGAAAGCCAGCACTGGAAAGTGGAACTGATCAGCGTCAATGAAAACGGAATCGGTGGCTTTAAAGAAGTTGTAGCCATGATTACGGGAAAAGGCGCATATTCTAAAATGAAGTACGAAAGTGGGGTTCACCGGGTTCAGCGTGTACCTGAGACGGAGAGCGGCGGAAGAATCCATACTTCTACGGCTACGGTTGCCGTAATGCCGGAAGCAGAGGAATTTGATGTTGTCATCGAAGATAAGGACATAAGGATTGACGTTATGCGTGCGTCCGGGAATGGCGGACAGTGTGTAAATACTACTGACTCAGCCGTGCGTTTGACTCATAATCCTACCGGAATCGTGATTTACAGCCAGACTGAAAAATCACAGCTTCAAAACAAAGAAAAGGCATTCCGCCTTCTTCGTTCCAAGCTTTATGATCTGGAATTAGAAAAACGGCAGAATTCAGAAGCAGAGGAAAGAAGAAGCCAGATCGGTACAGGAGACCGTTCTGAAAAGATCCGTACCTATAACTTCCCTCAGGGACGTGTGACCGATCACCGGATTAAGCTGACATTGTATAAGATCGATGCAATAATGAACGGGGATATTCACGAACTGCTGGATTCTCTGATTGCTGCAGATCAGGCAGAAAAGCTTGCAAGACTCAATGAAAATTAACGCAAGTGATATAAAGATTTGTGACGATATCAATGGGGTCTTATTGGTGAAAATGTCTGTATATGTAACGATTATTCAATAATTTACCAAAGTTTGACCAGAAGTTTTGTGTAGAAGGCAAAAAAATGCATGTACTTGTAATATTTCAAATATTTGTTATAATATACTTAATAGAGGCAATCGCCACAGGGTGGTTGACCGTTTGAAATATTAAGAAACCTTCCCGACCGGCCAAAGTACAGGGGAGGTTTTTTGCTTTATTGACATATCATAATGATGAATGTCAGCAGTGCTAAGATGAACATGCCAAAAGACATTAAGTCCTTAAAGTCTAAATTCTTCATAAGCGACCCCTCCATTCTATGTAGAATAGAGATCAACTGCCCCATGCACGATTGCCTGCAGATATTATCTGCTAATATAATTATATGCAGACAATGTTCAGAATACTAGTGATTTGTAAATTGTAAAAAAATAGTAAGAGTTTAAGAAAATCATTTTATGTAAATTGATATGTGTCAATTGCATGAAATGATTTTTTTGTGCAGAAGGGTGTTTTTTGGGGAGAGGTTGCAATATGTGTGGGCTGGGGGAGGGGAGTATTGGTAAGTTTTTTTAGTTGGTGAATGGCTGTATGGAGAGGAGATGATGGGAGAAGATTTTAGAGAGATTTTTTGGTTTTATGAAAAGGTTGATTATTTTTGAAAGATGGTTTATACTTATTACAAGTTTATATAATAAATTTTGTTTCATTCTATTATCTGAAGTGATTCTTATTAATCGTTGTAATGTTTCTTATTTTTCCAATTGTTTTAATATTAATGCATTTATTTAATGTTGTGTTATTTTAACGTGAACTAAAAGTTTAGGTCAAATTGTTATTTAAGTGTTTTCAGTATATCAAATCATTCTGTATTTCAGTCAGTTATGTCTGCTTTGCCCCCTTTTCTTTTTTAATACCTGGTGATTTTTATAAACATATTCCAGGAGGTGGTGCTTTTTAATAACACGATTATGGAAAACATCCGTCTCGGCAGAAAGAACGCCACGGACCAGGAAGTGATGGCAGCGGCAGAAGCGGCCCAGTGTACGGTTTAAAGGAATGTTGTTGTCTAAAGAAATGGTGTTGTTAGAGGGTGTTTTATATTAAAAGGAACCTTCTTGATAGAAGGAGGTTGTTGTTCAAAGAGATTTACCTTTTCCAAGGCAGCTTTTTGCTATAAGTTTTTTTATTTTAAGAGTCATTATTGCCATATTTAATTCTCATATTACAAATATTGATCTATTCTCTATATTCACTATTATTGTTCTTTTGTTTTCTAAAAATAATCCCTTACCTATAAACAAAGTAAAAAAACATTATGTAAAGGAGGAGGTTTATTGCTTCCAGAAAAGAAGTTTTTGGGTTTCATATCAGCTATTATTATTGTTTTGTACACGAGTACATTTCTTGATGATGTATGGGCTTCTGAATTTAATAATGTGCCACAAGGGCAACCGGAAAAAGAGGTGATAGTAAAAACATCACTTTTAGCCGAGGAGGTGGAAGGATATTCACCAAATAAGAAATACACGGACCAAAATGGAACGGAGTATTGGCTAAAAGCATGGAAAATGGAACCGTATCAGATATCGGAACATAGGGAAAAGGCAGAGCGGACAATTTGTTACGAAGAGGTAGAGTGGGAGGGACAGATTCCCAAAATGGTTCCGGTAATGATCATAGATAAGATAACGGGGGAAAAGCAAAAAAAGGAATTTCCCATTGTCCATATAGAACAACGGGGGGAACGCTGGAGATCAGATTTTTCATTTACAGCTGTATTTCATTCTTATGAAGCGGACTATTACGAAATAGGAGAAAAAAGAATTCCGTTTAACAGCAGGAAGCCGGAGTTAAAAGAATGCAGTCAGGAACTTTTAGAAGAAATAGGTGTAGAGCCAGAAAATTATAGAATAACGGATGCCGTTTGGAAAGGGGACTCTTATTTTAATGAAAATGGAAACATTTGCAGGGAGGCTTTAGTTACAGGAGAAAAGAAGGTTTTTGACTATTATGTAACCTATGGAGGGGAGGCGGTATTTCCTAAGAGCCAGGGATATCAATGTGTAGCTGTATATAAAGGGTATCATTCAGTGACGGATGGGTGGAGTCCGGCTCGTGAACAGCAGGTGGATTTAGAGAACTCGAATAATAATGGAGGGGAGGGGAATTGGATCATTTTTCAGAAAAATGTTGTTGTAACTTTGTCACTTCTTTTTGTTGTCGGCATATTTGGAATGCTGTTTTATTTAATAAAAAAAATCAGGCATAAAAAAAAGAGAAAGGAAAAGAAATATGAGAAAAGTCAGAAGTAACAATAGAAAAATCAGGCTGTTTTTTTTAACTTTCATAATCATGTGTTTATCAGTTTCTCTAGATGTAAATGCGGGAGAAAGACAGCAAGAAAAAGGCTGGAAAATGGATGGGGATAGTTGGTTTTTTTATAACGATTATGGTGTTATGGCAACAGGTTGGCACTGGGTTGATGAAAGGTGGTATTTTTTAAATCCGGGCTTAAGCGGAATGAAAGGTCAAATGTTGACCGGCTGGCAGTGGATCAATGGACGCTGCTATTATTTGGCAGAACAAACGGGTGTAAAGTATTTGAAAGGCGCAATG
This sequence comes from uncultured bacterium, assembly GCA_905215155.1. Taxonomy (GTDB): domain Bacteria; phylum Bacillota; class Clostridia; order Lachnospirales; family Lachnospiraceae; genus Lacrimispora; species Lacrimispora sinapis. The sequence continues at coordinate 92,241 of CAJMPJ010000002.1, read as the reverse complement.
TATGTGAGTGATATGACACCCGACGGGTATGTTGTTGGTGATACCGGAGCCTGGACGGAGGGCAATAAGATTATAGAAATATCGGGAAAGGGGATACAAACAGAGGGAATAAACAAAAATTTACCGACTGGGAGATCTGCTTTTGTGAAGGGATCAGGAGGCGGATCAGGGAGTGGAAAGCAGAGCTATAGTGGCAGGAACCATTCTGCGAGTGAAAAAAAGGAAAAAGAATCAGACACCAGACCTCAGCCATCAAAACCGGCGGGGGCAGATTTAGATGAAAACAATAATGCAGGTGAAAACTCCGGCATTTCAGGACAGAAATATAAATATACGGTGAAATATGTGGATGTAACTGACAGAACCATTCTTCAGGTCATGACAGGCATAGGGAAAAAAGGAGAAACGATTCCGCTGATGCAGGAACATATTGACGGATATAGGATATGTAAGGGACAAAAGAAAAGTTTTCGATTGGCTGCGGACCGGATTAACGTGATGATTTATTATGAAAAAATAACCCCACTTACCCCTTCTGAAGCCCAAAAAGTTAATTGGGAATTGAAGTTTATTGAAGTGGGAAAAACGGATAGAGAAATTTTTATAGGACAAAAGGGAAAGACAGAGGAAGGGAAGGAACTGTTCATTGATTTTCCGGAAACAATCATCGGAAATGATCAATACTATTATCATTCCCTGGTGCCGAGTCCATGGAGTGTTGTAGTAAATGGGAATGGAATCCAGAAATATTACATTGAATATCGTAAGGGCGATCATCTTCCGGAAGAACCTGATCCAAATGCAGAAGGTAAAGAAAGGTTAAATTATTGGCTGGATATTGCTGGGCAAGCGGATAAATCCATTACAGGAGAAGAACCGGCGGACCAACAGATTATTACTGGGAGCCAGAAGGAAGGAAACGAAAGGCTCCTTAACCTGGTCTCTATGGCAGATGGAACAGACCGGAAAGAGGTATATTTGATTGGAAAGGGGTATCCCCCCAATGCTTCCGTTATCGGACAGAAGTTTCCAATGGTGAAAAATATATCGGAGCTTTCCATGGAACGATTCATAATTTCTGATGAGACCTATACGGTTTTAAGGGTTGGATTTGAGAAAACGTATGAGGAGAGCACATGCAGCCATGATTATGAAATTATAGATGAAGTGGCTGCTACATGCACGGAAAATGGTCATTTGACCGTTTGCTGTAAAAAGTGTGGGAAGGAGGAAACCGTCATATTACCAGCAAAGGGTCATGCAGATGCAGATCATGATGGTATCTGCGGTGTGTGTCAGGAACCAGCAGATGAGATACCGGAAGCGGTTCATTATAGTATCGGTGATCTACAGATCAGGAGCATTGGTGACAAGCTATATTTGTTTCGCTGCATAGATGATGATTTTGAGGATGCCATGGAAAACAGTCAAAAGCTGGCCTTATTCTTGTGTGACAGCATCATAAGATCAGATATCAATGGAGCATCGAAGAAGTTTGAGTTTGGTAATAGCAACAATTATAAGTATTCCAAAGTTAGAGATTGGCTTCTTGAAAATGCGAATGACGACAATTTTGTTCATCAGACCTATATAGGGATGACATACTCATATTTAGGAGTAACACCTATTGGAGCGTATGAACAGTTTTCAGAGAATTGCTTAAACGGAGAACGCAGTGGTTTTCAGCAAATGCAGGATCGCGTATTTATTCTTTCGGTTGATGAGGCCATTAAATACAAAGATTATCTATGGAAATTTAATGGAAGTCAGGAGAACAATCCAGAATCCCAGCTTTCTGCATATTCCAGGGGATACTACTTGAGAACACCTCAGACAAATGGGCAAGGAATTTATGTGGTAAGTCTGGTGGATGGAAATATTCGGCCAACGGAGATATCAGATACCAGTATTGGAATTCGACCAGTCATGGCAGTAACTCAAAGTTAATTTAGGAAAGAAACAGGTTTTCGGAGGAAAAATGAGAAAGAAAATGAAGAAAGGGACGGCATACGCATTGTGTGCCGCCTTGACAATGACATCTTTACCGACATTAGAAGTGTTTGCCAATAATGTTCTATTGGCAGGAGAACCCGTACTGGCTCAGGTGGGAACTCCTTCCCAGGCAGAAAGGGATATAGAGATTGAGAAGAAGCCTGAAAAAGAGCCTGAAACAATTGTTGATGATTTAGATCAGAATTTTCCTGAATTATCGGATGCTCCTGACAAAGCTACTTGTTCCCAGGCAAATAAGCCCCCTGTGGAGATTATAGTGCAGCCTTCCCTGGTAACAGTAAAAAAGGTTGAATTAACGGCTGCCAGTTCCCTTGGTGATATCTGGGACACCTGGTCAGGGAAAACAAGCTTTGAGTTTTTGAGCGGAAACCAGGGAGAAGGAACCGAGGAAAAACCTTATCTGATCAAGAACCGGGAACAGCTTATGGGCCTTTCCGAACTTACCGCCATGGGAATGCTGGTACCGGAGGCAGAAGGGGCCAAATATGCCGGTGATTATTCCGGGTGCTACTTTGCCCTGGGAGAAAACATTGACCTTCAGGGAGTGAACTGGATTCCCATTGGCTTTTACTGGGATTCTTCTGAAATTGCTGGCGAAGTACCAAATTCCTTTAACGGTCATTTTGATGGAAATGGAAAGACCATCAGAAACTTAAAACTGAATTCCTTTGACGGCTATGACAATGTTGGATTATTCGGAGCCGTAACCAATGCTCAGATTCATGATCTGACCATAATCCCGGACGGTACGATTAAGGGAAATGACCGGACCGGCGTGGTGGTTGGATATGCGGATAGCAGTGAGATCCGCAACATAACCGTAAAGAATGCCAACATCAGCTCTACAGGCATTTCCGGAGGTATCGCCGGTGAAATCAGTAATTCAGTCATTGAAAATGCGGACTGTGAAAAAATCATGATTGATGCGAAAGACGGAAGTGAAGTTATTTATGTCGGTGGAATCGCAGGGATTGCTTCTGATTCTACTATCGTAGACTGTCAAGTTTCCACCGGTATCGGTTCGGAAAGAATCCAGGGAACCGGATACGTTGGTGGAATTGCAGGATATCAAAATTCCACGGATATATTTAATACCTATATCAACGGAACCATCGGAGGGTATCATTCCACGGCCATTGGTGGTGTTACCGGAAGGTATGCGGCCGGAACGCTAAAAGTGGCCCGTTTTGCCGGAACCATTGGAAACTCTCAGCTTGGTTCCATGGCAAGGGAAGGAACCTTCATTGGAACCAGACAGGGAGCCGCAACCAACTATAACTTTGTGGAGGATGTGGCGTACCTGTTTGCAGATTCGGAAAGCAAGATCAGTGCCAACGTGTGTGGATCAGAGATCGAGGATGATAATGATTACACGTATGATGCTCACATTGGTTACTGGCACACCGGGGATCTTTATTACACCTTGGTACAGGGCGGGGCAAAAAAGACCATATCTGATCAGTACTTTTATGAGGAATTAGAAAAGGGTATCTTAACCGTTCTTGATGAAGAAACAGGGGATTATACATTAGATCACTTTGCTCCTGATGCGGTGGGCCGGCCAGTGAGAGGATATCTTTTAAATGTCAATCAGATTGATACCGTAGCAAATGGCCAGAACTTTTATGACATTGCTTCTTTAGAGGTAAGAGGAAGCTCCCAGTATTCCAAACCAATTGACAAAGAAAACCGGGGAGCTATCGCTGCAGGAACTTCTGTAATGGTAACAACAGCAGCAAAGAATACGGATACAAAAAAGTATCAAATGGAGGGGACTCCTTACTACGTCAATGAAAAAGGGAAAAAGGTGAGTTCCACTTATTCTGACAGCAGCCGCACCTATGGCTTTCTTATGCCAGAGGAAAATATTTCTGTATCGGCAGATTATAAAAAAGTGGCCGTATCCATAAACGTTGTTCCGGAAAACTATACCTTTTCCGTTATCCAGACGAGGACCGGAGACAGAAAGAACCCCGTAAAGACGACCGAGATCAAAAACGGGACCGGAAAGCTGATCGCCCGGTACATTAATGGTGTATTGGAACAGGGAACCCAAGTGCAGCCAGTCAATATCAAAGCAGTGATTGATGCAAATAATGACGTGGCGGATAACCGGGTAAAATGGAGCATAGATGACCCCCAGCTGATCACTCTGGCGAGAAATAATGACGAAGAGACAGACGGATATACGGAACAATCCGCCAGCATTTCCGTCAACCTTTCCGCTTCCTTTTTCCAATCCATTATAGAAGAAGCGGAAAAGAAACAGGCGGACGAAAATTACCGGTACAAGATTCCTAATACAATTTATGGAGCCGGGCACCAGAATGGCGGAGTAGCAGTTTTGACCGCACAGACCAGACCTTCCACGTCCTTTGAAGGAAAACCCTGTACGGCCAACAGCCGGATCAACGTTACCTTCCAGATCATTGATAATACGTTAGTGGCAACGGAAGGTGCCATGCTTGATAAACAGGCTCTTACCTATACGGTTACAAGGACCCTCACAGGGGACCGGAAAGCACCAAACGAAACCATAACGGTAACGGCTCCCCAGTCTTTAACGGCTACCTTTACCCCTGATTTCTTCTCCAGAGATGAAGTGACCTGGACAAGTTCGGATACATCTGTGATCGTGGTATCCCAGGAGCAGGAAGCTTACCGGGATGCATCTGTATCTGCTTTAAAGGATGCGGCATGGATACATAACATCATGGCAACCGATAATGGAATCAAAAACAACGATCCTTATGCGAAGATTTCGGGAAGCGGAAGCCGGGAAGCAGTAATCACGGTAAATGGAAAAGACAAGCTGGGAAATAAAGCTTCCGCAGCTTGTCAGGTGACTGTCAACTTTGTGACCAATGATCAGACCAGAGTAGTTCCAGAAGGAATTGTCTTGGATCAGGAAGAATTGTCTTATTCCCTGGGGTATCAGATGACAGGGGATATCAGTTCTCAGATAGCAGAAAAAAAAGGATTTGACAAGAAGAAACTTTCCGCAACGGTTCTTCCGGATCTTAATGAATCTCCGGAACACAAACCATATGACCGTACCGTGGTATGGACTTCCTCTGACCCGGAAGCAGTATCCGTTGATGAACAGGGAAATGTAGCACCGGTGGACGGTGCAGCCTGGATCAGGGAGGCAATGAAAAAAGCACCATATGAGGCTGAAAAGATTGTGGAGATCACAGCTGCCACAAAAGACGGGAAAAAAGCGGCTGCTTGTAGGGTGAAGTTATTTTTCCAGGCAGAGTGTGTGGAGGCAGACCGGAACCGTGAGACTTTTGATTTGGTGCTGACAAAAACAGGAAGAAGAAGTAATCCTGTTTACACCTGGACCGGGCTGGAAGCAAAAAAGTTTTCTGCTTCCGTTTATCTGGAGAATCGGGAAAAAAAGGGAGTTCAGTGGCGGTCCTCTGATCCAGGAGTTCTTTCTGTAGATGCAGAAGGAAATGTAAGAGCCGCTGGAATCAATGAGAAACAGGAAATCACCGCTGGCTGGATCAATCAGGCAATTGGAAAATCTCCATACACAGGAAGCATTACAGCTATGATTTATGCGGAAAGCAACAATGGAACGCTGTCTGATCCAGTAAATGTCAAGTTAAATGTGAAGGTGATTGACAATACGACTTCTGGTGGAGGTTCTTCCGGAGGCGGCGGAGGCGGTGGGGGAAGCCGATCCGTAGGAGTAACCAGTAGCGGAAATATCCAGGGACCGGCAGCTCCTTCCGGGGCAGTAACAGGAACCTGGACCCAGATGGGAAATGGAAAATGGATCTTTGCATCGAATCGTACCTATACCGATGAATGGGCATATATCAGTAATCCTTATGCAACGGGAGAGCAGGAAAAGGCTTCCTGGTTTAGATTTGATAAGGAAGGATTTATGGTAACAGGCTGGCAGACAGATGCCGATGGAAAAACCTTTTATTTAAAATCGGCTTCCGACGGAACCCAGGGCCAGATGCTTACAGGCTGGCAGATGATAGATGGATTCTGGTACTACTTCAACCCAGTATCTGATGGGACAAAGGGAAAGCTAATTTTTAATACTACGACACCGGATGGATATCTAGTAAACGAGAAAGGTCAGTGGATAAAGTCATGATGAGAAAGTGCGTAAGAGTCCTAGCGGTTATTCCAATCACGTTAATTATCTGTATGTCATTGTCACTTCTTATGTATTTAGTTTGTGATGAAGATATCAAATGGGGACTCATAGCATTAAATGAAGGTATAGAACTTATTATAATAGGTATAGTTATTATTCACTTTATGAAGATAACGGAAAAATTGAAGTTGGTAATGAAATAGAAGAGACCTCCTCTGCCCATCTGGGCAGAGGAGAAATGAAGGAAGAAATGAACAAAGTGATTTTAATGGGAAGATTAACTCGCGACCCGGAAGTCAGATCTTCACAAGGAGAGAATCCAATGGCAATTGCTCGGTATAGCCTTGCAGTTGATCGAACAGGGCGCAAGAGCCAGAAAGAAAATGAGCAAACCGCAGATTTTATCACTTGTGTCGCCTTTGACAAAGCGGGGGAGTTTGCAGAGAAATATTTTCGCCAGGGAATGAGAGTACTGATTTCTGGAAGAATTCAGATTGGAAGTTATACAAATAAGGATGGAATTAAAGTTTATACCACTAATGTAGTGATTGAGTCTCAGGAATTTGCTGATAGCAAAAATGCTTCAGGTAATGGAATCTCCAGACCAGAACCTTCCAGTGCAGTGGGGGATGGATTTATGAATATTCCTGAAGGTGTAGATGATCCAGGACTTCCATTTAATTAATAGGAGTAAAAGATGATACTAACAATTAGAGAAAAAAACAAAGACATACCGGTGTTAGTAATAACAGAAAATAAAAAGAGATATGGAATTATGGTAGGGACTGGCAATCATATGGTATGTGTTCTACTAAACACGGGAGAGTACATAGATGTGCCAGATAGCAACGTAAAAAGAATATTAAAAAAGAAATCTACCGTTAGTAAGAGATAAGAACAGAAACTAATGCTATTTAATAAATAAACTCGAACATTGATAATCGAATATGGTTAACCGATAAAAAAGTTCAAACCCCTGTTTGAATTAGTAATAAAGTTTGTAAAATCAGCCCAAATATGGTATAATATGAAATAGGTAGTCAATCTGCCGGGTGGTTTCCATCTCCGAGAGGAGGTGGTTGTTATTAGCACATATGAGGAATTTATGGTTATTATTAATGTTACAGTTTTGATCATTACGATCCTTACATACGTGAATAACAAAGACAAAGATACAAAAAAATAACCACCCCGCCAACCAAGCTTTGGGTGATTATTTTTAAATCAAACAAATAAATTGGAAGCCATTCTGTGGAGTTGGCTACCCTTTTGTATCTATAGAATAGCACAAAATTGATTAATTGTCAAATATCATATAGACTTTTAGGGAGGACGAGAATATGAAAAAGAAATTATTAGGAGCAATATTATCGACGGTACTTACTGTAACCATGGCAATACCAGCATTTGCGGAAATTATCTGGACGCAAGACAAGCTTCCTTCAGGATATACAACCAATGAGTGGGAGAATAAGGATTTTTTCTTAAATGCAGGAAATGCAATTAAGAGAGATACTTATACATTTTATGTTAAAGATTTGCATGGAAATCTTATGAAAAATGTAGCTTTTGCAAACGGGTCTACTACAAACGCAGAAGGTGTTGTCATAGATGGCCATGGCCATGTTAGCAGTTTTGGAACTGAACTTGACATGATCGAATATTTTAATACTCAGCCATATGAACATCGTTCTTGGCAGCAAGATGCTTCAAAGCCGTTAAATAATAATGGTATTAGCAATTATTGGTATGGGGATAAAGTTAGTTTTGCACATGGTCAGTGGGAGTGGTTAATGGTATCCCCTGATGGAAAACAAGATGGATTGAAATATGCTTACTGTTTTAATGAATATGGATACCTCTACACTAATACCATTACTCCAGATGGATATCAGGTAAATGAGCTTGGCCAGCTGATGATTGATGGAAAAGTGAAAACAATAAATCCTAATACGAATATAGGTAATAAGTGGTATGGATATGCGTATTTTCCTATAGGTGCATTGGGGTACGATTTTGAATCCTGTGAAAGAGCAGCCCAACTCTGGGGAACTCCTAATCCATATTTCTAAATTTTATAGCCAATTTATAAAACAAAATAATTTTTTTTTAAAGACTATCGGTTTAATCATGATCGGTAGTCTTTTTTTGTTACAAATAAGAGGAAAAAGAATGAAAAAACTGTTGCAAAAACTTAATATGAAAAGAAAAACAGCCGGATTTATGGCTCTAATCTTAACAACCATGGCGTTTTTACCATACGTTCCTGAGAAAATGGTATCTTTTGCGGATTATGCTCAAATCATTGAACCCGCAGCTTGGGTATCCTGGGATTCTAGTGTTTATGGAGCAGAAGCCAGTTCTAGGGGATACACGCCTACTGGACTAATGTATGAAACTAAATGGATCAATTTAAAGGATAATGCAGGTTATGCATTTCCTGCAGGAGCCAAACAGTATTTGGTAGAAAATAAACAACATAGCAATGGTTCTTATAATGAGTTTGATAAGACCTTTCTTTATTGCGTACAGGGTCATACACCAAATGCCATGATATATCTTGGTAGCCAGGCATTTTTGCAAAAATACTGGACCGCAAGTAAACGACCAGAAGAGTTTCCGCTAAAAATAGGAGATGAAAAAAGAGAAAAATTCAATTTTTTAATGAATGTATATGCTACCCACATGGGAAGCAATGACAGCATAGAAGCCTGTAATGATGCTAATGCTGGGACTTCCCAATACATTATTGCATCTATTATTAACTGGATTGCGGCAGATGAATGTGGCTTTACTGGTGACTGGGAACATGATATAAGTGCGTTCCGTGAAAGTGACAATTATAAGGCCGTGTTAATGCAATTAAATCCCAATGCAGTCGGGGACCGCTCCATTTATAATCAGCTCTCCAATACGCAAGTGGCGCCAGAGTATGCAGCAAGAGGCTGTAAGAACTGGGCTGAGTGGACCTTTGGTAATGTATGGGATGCAGCTACTATTACTAAGGACTTTGAAGAAGATTCCGGTGAAACCGTTTACTTTGCTAAAATGGATCATTCTACGGATGCTTATACCATTACCATTCCATATCCTAATGATGTTGTAAAAGGTTATTATCAGAGACTATCCGCAAAAGACCTTTATGGGGACTGGATTTACAGTGGGCCAACGGATGCAGGTCTTGTATTTACTTCCCTATCTGGTGAAGTGCCTGATAATGGACAAGGAATTGGAACTCTTTATTGGGCAAATCAAAGTCAGGTGGGTGCCACACTAGCAAAAGATATCGGTTCTGCCCAACTTGCCACCTTTAAGTTTTACACAAGAAAACCAGGTGATCCAAAAGAATATGCTTTTGATATTTCTCAGACATACTTTGCAGCCAAGATGGATAAAGACTTAGAGGTCCATGTGCGTATTGGATCTGGTGCAACAGGAAAAGTCCAGCGTTTTAAACATACAGAAGGATTTGGAGCAAATTATAATGTGGGACTCTTAAAATTTGATTCTGAAACAGGGAAGCCCCTGGCCGGTTCTCATTGGGATATCTTAGAGAAATTCGATGATTCCCAGCTTGACAGCACCGATCTGGATTTAGAGAGTCCAGGAGATTACTCTTCCAATACTGGCTCATTAACCGGCGCATCATGGGAAGAAGATGAAGGAAGCGATGAAGATCGAATTTCTACAAACTACAGTGGAGACATGGGATTAAACGATTCCGAATCGAACTTATATAACCAGGCCAATTCCTCCAGTTCCCAGTTTGAACGATGGACAGACCCGGAAAATGATCCCTGCAACGCTGATGAACATATTACAGATGAAAACGGAGAACTCCATTACGTTGACTCCCAGGGAAATATTCATCGTAAAGTCGCTCATTCCGATGCAAGAAGCTATACCTATGAAAAGGGCTATTGCAGTGGACATCCGGCCCCTGTCGTAGAGTATGAAGAGGTTCCAGAACCGGAATATGACGAAGAAACCGGAGAGCAGACCAATGAGGATGAGATCGAAGCGGTAGAAGAATATAACCAGCAGCTTCATGACAGTGCATGGGCCGAGTGGCTGGCCGGGGTGGAAGAGTGTGAGCGATTAGTGGAAGAAGGTGGTTTCTTTCATGCCATTGATCCAACTGGAAAGACCCAAAAGGAAGCCTTGGAAAAGGACCGGGATCAGTTCTACAAAGACTTCATTTCCTTAACCTATGAATACTCTGCAAAGGAAACGACCCCAGCACCTGGCTATTCTCTTCACGGAAGTCATCCGGATGATATTCCTCTGGAATGGCGAACTGTAGCATCAAGTGAATTTAAGAGCTATCAGTCTTCCGGCATGGATCACACCGGGAGTTCGGAAGATGGACCGGACATGGAAGCGGACTCTATATCTTCTGGTACACCTCTCGAACAGCAATCAACCCCAATCTCCAAACAGCAGTTTCTTATGGGATTTGGTGCATTGGATCAAGTAACTCCAAATGATCAGAAAGAAGTTATTATTTCCAGTGACAGATCAGAGGAGGAAATACCAGTAGAACATGATACCGAGGCTCCGTCTGAAGCAAATACTGAAACACAATCTGAAACCGGAGCAGAAACACAGCCGGAGATAGAAGAGGAAACACAAAAGGAAACCGAGGCAGAAACACAGCCGGAGACAGAAGAGGAAACACAAAAGGAAACCGAAGCAGAAACTCAGTCAGAAACCAAAGGTGAGGTACCGGCAGAGACAGAAAGTGAAGCACCGACAGAGACAGAAAGTGAAGCACCGACAGAGACAGAACCAGAGACCCTGGAAGAACCTAAAACTGAAATACCACCAGAAACAGTAAGTGAGAATCTACCAGAAACCATTTTAGAGACTCAGGTTATGGAACTCCCAGAGCCTGTAAAAAAACAGAAGGCAACCCCTTCTCAGGTAGAAGTCGTCAACGGTGGAATCTCTTTTACTGGCTTTTTTGAAGGAGTCAAAAATAGCGTTCAGTTTCTGGCAAATAAGACAAAAGCACTTTTCCGCTTATCAGATGACGATGATGGGGATAGAGGCGGATCATCATCACTTTCCTCTCTTCCGGAATCTACGGAAACAAGCCGAATAAATCCCCTTGAATCATCCATCAAGGACTGGACCTTTATCGCTTATGATCATCGAACAGAAGGAGAAATCCACTTTAATAAAAAAGATATGGATTTAAAGGCTGGGGAATCTGATTCTTTCAATGCTTATGGGGATAGTCAAGGTGATGGAACTTTAGAAGGAGCCGTTTACGGATTGTTTGCGGCAACCGATATTTCTCACCCGGATGGGCATTCCGGTATCCTCTTTAAAAAGGACAACCTGGTATCCATAGCAACAACTGACCGAAACGGAGATGGAAGCTTTCTGGCTATTACTCAGGCTCCTGGCTATACATTTAATTATCAAAACGGAACAATTGTAAAAACCTCTGATGGCTGGGCGAATTCTGCACCAACGAACCTTTACACTGCGATGGGAAAAGCTATTGGAAAGGAATCTGATATGGAACGTTTTAGCGGTCACACAGAAAGGGGAAGCAGCATTTCCCTTACGGACAGCCGGAACGAAACCTCAACAGGCTATGAAAAGCTTTCCTCCAATCAGGGAAAGGACGGAACAGGAGAAAGCAACCATTCCTATCCTATCAAGAACAACGAAGCATTAAACGGCAATTGCTGGATCGGCCAGCCTCTGATTGTCAATGCGGATGGAACCCAGTATTACATCAAGGAGCTGACTCGTTCGGAAGGCTATGAACTTTCTGTTTATGGAAAGGATGCAGCCGTCAGCAACAAGGAGGCATTTGAAGCCGGTGGAAATCCTTCGGCAGAGGGAACCGTATCTGCCGGAAGCATTGGAATCGACAGGGTAAAGCATGTTAATACCTTTACGGTAAAAAGTAATGGAACGATAAACGGATACCGGATCTATGCACAAAATATTCCGGAGGGAGCCACGTTTTATATTACCAGAAGTGAGGTTGTAGAAGATCCAAAGGGGACGCATACGGAATATGTATCAAGAGAAGAAACAGCCCTGGCAGAAGAAGCCGGAGCAAGAGTCATTATAAATGGTTCCAGCGTGGAAGCGAAAGCAGGGGATACGGTAACACTTCCCAATGGGGAAAGTGCCGTAGTATGCCAGGTTTCTGATCCGGAGTATGATTACACTTCAGTCCGCCCGGATAATGCCCTCCGTTATACCATTCCTACCTTTGAGGATAAGAAGAATACAGAGGATCTAATGGAAGATGCCAATGAAGCACTGAAAAAAGCTTCCTTTAAAGAACCGGATGAGGGTGCCCCCTGGATTTTGATTCCCCTGGAGGGAGAAACCTTTGAAGAACAGGCAAAGAGCCTCTATGAAGGAATGGAAGAAGCCGGTCTTTCCGTTTTTAACTGCTTGCGAGTGCAGGATGTCACCGATGGAAAAGCCGTGATTCGTTACTCCTACCGGGTAGGAAATTCTGTATCCTCCGGTGTTTACGATGAAGTAAATAAACTTACTTATATAAAGAAATCTCTGGATTACAAGATCAATGGAAGTGAGGTTTCTGGTTATACATATGTTCCATACACAATGGATCAGCTGACAGATTACAAAGAAAACGGAAATGGATTTTTCACCTTTGCCAAAGTAAGAGCAGGAGAACTGTCAAAGAAACAGGCGGTATTCCCGGAGGATCTATCTGCAATTACAATCAAGGAAAGTTCAGAACACACTTACTGGGTGTATGGCCAGGGAGAACCGCTCCGGAATAATGATGGCAGCATTAAGAAAATTATAGTGGAAGAAGAAGTTCAGGTTGCGCCAGGATATGAACTGAAGGATGTGGACACCCCGGTAGCCGCTATATATGACGGAAAAGGCTATACCATTAATGCAGGGGGAGAGGAAGGGAATGCTTCTACTGATTATAAAATCAAATATGAGGATACTTTTGTAGAAGGGTCCAATATCACTCCAGAGGAATATACCGGTTATTACGGAAATATTTCTGTATCTCCCAACATGTCCGGTGCCGGAACTTTTATTGAAACAGTAACCCTCCGGTATGACCGGAACCAAATTTATTCTGACGGAGGAACTCGTAATAATAATATATCCGTTGAGGAGCGCCCCATCCTTCAGAAAATCAAGATCACAAAGGACATCTCTGTAAAGGAGGATGGCACTTATGAAAATAACACGTATGCGAATACCGACATTGAAGATCATTACACTGAAAATGGAGGTGGAACCGGAAATAATGCAAAGTATTTAAAGAACTTCCGGTTTAAAGCGTATTTAAAATCCAACTTAGAACGGCTTTACCGGGCCGAAGATGGAACCATTCTCTGGCAGGACCGGAATGGAAATCCGGTGGATATCAAAGCATACCGGGACACATTTCCGGAAAAGGTGCAAAAGGTCTATACAAACGTAGACCACCAGACTAATCCGCTTATAAAAGATTCCAATAAAGCAGCCATTGCCAACAAGGAACTGTACGGTTTTTCAAATGGTTTAATTAATGCAGAACAGAACAATGGATATACGGCAGTCCTGGAAAAAACGATCCAAACAATCAAAGATGAGGAAGGAAAGGAAATATCCGTCAGTCGTTACAACTATGAAAAGTTCTTTGATGCCATAAAAGTGGCCAATGAAGACCGGTGGGACCGAACAGACAATGACAGCACTTCTTTTAAGCCGTTTGCCTGGATTAAAAAACTCCTGTTTGGAACCGGTGGAGGGGAGACACAGTATCCAGCAATTCATAACAATCCAGACATGAAAAACAGTATTAACACCTCTGAAGAAGCTGAAAACAATTCCCAGCGTTCGGATCATGTCCGCCAGTTTGCCATCACCTGGTACTTGGATGATGAAGTTGCAAAGCTTGTAAAGAAGAATCCGGCTGGAGAAACCGAAGGCATCGCAGGAAGTGAAACGTATTCTGATGAAATTTATGATAAGGCGTTGTCCGAAGCAATTAAAAAGGCAGAGAATTATTTAAAACCATTCTTCAGCTATGACCTTGATGAAATTTATTCCATTGCCTGGGACAGCGAAGCAGAGGGAGGAAAGGGCAAAGATACAACGACCCTAAGCGCCGACCAGGAAGATGCAGAGGCCCGGTATTGTTACGGAGTATCCGAATATCTCCCCTACGGAACCTATGTGGCCGTAGAACAGCAGCCTTTTAACAAGGATTTGGGGGACCTTTTCAATAAGCATTACAAAACAGATGCCCCGAAAGAAATTGAACTTCCTTCTGTCTACGAGGAAGGAAAATCCGGATCAGACAAAACACCGGAGGAGCTGGCCAGTTATTACCGTTATAACGCAGCGGATACTGTTTCCCAGCTTTCTTCCAAATACCACATCCGATTTAATGAGGAATGGCCTGGAGAGAGTGGAGAGGACAAGCGAACGTATGTGATCCGGGCGCACAGCCGGTTAGGAGATTATGAGATTTTTCCTTATGGTCTGGACCTTCAGGCAATTTCCGGTTCCGCTCCTGGTGATCCTTCCGGAAAAGGACATTTTACCATCACGCAGGAAAAAAACGATCCGGGAAAAGATTATTACAATACCATGGTTGATCCGGTAGAAAACGGAGGAAATTCAAATAGCCATTACCAGGGAGATGATGGAAATGCCGGAAAGGAAGCCCCTAACGGCACCACCTATGAAACCGATGGAGTGGAAAAAATATACCACTATGGATCAATATCAGAAGATAAGCAGATCTATGATCAGGTTGCATTTCCTGGTGAAAAAGGAGAAGTCTATAAGGATCATGTGACTGCCATGGAAGGGATGCAGACCGCTTATGATGGCAAATATGCCTCTATGCTGGTTCCCTGGACGGTTACGGAGCCAGCGGATGAATTAACTGATACCAAACAAAATGAAAATGGTACATCAAGCTATAAAGGGTATGGTTATCGGAAATTTACAAATACCTTTTATACAAGCCGGTTAAGAATCGAAAAACTGGATTCGGAGACCGGAGAAAACATCTTACATGACGGTGCCTTGTTTGCCCTCTATGCCGCTTCCAGAGAGGATGGAGAGACGACAGACGGCCTGGTAAAGTTCTATGAGACAGATACCCGCATCAACGGCTCTAAGGAGTTTTTGACAGCCATGGGAGCGAAAAAAATCAGTAAGATTGGTGCCACATGGACGGGAATCGTTCCGGCAGGAACCCCAATCTGCGAGGAAACAAAGCAAGTGATTCTTGCCGATCAGGAAGGAAGAAGAACAGGACAGTTTGAAGCCTTCGCCACAACAAGAGATGGCCTACAGGCAAAGGAAGAGGATGAGACAAGTACTGAAAATCAGGATCAGAACACCGGATATCTTGTGACACCCCAGCCCCTTGGAGCCGGAACCTATGTCCTTTGTGAAATCAAGCCTCCGGCAGGCTATGTGAGAACAAAGCCGGTAGCCATTGAAGTTTATTCCGATAAAACCACCTATTATCTGGACGGAAACCGGGATAAAAGAGTAGCGGCAGCAATCTATGAGAATCAAGGTGAAAATGAAACATTAAAAGAAGATACGGCCAGGATCTATGTAGCAAATACGCCCATTCGCCTAGAGGTATCAAAAATCAAGGATTCTAATCAAACGGTTACTTACAAGACCGATACCAGGCTGGAAGGAACGGAACTGGAATTAAAGAAAAAGTACGGGATGGAAAACCTGGAATTTGCTTACAAGAACGGAACTTATTTAGGCTATGCCTGGTACAAGGGAACCATAGAAACCCTTCAGTCCAGAAAGGATGCCGGTGAGGATGTGGAACTTGTGTACATAGACGGTGTGTTTGCCGGTTACGGTCTGATCTCCAGGCCCCTGGATACCGCCGATGATCAAAACCGTTACGTTGCCGGTGCAAAGATGACCCTTTATGATGCCATAGAGATCAAGGAAAATGGAGACAGCGGTGATTACGGATATGATGGTGTGGAAGTAACCAGGGACCGGAATAATAATGTGCAGTCCATAAAGGTAAAAAAGGGATACGCTGGAAATACCGTAGAATTTATTAAAAAAGACGATCCGGAAGAAAGCCTTGCAGGAGGAACAGGAGAAGGCACCTGGACGTACCAAACCATTGACCGGGGGGACACAGACATTCTTTTCTATTCCCTGGCCAATCTTACGGTAATGGAAACCGGTACGGATGGAACTGTTTACGGCTATGACAGGAATGGAACTAAGGTCCAGGCAAAAAATAAGGAATCCTTATTCCTCCTAAAAGCAGGAAAACCAGTCTTTGAGCTGGCCGGTGGGGATTTAACCACTGTCCGCTACATAAAGGCAGACAAGCGCCTAGAACTTCCTTTGGGAGCAACGCTTTATCATTTAGATGGAGAAGGAAACCGGGATGCATATGTCGATCCAACTACTGGAATGGCCTACTCTAAAGAAGGGGATAAGTTTCTGGTATGGCCGGTAAAGCTATCAAAGAATAAAACCGGAGCAATTATCGCCAGGGAAAAGATTAAAACCTACCGGATCGCTTCAATCAATGCAGACACAGATCAGGAATATACTACCGGCACTTACCAGGGGAAAGCCTTTATAAAGAGCATGAACCCGATTTTAAACGGCCATGGCTTACCAGAGTATTATCAGAAATCCAACGAAACCTATAAAAAGGGAGATCCCATTTATGACATTGATGGAGACTATGTTCGATACCGGTATGATGATCTTTTAGATGCTTTTAATAAAGCCGCATACCGGATCAATGAGGAAGCGAGAAAAGCTGCCATTGGAAACGAAGAAGATACCACCGATGATCCGAAGCTTTATCACCGCCAGGGCGATGCCTGGGTAATGGAAAATACCTGGATTACTGGAGAAAAGTGGCCGAACGATCCATTTCAAACGGATAAGACGGTGGGACAGGCAGATATGCTAAAGCGTGTAATTCCAGGAACATACATCATGGAAGAGGTAAAAGCACCTTCCGGCTATCAGAAAGGATTCCCCCAGGGAATTACCGTAGAGGAAACCAAAAAAGTACAAACCACCGGAATGGAAGATCCTAAGATCAAAGTAGAGATCACAAAGACCGATGCGGCCAGTCAGTACCGGATACCAATTATCAGTGACTACCAGAATGGTCTGATTGTGACAGAACCCAAAGGCTCTTACAGCTATAATCTGATCAACGGTGCACATCTGGCACTTTATAAAGCCAAAAGAGTTTCCACTACGGACAGCCACACCTATCCCAAAGGTTATTACCTGGTCAAAGCAGAAGACAAACCGGCAGAGTGGACCGTAGAGAACACCGCAGACAATGCGCCGGTGCGGATCGTAGCCGAATGGATCACCGATGGAAAAGCAAAGTACTTTGAAGGCATCCCGGCCGGAGATTACATTCTGGAGGAATCAGAAGCAGCAACCGGGTATGTAAGAGCTTCTATGGAGATAACGGTAAAAGCTGCCGGGGATGTTCAGACCATCAACGTAACCAATGATCACACGAAGCTGGAGGTCTATAAGTACTTCTTAGACAACAAGGGAGTTAAGACCCTTCTGCCAAACGATCATGCGGCTGGATTGGCCATATATGAAGCCAAAACAGACCAGGATGGAAACATTTTAATGGAAGGAGGAAAGCCCCAGTATGATGAGTCAAAGAAAGTAGATCAGTGGACCACAGACGATTTAAGCCAATACACAGAGTTGACGGAAAAGAGCAAGAAGCTTGTGGACCGCATGAAAGGCTTTCTTGGCATTACCGATAATAAATCCAGTTTCCTTACCGATTTTGAAGCCGCTTACCGGGAAAAGGGAGAAGATCTTACCTATCTTACCTGGTACACCAAAGCTGGAAAGCGGAGTGCAGAACGGACAGAAAGCAAACCAACTGGAAAGGGAGAAAGCATCACCCAGACCTGGACCACCGATACCGGGGCGGTAATCCGAATCACCATTTACCGGAACGTGACAAACGGTGCCCTTGACCCCGATGGAAAGCTGCCACTCAACTTTGAATACCAGTTTAACTACCAAGAGAATGAGGGAATAAAAACCTATGACACTTTACAGGAAATGCATCGTCTGGATTATCTGCCTCTGAATGCAGAAAAGGACGGGAAAAAGATCGGGGCGTATGTTCTGGTGGAAGAAAAAGTTCCGGAAGGATTTGAACCGGCTAATCCAAAAGCCATAGTCATTCACGAAACAGGAGCCATACAGCGAGTCAGCTTACAAAATGAAGAGAAGTTCATTAACGTCTTAAAGGTTGTCACAGATGGAACAAATCAGTACGCAGCCGAAGGAGCCGAACTTGCTCTATACCGGGCCGATGAAGCAGGAAATTTAGTAAAGGATGAAGCACACCTTATAGAAACCTGGATCTCCGGAACAGACGGACGCTACACCAAAGAAGACCAGTTTAATGACAAAATCATAGAAGGGTTTAAGGTTGGAGATTTAAAGCCTCACCGGATCAGCAAGGTTGCATATGGAACGTACTTCATCGTAGAAGCTATCCCGCCACCTTACATGCAGAAAGCAGATCCCGTGAAGATAGAAGTGGGAGCAGAAAAGATTCCGGTTTACCGGATCACCAATATTCCTACTGTTGGAGCATTGGAAATTCATAAAAAAGCTTCTGATACCAATGAGGGATTAGAAAATGCCCGTTTTAAAGTAACCAACACAGATACGGGAACAGTCTGGTACATGACAACCGGCACTGAAGGAAACGCTGTTTTAAAAGAGCTCCCCGTTGGTGAAGTCCAGACAGATGGAACCATAACGCCTTATACCTATGTTATAGAAGAAATTTCCCCACCGGATTTTTACCAGATTTATGAGGGAAAAAAGAAATTCCAATTTGACGGAAATGGGAACGAAAAAGAGATACTTTATTCCTGTGAAATTGAGAATAAACCAACACAAATATTTTTTAAAAAGACAAACTTTGATACAGGAATGGCTATTGAAGGTGCGAAGATAGCAGTGTATGAGGCAATAGCCATTGACGGAGAATATCAAAAGAATGGAGAAGCCATAGCAACGGTTCTTTCAGGGGAAGACGGCTTTACTCTAAAGAAAAAACTAAAAGCAAGCCAGGTCTACATCATGGAGGAGCTAAAGGTCCCGGCCGGATATGCTGTGTCAAAACCAGTGATCTTTACCGTAAATAAAGCAGGAACAGGTATCCAGAATGTATCCAATAATTTTCATGTATTAAAACTTGCCAGTGAAAACGGAGCCATTGAAGCGCTTACCGTAACCGGCCGGGTACCGGTAAAGGTATATACCATTTTAAAGGATCTGGATACCGGCTATGAATTGCCCGCCTTAATAGGAACCGGAGAAAATCAAACCGTAACTGCTATGGACGGAATTACCGAAGGCCATTTATATGAAATCACAGAGTATACCAGATATTCGGATGGAAGGTCTGAGAAGTCCTTTAAGGAAACCAGGCGGATTTACTTTGACGAAAACGGAACCTACACCTTACCTTCCAGGACGTATCTGGGAACCAGAGAGAACTTAACGGATGGGGAAGGAAACGTTCTGGCCAGCTGGGCAGTCAACGAGGAAAACCACGAGTATACGATTCTGAATCCCGTTGTCAAAGAAATTCCAATAGCCAAAGTAACAAGCAGCATCGGGGCGGATTATGAAGCGGTGAAAGCAGGAAGTGTCATAAAGTACTCTATTACTTACACCAACACCTACGACCATCCGGCAGATATCCGGATCAAAGCGATCCTAACAGATGGACTGGAATATTTAAGATCTACCGATTATGGAACCGAGCAGAACGGAATTATCACCTGGAATCTTAGGGATGTTGCTGCCCATGAAAGCGGTACCGTGGAAGTGGTCGCGACCATAAATGGAGAGACAGGAACACAGGCAAAAGCGTGGTTTGAAACAAAAGTAAATGCCGTATCAAAGCGCACAGCCCTGGCAAACCCCATTGTACCGGACGGATCTATTACCATTGTAAACAAGCTGACCGGTACCGGAATACCCGGTAGTACGGGGCACTCTGAAAGTCAAACCGATTCCTTCACATACCATGTGAAGCTTACCAATCAGAATGAAACTGTTTTAACTGGATACCAGGCATTTGGAGGCTCCGTGGAGGGGCGGATCAAGGGAGAGGGAACCATTACCCTGACGGGAGATGGATATATAACGTTTGCCGGACTCCCTTACGGAACCAAATATGAAATAAGCCAGGAATCAGCAGACAACTATGAACTGGAAGGAGGGGATATAAAAGGAGAGATACAAAAAGCGTTACAGAGCGCCGTATTTAAAAATAATCAGGATGACAAAGTGATCCGGGAGCTTTTGACAGCTGGAGGGACTTATCAGTTGACAGAAACCACGATCTACAGTGATAAAAGCAATGTTACCACCGGGATATACCGGTTTACCATTAATAGCTCCGGCATGGTTGATAATGTAGATATGGAAGATAAGCCGGTGAATCTGAACTTTGTAAAGGTTGATAGAGACACCAATAAAATCCTAAACGGCGGGAATTACAGCCTGATTGATGAAAATAGTGGCGAAGTCCTTCATGAATTTACCGTAGAAAATAGTACACCAGTCACAATTCCTTCAGAACTTATTACTCCAGGACAGGAATATGTATTCCGGGAAGATTTCCCACCAGAAGGTTATGCCTTTGAAAAGGAAATTCACTTTATTGCAGATGAAAGTGGGATATCGGAAACGATCATGATGGAGGATAAGCAAACAGATATTAGCATTATAAAAATAGATGAAGAAACTGGTGAACCTCTCACCGGCGGACGTTTTGTAATCCGGGAAAAGGAAACAGGCAAGGTTATAAAATCCTTCTCCCAGGAAGGAAAGCCCTGCCAATTAAAAGGGATTTTGATCGCAGGGAGAACGTATGAGTTAATTGAAGAGGAAGCTCCGCCTGGCTATGCCTATACCCAAAACGTGGAGTTTACGATTCCCAGGGAAGCTGTACCCCTTAAAATAACAATGACGGATAGAATGACAGAGGTTGTCATAAAAAAACTATCATATAGCAGCTCAGAAAGTACCCCGTCACAGGCGGAAAAGCAAATGCCGGGAAATACCCTGCAAATATTAAATGAAGATAAATCCCCAGCTAAGGCAATAAGAAATGCCTCATATGTAAACGTTGGAGATAATCTTATTTTTCAAACGTCAGATCAATTTGAACAAATCAAAGGGCAGTTGATTGCCGGAAATAAATATTGGCTGCATGAGATACAGCCTGCAAAAGGATTCTCTTATTCGGAAGACGTCCCTTTTACTGTTAATAAAAATGGCAGCAGGGATACAGTAATCATGATCAATCATCCAACACAAATAATACTGTCAAAAAAGTCCATAACAGGCCAAAACGAGCTCCCCGGCAATCAGATGAGTGTTAGAAATAAAAGTGGATCTATTGTAGATGAATGGATTTCTACAGACCGGCCTCATCAGATAATTGGTGATCTAAAAGCAGGAGAAACCTATTATTTCTGTGAGGAAAAGCCCAAAAGCGGATACGCATATTCAGAACCTGTTGCATTTACTGTAAAACGTAATAATAGTATTACCATGGCAGAAATGAGAAACGACACAACAAGAATAAAAATTTCTAAAATTGATGGAAAGGGAAAAATGCTGGAAGGAGCAGTTTTGCGCATTCTGGACGAAGCGGGGAATGTAATAGTAAAAGACTTTATAACCGGTATGGAAGCGGTCAATATAAATGGAGTCCTGGATGCTGGCAGGAAGTACATTCTTAATGAGGTAAAAGCACCAGAGGGATATCTTTCCGCTCCTGATGTAGAATTTATCGTTCCCAAAGAGGCAAAACAGCTGGATGTTTTTATGACGGACTTAAAGGTTCCCGGAACGAAAGGAAATGATCCTGAACCAGTGCCACCCCCAACCCCTGAACCTGATCAGCCTGAAAATGAGGTTAAAGTAGGGAAAATTACAGCGACATACGTTAAAGATCCTTTTAATCCCGCATGGTTGGAACTAATTTACGGAAAAGTAAATGGAAAGCGGGGAGAGAAAACAGGAGATAATACTCCGGTTGTATTCTGGATCTTTGGAATATTGATTTGCCTTTCGGGGGCATTTATTACATTAAAAAGTGGAAAGCACAGAACAAATAAAACGGATAGTGACCTTAGTAAATGAAGCTAAATCATATATTATCTAAAAGTAGTACCATTCAAAACAAATCCAAACAGATTGGAAATTTAAAAAAGATATTTTTAATCCTGGTATGGCTGTCAGGAGCACTCATGTTTGGCACAAAATTCATAGATCGTTACAGAACATACCAGGCAGCAGACCAGGAATATAAAGCATTAAATCAAAATATTTGGAACAATAAAAATAAATCTGATTCTCCCCCGCCAGCCTTTCAGCCGTCAACTCCCAGGCGGTCCCTTCACCTCCAACTAAAGAAAATCAATCCAGACTACTTATTCTGGCTGGCCATCCCAGGAACATCAATTAATTATCCCGTAGTAAGAAGCCCCCGCCCCGGTTACTATTTAAACCACACCTTTGGGGGAACTGAAAATCCCAGCGGCTGTCTGTTTATTCAAGAGGATACTCCCGCCCCAGGCAATGGGAACACAGTGATTTTTGGTCACAATATGAAAGACGGAACCATGTTTTCAGATTTAAAAAAGTATAAGGATGAAGAATATTATAAAAATCATGCCATCTTTTATGTGTATGATAAGGAAAGCTGGCATAAAGCTGAAATATTTTCAATTCAAATCAGACACGAGAGTGATTTGGATTGCTATGAAACGGAGTTTCATAATCAAAGCGAAAAGCAGCAATTTATTTACCGCATGGAGGAGTCATCCATACACCCTGCTGTATTTACGCCTTCTGTAGAAGACCCATTCATTTCCCTTTCTTCTTGTTATGGAAAGACCCGGAGAATCATTGTACAGGCATCTATCCTGTGTTATACTGAGGATTAGCAGTATTTGTGAAAAATAAAAAAATAAAACAGGAGGTCTAACCTATGGAAACAATAAAAATCGGTATTTTAGGAGCAGGAAGAATTGCAGCAGTGCTGGCGGATACAATGGTTCAAATGCCAAAAGTGCAGCTCGTGGGAGTTGCTTCCAGAAGTCTTTACAAAGCCCAGGAATTTGCTTCACGTTTCTCCATCAAAAAGGCTTATGGGTCCTATGAAGAACTGGCAAAGGATCCGGAGATTCAATTGATTTACATCGCGACCCCTCACTCGGAACATTGCAGGAATGCAAAGCTGTGTCTGGAAAATGGGAAGCACGTGCTTTGTGAAAAATCATTTGCAGCCAACGCCTCACAGGCAGAAGAGATGATTGCTTTGGCCAAAGAAAAAAATCTTTTAATTACGGAAGCCATGTGGGTAAGATATATGCCAATGGCCGAGACCATAAGAAAGGTGATAGCTTCCGGCATTATAGGGGAACCGATGACTCTTACTGCCAATCTCTGTTATCTGGTTTCAGATAAGCCTCGTCTCATTGAACCGGAACTTGCAGGCGGTGCACTGCTTGATGTTGGTGTGTATACTTTAAACTTTGCTTCGCTTATATTTGGAGATGATATTACAGATATTAAGTCCAGTGTGGTTAAGACCGAAACCGGAGTGGATGCACAAAACAGCATTACCCTTACCTACCAGGGAGGTAAGATGGCCATTCTTAACAGTTCGTTACGGGTTATTTCTGACAGGCAGGGAATTATATACGGCACCAAGGGATATATGGTGATTGAGAATATCAACAACTTTGAATCCATAAAGGTTTACGACACGGAACGGAACGTGGTTGAGACATACGAAAGGCCAAAGCAGATCTCTGGTTATGAATATCAGATAGAAGCCAGTGCCGATGCCATTGAAAAGGGACTGACAGAATGTCCTCAGATGCCTCACAAGACCACGTTGAATATTATGAACGTAATGGATGAGCTAAGGCGGCAGTGGGGAATCCGTTATCCGTTTGAGGGGTAAAAAAGAGCTTTAATTATCAATCCCGCGTATTGGTTTAACGAAATAGCAAGGGCTGTTAAAATAAGAATTATGCCGGAAATACCATGGTAAATGGATTTGCATTTTATCTGCAAAATCTGGAAAAAATCTATAATTTTAACAGCCGTTTTAAAAAGTTTTTTGTACCGTGGAAATTTTCACTTCATATTATAAATTGATACTAACGTTCTTCGTTCATGCGCCCTTTAGAATCCACATAAGAGCCATCGATCATACGGTTTGTGGCCATAAGTCCGAGTACTCCGTCCTGGTTTTGGTTAAAATAGTACCAGGAACCATCAATTTTATGCCAGCCGGTGGCCAGAATTCCGATATGATTGGTGTAAAACCAGCCGCCATAATCGGGATCATAAATCCATCCGGTTACCATCGCGCCTTCCTGAGACCCTTTTTCCCGATTAAAATAATACCAGTGGCTGTTTATATGGTTCCAGCCGGTGGCCATATATCCATTGTCCATAAAATAATAGGATTTTCCCTGATATTCTCCCCAGGTTCCGGCAGGAGAGCTTAAATTCCATTGATTTACAAAACGCCAGCCTGCTTCATCCTTTGTCCAATAACCGGATAGATATACGGATTCCTCCTTTGTATGTGCGAAACTGACGGTGTGACTGGAGCCTGACGATAGGAACAGGAAGAAGAAAGTCAGTGCAAGCAGGGAGCGCATCAGAAAACGGCGGTGGAAAATATTCACAAAAACGGTCACCTCCTTAAATTAGTCCGTAGAATTTCTGATTCGATTATAAGTGATGGATTCATAAAATACAATGCAGGAACGGGAACTGTAAGATTTTCGACGGAATTGCGTTTAGAATTTATTATAATTCTCTTGACACTTATCGAATGGTTTGTTATATTACATATAGAACAATAAAAAAGAATGTTTCTATATAGCCGGATAAAAGGAGGAAGCTATTATGAACATTAATAAATTTACTCGAAAATCAATGGAAGCTGTCCAGAATTGTGAAAAACTTGCATATGAATATGGAAATCAGCAAATCGAGCAGGAGCATTTGCTTTATAGCCTTCTTACAATAGAAGACAGTCTGATTTTAAAGCTTATTACAAAGATGAACATACAGAAAGAGCAGTTTTTAAATGAAATTGTCCAGGCCATTCAAAAGCTGCCGAAAGTAAGCGGCGGACAGTTATACATCAGCAATGACTTGAATAAGGTGCTGATCAGTGCAGAGGATGAGGCAAAAGGAATGGGAGATGAATACGTCTCCGTGGAGCACCTATTCCTTGCAATTTTAAAACAGCCGTCCAAGCCGGTTAAAGAGTTATTGCGGACCTATGGCATTACAAGAGAGAATTTTTTAACTGCACTTTCTACGGTACGCGGCAACCAGCGGGTGGTAAACGACAACCCGGAAGCCACCTATGACACGTTGAATAAATATGGCTATGATATGGTGGAGAGAGCCAGGGACCAAAAGCTGGATCCGGTAATCGGCAGAGACAGTGAGATTCGTAACGTAGTCCGTATCCTTTCAAGAAAGACAAAGAATAACCCGGTGCTCATCGGGGAGCCAGGAGTTGGTAAGACTGCGGTCGTTGAAGGTCTGGCCCAAAGAATCGTGCGGGGCGATGTTCCCGAAGGGCTAAAGGACAAAAAGCTGTTTGCCCTTGATATGGGAGCTATGCTTGCAGGAGCCAAGTACCGGGGTGAATTTGAAGAACGTTTAAAGGCCGTCCTTGATGAAGTGAAAAAGAGCGATGGACGGATCATACTTTTTATCGATGAGCTTCATACCATCGTAGGGGCCGGAAAGACAGAAGGTTCCATGGATGCCGGAAATATGCTAAAGCCTATGCTGGCAAGAGGAGAACTCCACTGCATCGGCGCAACCACTCTTGATGAATACCGGCAGTACGTGGAAAAAGATCCTGCCCTGGAGCGGCGTTTCCAGCCGGTCATGGTAGATGAGCCCACGGTGGAAGATACCATTTCCATACTGAGAGGATTAAAGGAGCGGTATGAGGTTTATCATGGAGTTAAAATCACCGACTCCGCTTTGGTTTCTGCAGCTGTCTTGTCTGACCGTTACATCAGCGAACGTTTTTTACCGGATAAGGCCATTGACCTGGTGGATGAAGCCTGTGCCATGATTAAGACAGAGCTGGATTCCATGCCGGCGGAGTTGGATGAGCTTTCAAGAAGGATCATGCAGATGGAAATCGAAGAAGCGGCTCTAAAAAAAGAGACCGACCATTTAAGCCAGGATCGTTTGGCAGAACTGCAGAGAGAGCTGGCAGAGCTGCATGATGAATTTGCACGGCAGAAAGCCCAGTGGGAAAATGAAAAGGCATCAGTGGACCGGTTGTCTTCTTTAAGAGAGGAAATTGAAAACTTAAACCGGGAAATACAGGATGCAAAACAGAAATATGATCTAAACCGTGCGGCAGAGCTGCAGTACGGAAAATTGCCTCAGCTTCAGAAAGAACTGGAAGAGGAGGAAGAACGGGTAAGGAATCAGGATTTAAGCCTGGTTCACGAAAGTGTGACAGAGGAAGAAATATCAAAAATTGTTTCCAAATGGACGGGGATTCCCGTATCCAGACTGACAGAAAGTGAGCGGAATAAGACCCTTCATCTGGATCAGGAGCTTCATAAACGGGTCATCGGACAGGAAGAGGCAGTCACAAAAGTAACAGAAGCCATCATTCGTTCCAAGGCAGGGATCAAGGACCCCACAAAGCCCATTGGTTCCTTCCTGTTTTTAGGTCCTACCGGTGTGGGAAAAACAGAGCTTGCCAAAACATTGGCCCAAAGCCTGTTTGACGATGAAAACAACATTGTAAGAATTGATATGACCGAGTACATGGAAAAACATTCCGTATCCCGTTTGATCGGAGCACCTCCAGGATATGTGGGATATGACGAAGGCGGCCAGCTCACAGAAGCGGTTCGGAGAAAACCCTACTCAGTGGTTTTATTTGATGAGGTGGAAAAAGCCCATCCCGATGTATTTAATGTGCTTTTACAGGTGCTTGATGATGGACGTATCACCGATTCCACAGGTAAGACGGTGGACTTTAAAAACACCATTATTATCATGACTTCCAATATTGGTTCCCAGTATCTGCTTACAGGCATTGATGAGAAGGGGGAAATCAGGGAAGATGCAGAAGCAATGGTCATGAATGATTTAAGAAATCATTTCCGGCCGGAGTTCTTAAACCGTCTGGATGAAATCATTTTGTTTAAACCCCTGAACAAGGATAACATCAGAGGAATCATTGATCTTTTGATGGCCGATTTGAACAAGCGGATGCAGGACCGTGAGATAAAGATTGAACTGACTGATTCTGCAAAAAATATGATTATGGAGCGGGGATACGATCCTGCATATGGAGCACGCCCATTAAAACGGTATTTACAAAAACATGTGGAAACCCTGGCAGCTAAAATCATACTGGGTGAAGAGGTTCGTGCAGGCAAAGAGATCGTAATTGATACGTCTGAAGACGGGCATCAGTTGATTGCATATTTGGAATAAAAAAATGATGCATAAAAAAATGGTAAATTAATAATGTGATATAGAAGAGAATGTAGTAAAAATAAAAATGCGCTCTGACAGGGCAATAAAAACCAACGGAAGGTAAGGAAAACCATTGGGCAATAAAGCCAAATCACAGCGCATTTTTTTTAGCAAAGCCGAGATTCTTCAAGTCAATTCCTTAAACACTCCAAAGAATATCCCGGTTAATCGTATGGTAGAACAGATCCCGAATCATTTTTTGATCCTTCGTCTGTCCAAGAATCCACATCAGTTTCGTAACCGTAGCCTCCAGTGTCATATCATAAGCTTCTAAAAGTCCAAATTCTTTTTTTATGGTATGTCCCACTTCATAGACTGACATATTGCTGCCCTCATTGGTGACCTGGGTGGTCATGACCACGGTTTTTCCAAGAGAGACCCATTTTTCTATGGCTTTATAAAAGTCTCCCGTATCATAGGAGGGAAGTCCACCCACTCCAAAGGATTCAATAATGACCGCATCATAATGTTCCGCCATATAATCAAGTGTCTCTGCCCCCATGGAAGGAATCAGCTTCATCAGAGACACATGCGGATTTAAATGGTGGAAAAATTGTAATTTTCCGGAGTATGATTTTTTATCATCAAGGTAAAATATTACGTGACCATCCTGAATGGTGGCAATATATGGAAAGTTGATGCTTGAAAATGCGTTATAGCTTTTGGTGCGGACCTTTTTCCCTCTGGTGCCGGCGATGGCTTTTCCGTCGAAAACAATGGTCACACCGTGAGCCCGGTCATCACTGGCAAAGCGCAGACTGTCAAATAAATTTATACGAGCGTCCGTATTTTCCATATCAATGGGTTTTTGTGCACCGGTTATGACAATGGGTTTTTGTGAATTCTGAATGAGATAAGATAAGGCAGCGGCCGTATATGCCATGGTATCCGTTCCATGACAGATGACGAAACCATCGTATTCATCATAATGGTCTTCCATAGCCTTTGCTATGATGAGCCAGTGCTTTGGCTGCATATTGGTACTGTCAATATTTAATACCTGCAGACTGTCTGCCCTGCAGAAGTTTTTCGCCTCCGGGACATAGGAAAGCAGTTCGTTGGAGGTCAAAAGCGGTTTTAACCCGGAGTCGCCCCTCTTGCAGGCGATGGTTCCGCCTGTGCCCAGCATTAGTATTTTTTTCATTTAAAATCACCTCTTGAAAGATTCTGAACCTGATTGTAGCATTTCTTTTTCCGTTCGTATAGGGCATTTGTTGAAAATAATGGATAACTATGTTAAAATTATATATAATTAAGAAACAGGAGAGAAAGCAATGACTCAAGTACCAAAGGATCCGGTGATATTATTAAGTTATATGAACACACAATTAAGAGATTTTTATCCTTCACTGGAAGAATGCTGCAAAAGTCTGGGGATTCAGGAAGAGGAAGTTACACGCACCCTGGCTTCCATTGACTATCGCTATGATCGTGAGAAAAATCAATTTATATAAATAACGACATTCCCTGAAGGGGAAAATAAAGGGTCGTCGCTTATGCGGTGGCCCTTTTTGTAAAAAAGAAAGACAGGAGGTAGATTCATGGATACGATTTGGATACAGACCGTGGAATTGTGGAATTGGTTAATGAACCATCTGATCTATATCAATCTGGTTCTTTCCATAATCATTGTATTTTTTCAGCGGCGGGACCCCAAAGCGGTCTGGACCTGGCTGCTGGCTTTGTATTTTATTCCGGTATTCGGAATATTGTTTTACCTCCTTCTGGGTCAGGATATGCGGAAAAATAAGATGTTCCGGGTAAAAGAAATTGAAGACCGGATGAGCTATTCCATAAAAAACCAGGAGGATTTTTTAAGAAATAATGATATGAGCCTGGTTTCCTCTTTATCCAGAGATTATGCCGATTTAGTCCTCTATAATCTGGAAACCTCAGGCTCCGTCCTCACGGTCGATAATGAAGTAACGATTTTTACGGACGGAGAGGACAAATTCCGGGATTTGAGAAATGAATTATCAAAGGCAGTCCACTTCATTCATTTACAGTATTACATTATAAAAGACGATGAACTATTTGATTCCATAATTCCCATTCTGATCGAAAGGGCAAAGGCAGGGGTGGAAGTCCGGATTCTCTGTGACGGTATGGGCGGGCGTTTTATGCCCAAGTCCAAGTGGAAGCTGTTAAAGGAAAACGGTGTGAAGGTAGGCATCTTTTTTCCGCCCATTATGGGGCGGCTCCAGCTTCGTGTAAACTACAGAAACCACAGAAAAATTGTTGTCATTGATAACCGGGTGGGATATGTGGGCGGATTTAACATTGGAAGGGAATACATTTCAAAAGATGCCAAATTTGGGTATTGGCGGGATACGCATTTAAAATTAACCGGAGGTTCGGTGTTAAGCCTGCAGATCCGGTTTGCTTTAGACTGGAATTATGCCGCAGGAGAAAATCTGTTCAAGCATATGAAATATTTCTGTGAAAATGATGACGGAACGTGCCTGGAGTCTTTGGGAGTAGTTGACATAACCAGAAAAGAAAAGAAGCTGGGAATTCAAATTATAGCCAGCGGGCCTGATGCAGGCAGCAGACAGATCAGGGATAATTACCTCCGGTTGTTTTCCAAGGCAAGGCATCACATCTATATCCAGACTCCTTATTTTGTGCCGGATGATGCCGTACTTTCCACTTTGCGGTTAGCTGCCCGTTCCGGTGTGGATGTAAGGCTGATGATTCCTTGTAAGCCGGACCATCCCTTTGTTTACTGGGCGTCTTATTCCTATGTAGGGGATCTGCTTTCGGCTGGAGCCAGATGCTACACCTATGAAAATGGGTTCCTTCATGCAAAAGGGGTGATGACAGATGGGAAGGTCAGCTCCTATGGAACCGCCAACATGGATATCCGCAGCTTTGAGCTCAATTTTGAAGTCAATGCGGTGATTTATGATGAGGAAACCACACAAAAGCTGGAAGAACTGTTTTTAAAGGATTTAGAGGTATGCAAAGAGATTACACCGGAGATTTATGAGGACCGGAGCATCTTCATCCGCATCAAGGAGCAGGGCAGCAGACTGCTGTCTCCTCTTTTATAGAATTCTTTACCGCACAACATAATTTCTCCATAACCGGCGCATAATGAAAGTTATGAAGACACTAACACAAATTGATTTAAAACAATTACCCATGAACTTCTGCAGATGCGGAGTGACAGGCTGGTGCCTGGAGGTTATTTTTACCTCAACGGAATCCATTTTGCGTCATGACTGGCGGCTGATGGGGCAGACTTCTCTGTTGATGTTCCCCATCTATGGCTGCGGAGCCTTGCTTGGTCCCATCGGACAATTCATCGACCAATGGCTGAGCCCCGGACAAAGGCTTGCACCAAGGCCGGGAGAACTTGCCATCCGGCATGGATTCCTTTATATGGTTCTTATTTTTGTGGCAGAATATATTTTTGGATCGCTGCTCACACTCACCGGAATGTGTCCCTGGGATTACTCCGGACGCAGCACCAACATCGACGGGCTTATCCGCCTGGATTTTGCACCGTTGTGGTTTGCCACCGGACTGTTGTTTGAACAAATTACAAAAAAGAGAGGAAGGTAGTATTGTAATTAAAGTCGCCATTTTATATAATAGATAAAATGGAGGGCGAGAGCAATGATACGTTTTATACTGGTAGCAGCAACAGTCATTTTATTTTTGGTTTTAAGTATCCCGGTCCTCATTTTTGAATGGCTGACTGGGAAAAGAGACCGCCATCTGCGGGACAGACAGAGCATTGCGGTGGTAAGAAGGATTTTCAGGGTAATCCTTTCCTTTGCCGGTGTGAAGATCACGGTAAAGGGAAAAGAGAACATTCCGGCTGATCGTGCCGTTCTCTATGTGGGAAACCATAGAAGTTATTTTGATATCCTGGTGGGCTACGTTACCGTCCCCGGTCTTATGGGATTTGTGGCCAAAAAAGAGATGGAGAAGATTCCTCTGCTCTCCACCTGGATGAAATTTGTGAATTGCCTGTTTTTGGATCGGAAGAATTTGAAGGAAGGCTTAAAAACCATTCTTACAGGCATCGAGCAGGTGAAAAACGGGGTCTCCGTCTGGATCTTTCCGGAAGGGACCAGAAATAAGAATGAGAATCCTCTGGACCTTCTTCCCTTTAAGGAAGGAAGTCTTAAAATTGCAGAAAAAAGCGGATGTCCCGTAGTTCCGGTAGCCATGACAGGGACTGCGGAGGTTTTTGAAAGGCATTTGCCTTTTATCCGGCCGTCCCATGTGACCATTGAATTCGGCAAGCCATTTTATCCCAAGGAATTGGAAGCGGAGTTCCGCAAATTTCCGGGAGCGTATGCGGAAAGTCAGATCAAGACCATGCTGGGAGAACAGCTGGGCCTGAATGAGAACCACACGTAATCACACAATCAGATAAAGGGAAGAAGACCTATGAAGACATTAGACCTACAGAAAATCAGAAAGCAGCTAGACGGGATCGACCGGGAGATGGTTGCCCTCTTTGAAACGCGTATGGAGCTGTGCAGAAAAGTGGCCGAATATAAGATAGGCACCGGTAAGCCGGTCTATGACGGAGAAAGAGAACAGCAGAAGATCGATGCGGTCACTGGTATGGTGGAAGGGGAATTCTTAAAGCAGGCGGTAAAGGAACTGTTCACCCAGATGATGACCATCAGCCGTAATTATCAGTACAAGCAGATGGCAGAATCTGGTTTTCAGACAGAACATACCTTTAAACCCGTAAAGAATCTTGCGCTTGCAGGGGCACGGGTTGTGTATCAGGGGGTGGAAGGCGCTTACAGCCATGGCGCAGCCTTAAAGTATTTCGGCCCGGAAGCCAGTCTCTACCATGTGGCAACCTGGGATGATGCCATGAAGGAGGTGGAGGAAGGCAGAGCAGACTATGCAGTGCTTCCCATTGAAAATTCCTCCGCAGGTGCGGTGACGGATAATTATGACCTTCTGATGAAATATCATAATTACATCGCGGCTGAAACCTTTTTAACGGTAAACCATGCTCTTTTGGGACTTCCTAATGCCAGGACAGAAGATATACGGACCGTATTTTCCCATCCACAGGCCCTGATGCAGTGCTCGGAGTTTCTAAATGCCAACAGGCAATGGAAGCAGATCAGTGTGGAGAATACGGCGGTGGCAGCCAAAAAGGTCCTGGAAGAGGGAGATCCTTCCCAGGCCGCCGTAGCCAGTGAAATTGCCGGAGAGCTTTATGGCCTTAAGGTTTTGAGTTCTTCCATTAACCATAACAAAAACAATACCACCCGTTTTATCATCCTTACCAAAGAAGCGGTATACCGGGAGGATGCGCAAAAAATAAGTTTGAGTTTTGAGCTGCCTCATAAGAGCGGTTCCCTTTATAACATATTGAGTAATTTTATTTACAACGGAGTCAACATGTTTATGATCGAATCCAGACCCATTCCCGGAAGAAACTGGGAATACCGGTTCTTTGTTGATATTGAAGGGAATTTAAGCCATGCGTCCGTTCAGAATGCCTTAAAGGGAATTTCCGAGGAAGGCCGCAATATGAGGATTTTAGGAAATTATTAAGGGCTTTTCATAAGTTCGGTCTGATTCAGACCGGACTTAAACTTTACACAGGGAGGAAATTATGAAATCTCAGGAATTGATACTGTACCGTGACTTAGAATACCGGGAACTCTTTGACCAGATTGCGAAGCTGCTGACACGTTCCCCGAAGGAAAAATCAGAAGCAATGCCGGATTCCCATGCCTGTGCGGGCCAGATAATTAAGCTGGCGTCCACTTACGGGTTTTCGGGAAACCTTTGGCATTGTTTTTTAGCATTATGCCTGGCGGACAATGAAAATGCCTACAGCACCTCCTGTGAGGTGGTAGGGCCTGTAAGAGGGACATTAAACCAGCTCGCAGCCCATGATTTTGCCATTTTCAAAGAACTTTTTTCTTACGATATCAGCACCTTGGATGATAGGGGAGCGTCCGGGATATGGTCTTCGCTGAAAGACTATGAGGCACCGGATGAGAGCAGCAGTGTTTATAATCCGTGGATCAGGGACCAGATCCTTGCACTTGCAAAAACACTTTCCTGCGCTTCTGATGAGGAGGTATTTAAGGCAGAGGTCACAGAATTTTACCGCCGGTTCGGGGTGGGAAAATTTGGCCTTAACAAGGCGTTTCGTGTGGAGGGAGAAGAAAACCATCCAAGGATTCTTCCAATTACAAATATTGAAACCATTGATTTATCCGATATCATCGGTTATGAGCGCCAAAAGCAGAAGCTTATAGAAAATACGGAGGCGTTTTTGAATGGAAAGGCTGCCAATAACGTCCTGTTATTCGGGGACAGCGGAACCGGGAAGTCCTCCAGCATCAAGGCCATTTTAAATGAATACTATGACAGGGGATTAAGGATCATTGAGGTTTACAAGCACCAGTTTCAGATGCTTTTAAAGGTCCAGGAGCAGATAAAAGACCGGAATTACAAATTCATCATCTATATGGATGACCTGTCTTTTGAGGACTCGGAACTGGAATATAAATATTTAAAAGCCATTATGGAAGGGGGCCTGGGAGTAAAACCTGGGAATGTGTTGATTTATGCCACTTCAAACCGCCGCCATTTGATCCGCGAAAAGTTCAGCGACAAAAGAGAATTGGATGATGAATTACATAATAATGATACCGTCCAGGAAAAACTTTCCCTGGTTGCCCGCTTCGGCGTGACCATTTATTATGGTTCTCCCGATAAAGCAGAGTATTTAAATATTGTAAAGGAACTGGCCGCAAGGCACCAGATAACCATGCCGCTGGAGGAGCTTTATGCAAAGGCAAATATCTGGGAATTGCAGCATGGGGGTCTGTCTGGAAGGACTGCAAGCCAGTTTTTAACTTACATTTTGGGGAAGAAAGAAGAAAAATAGGGAATTATGGAATATTTTACCTGGATTTAACACAGAACTTACAAACGTAGAGTAAAATAGTAGCAAAACGGCCCTTAGAATGGGCGGTAAGGAGGGCAAGTATGGCAATCAAATTGTTTGCTGCCATCGATGTGGGATCATTTGAATTGGAACTTGGCATATATGAAATTTCAGTCAAAAGCGGAATACGAAAGATCGATCATGTCCGCCATGTAATCGCCCTTGGGAGGGATACTTATAACAACGGCAAAATCAGTTATGATTTGGTAGAGGAGATGTGCAGTGTCATAAAAGATTTTGCGGACATCATGCAGTCTTATAAGGTCATCGGATACCGGGCTTATGCCACCAGTGCTTTGCGGGAGGCAAAAAACAACCAGATCGTTTTGGACCAGATCAAGGTAAGAACCGGAATTGAAGTTAAGATCATAAGCAACTCGGAGCAGCGCTTTATCAGTTATAAAGCCATTGCTTCAAAGGATGCAGAATTCAGTAAGATCATTGAGAAGGGGACTTCCATTGTGGATGTTGGCTTTGGAAGCATGCAGGTATCCCTGTTTGATAAGGATGCCCTTATTTCCACTCAGAATCTGATGCTGGGAGTACTTAGAATCCGGGAGATGATGGGAGCTGTGCAGGTCAACACCAAAATGCAGAACACCCTGATCGAAGAAATGGTAGATAATGAGCTTTACACCTTCCGGAAGGTGTATTTAAAAGACCGGGAGATCAAAAATCTTATCGGAATCGGAGAGAGCATTCTCTATCTGTCCAGGGGCAGCAACGGAGGAAAGGCGGTGGAGTGGATCACAGCCGAGGAATTCATCGTTTTTTACGAGAAGATTCTAAAGATGTCCAGTGACCAGATCCAGGAGCGGTTTGGAGTCAATGCAGAATATGCAGAGCTTCTTGTACCGGCGGCCATCATCTATAAACGGGTTTTGGAACTGACCGGTGCGGAGATGTTCTGGATTCCCGGCATCCGTCTGTGTGACAGCATAGCCGCTGAATATGCAGAAGAGAGTAAGTCGGTCAAATTCCATCATGATTTTTCCGAGGACATTCTTGCAGCATCGAGAAATATGGCAAAGCGCTATAAATGTCATGTGCCCCATACGGCAATTCTGGAAAAATATGTTCTGGATATTTTTGACAGCATGAAAAAATACCATGGCATGGGAAAGAGAGAACGCCTTCTTCTGCAGATTTCCGCCATTCTTCATGCCTGCGGAAAATTTATTACCATGAGAAAACCAAGCGAGTCTGCGTATAATATCATTATGTCCACAGAAATCATTGGTTTGTCCCACATGGAACGTGAGATCATTGCCAATGTGGTCCGGTATAACGGAGTAGAATTCGATTACAGCCGGATGCATCTGAATGAAGAGATGTTCCGCAATACAAAGGGAGAACTCTCCAAAGAGGATATCACCATATTGATGGCTAAACTGACTGCCATTTTAAGACTGGCAAACTCCATGGACCGCAGCCATAAGCAAAAGCTTTCCGACACCCGCATGAGCGTGAAGAACCGCCAGCTTGTGGTTGTTACTTCCTATGAAGGCGACATCACCCTGGAATCTGTGGCATTTCAGCAAAAGGCGGATTTCTTTGAAGAGATCTTTGGAATAAGACCTGTCTTAAAACAGAAGAGGAGGTTGAGCTAATGGCAGATATCAATGAGATTTATTACAATCCTGAAAATTATGTAAATCGGGAACTGAGCTGGATCGAATTTAATTACCGCGTACTCAGTGAAGCGAGAGACAAAAACATACCTCTGTTTGAACGGCTGAAATTCCTAAGTATTACTGCCTCCAATCTGGATGAATTTTATATGGTCCGTGTCGCTTCTTTAAAAGACATGGTCCATGCAAAATATACGAAACCTGATATAGCAGGGTTAAAACCCTCGGATCAGCTGGAAAAAATCAGCGAGAAGACCCATGAGCTGGTGGCGGTACAGTATTCCACCTATAACCGTTCCCTTTTGCCTGCCTTAAAACAGAACGGGCTTCGTGTCATTATCAATCACGAGGATTTAAGTGAAGAAGAAGGAAGCTATGCGGACCGCTATTTTGAGCGGGATGTTTATCCGGTCCTGACTCCCATGGCTGTGGATTCCTCCCGCCCATTTCCTCTCATACGGAATAAAACCTTAAATATTGCTGCGCTTTTGAAGAAAAAAAGCGGGGAGGAAGAACTGGAATTTGCCATGGTCCAGGTGCCAAGCGTTCTGCCGAGGATCGTGAAGCTGCCGTCAAAAGAAAAGGGAATGCAGGCGGTTATATTGCTGGAACAGATCATTGAGCGGAATATGGAACGTCTGTTTTTAAATTACAATGTAATAACCTCCAGTCCCTTCCGGGTCATGAGAAATGCTGATTTGACCATTGATGAAGAAGAAGCGGTAGACTTATTGGAAGAGATCCAGAAGCAGCTGAAAAAGAGACAGTGGGGCGAAGCCATTCGTCTGGAAGTGGAAGAAAAAATGGATAAGCAGCTTCTGAAGATTCTGAAGCGGGAATTAAACATCAGCTCCAGCGATATCTTTTCCATTCCCGGTCCACTGGATCTGACATTTTTGATGAAGATGTACGGATTGGAAGGATTTGACCATTTAAAAGAGGTTCCTTATGTGCCCCAGCAGGTTCCAAGGCTGATGAACGAGGATGATATTTTTACCAACATCCGAAAGGGTGATATACTGCTCCATCACCCTTATGAGACCTTTGACCCTGTGGTAAATTTTGTGAAGGAGGCGGCCAAGGACCCGGAGGTTCTGGCAATTAAGCAGACCCTGTACCGGGTCAGTGGAAACTCCCCCATTGTAGCTGCTTTGGCAGAAGCCGCGGATAACCGGAAGCAGGTCTCGGTTCTGGTGGAATTGAAAGCCCGTTTTGAC
Organism: uncultured bacterium; assembly: GCA_905215155.1. GTDB lineage: Bacteria > Bacillota > Clostridia > Lachnospirales > Lachnospiraceae > Lacrimispora > Lacrimispora sinapis. The sequence continues at coordinate 54,675 of CAJMPJ010000002.1, read as the reverse complement.
GAAGAGAATAACATCAACTGGGCCAAAAAGCTTGAAAAGGCGGGCTGTCATGTGATCTACGGTCTGGTAGGCTTAAAAACCCACAGCAAGATTACTCTGGTGGTCCGCAGGGAAGAAGACGGAATCCGCCGGTATGTCCATTTGGGAACCGGGAATTACAACGATTCTACGGCAAAGCTCTATACCGATTTCGGTCTCATGACCTGCAATCCCCAGATCGGAGAAGATGCGACCGCGGTATTTAATATGCTTTCCGGTTACTCGGAACCTCTTCACTGGAATAAATTAGTAATGGCCCCCATCTGGCTGAGAGCCAGATTCTTAAAGATGATCCGCCGGGAGATGAAAAATGCCCGCTCAGAAAAGCCGGCTCACATCATCGCCAAGATGAATTCTCTCTGCGATAAGGAGATCATTGCGGCTCTTTATGAGGCTTCCTGTTCCGGGGTGAAGATTCAGCTGATCGTGCGGGGAATCTGCAGCTTAAAGGCGGGAGTTCCCGGTTTAAGCGAAAATATTTCCGTCCATTCCATTGTGGGGAATTTCCTGGAACATGCCAGAATCTTTTATTTTGAAAATGACGGCAGTCCCGAAGTCTATCTTGGAAGTGCGGACTGGATGCCCAGGAATCTGGACCGGCGGGTGGAGATCATGTTCCCCGTGGAAGAGGAAGCATTGAAGGAACGAATCATAAATATCCTTAAAATTCAATTAGAGGATAATGTTAAGGCTCATATTTTACTGCCGGATGGAACCTATGAAAAGCCGGATAAAAGGGGGCGGGTCCAGAGAAACAGCCAGGAAGAATTATGCAGAGAGGCAGAGCGTTCGGTAAACGCCGAGCTTAAAAAATCAAACCCCCAGGCCAGCCGGGTATTCGTTCCGACAGAGAGCCAGAATTAAGTGGAAAATCAGATGGGAATTACCTTATTATAGGTTTTTTGTAAGAAAATAGTAAGGCAAAGATACCTTTCTTGTGGTAAAATGGATGCAGGCTTTTTCTTTTTAAAAAGGGAAGAGCCGCTTACATAACGACAAGGGAGGTATTTTTTCATGTCCGAAACGATAAGCATTCTGGTTGTGGATGATGAGAAGGAAATTGCAGATCTGGTTGAAATTTATCTGGTCAGTGATGGATATAAAGTATACAAGGCGAACCATGCGGAAGAAGGGCTTGAGATACTGGAAAAGAATCCGATTCACTTGGTACTTTTAGACATCATGATGCCTGGCATGGATGGACTCTCCATGTGCAAGAAGATAAGGGAAACCAATAACATCCCAATCATCATGCTGAGCGCCAAGTCAACGGACTTAGACAAGATATTGGGGCTGGGAACCGGAGCGGATGATTATGTAACAAAACCATTCAATCCGCTGGAACTGACGGCCCGTGTAAAATCTCAGCTTCGCCGTTATACCCAGTTAAATCCCAACAGCTCGGTCAATGAAGCGGCAAAGAATGAAATTGCAATCCGTGGACTGACGATCAACAAGGACAATCACAAGGTGACTGTTTATGGAGAAGAGATAAAACTTACTCCCATTGAATTTGACATCCTTTATCTGCTGGCTTCCAATCCGGGAAGAGTGTTCAGTACCGATGAGATTTTTGAAAAAGTATGGAATGAAAAGGTTTATGAAGCCAATAACACGGTAATGGTACATATCAGGCGTCTGAGAGGCAAGATGAAGGAAGACACCAGACAGAATAAGATTATCACCACTGTTTGGGGGGTAGGATACAAAATTGAAAAATGATATCAATCGCCGTTTCCATACCCGGGTCGTCGCCAATATTTTTTACAGTGCAGTCGTTACGGTATTGATCGAACTCTTTCTTGTGACCAATATTTCCTTAATCGCCTCCTATATGCGGAATACACAGAGAGACAACGCATTCGTGGAGATGCTGACCACCTTTGATGCGGTTGTGATCCTGATTTATGTTGTATTTGGAATCGGTGTTTTTACCGTCACCTTTCTCCTCCTTCAGGAAAAGTCCATGCGCTACATCGCCAGGATTTCCGATGCCATGCAGAGCATTTCCGAGGGTGATCTAAACATTACGGTAGAGATCGAAGGGGATGATGAATTTTCCGTTATGGCTGCCAGTCTGAATAAGATGGTGGGAGACTTAAAGGAATTGATGGATAAAGAAAGGGAAGCGGAACGGACAAAGAACGAATTAATTACGAATATTGCCCATGACTTACGGACTCCTTTGACCTCCATCACCGGATATCTGGAACTGCTGTCCGGGGAGAAAAAGCTGGATTCTGAGGTTCAGAAAAAGTACATAGGTATTGTATACGTGAAGACAAAGCGGCTGGAGAAGCTGATTGAAGATCTATTCGGATTTACAAAGCTGAACTACGGAAAGATGTCCATGCATGTTTCAAGGGTGGACGTGGTAAAGCTTTTGAGCCAGCTTCTGGAAGAATTTTATCCCAGCTTTGTGGATAAAAATCTCTCTTATGAACTTCAAAGCAATGTCCCGGTTCAGTTCATTACAGCAGATGGCAATCTTTTGGCGCGTCTGTTTGACAATCTCATCAACAATGCCATCAAGTACGGAGCCGACGGGAAACGGATTCTCGTAAGGGTTCACGGAGACGAAGACCAGGTAACGGTTTCCGTCATCAATTACGGCTATGTGATTCCCTCCGAAGAATTGCCTCTGATCTTCAATAAATTCTACCGTGTGGAGCAGTCCCGTTCCACCAATACCGGAGGAACCGGGCTGGGACTTGCCATAGCGAAGAATATCGTGGATATGCACGGCGGCAGCATTGATGTGACCAGTGATTTGTCCGGTACGGTATTCACGGTAAAGCTGAAGGTTGATTTTGATGTAAACAAAGAGAACTTTGGAAAGATAGGATGACACAGGATGAAATTCAGAAAGATAGCTCTGATTTGTGCCATAGCGTTCACCTTAGCAGGCAGCTTCCGGCTGCCTGCTTTCGGCATGACCGCTTCTGACGCAAATTCTCAGACAAACGAATTTAATGCGGCTTCTGATCTGGCAATGTCCATGGAGGTTTCCTATGGATACGACGGAAACGCAAAAAGCGGACGTTATGTTCCGGTCAATGTTACACTGAAAAGCCGTTCGGAGTCTCCATTTTCAGGAACCGTTCGGGTGGATGCCATGGAATCGGATTTTGACATATACCAATATGAGTATCCGGTGTCGGTGGGAGCCGGGAAGTCCCTTGAGGAATCCCTGGATATTCCGGTGGGCCGGGCAGATGTGCTTTATGTCAAGCTGATTGATTCCCAGGGGAAGGAACAGATCCGCAAGCGTTTGAAAATGAATGTGACCACGGATACGGCGGAGCTGTTTGTAGGGATCTTATCGGACCAGCCTCAGAAGCTCTCCTACATGGATGGAGTCGGTGTCAATTACAGCTCCGTCCGCATCAAAACATTTAATATGGAAACGGAAAAGATGCCGGATCATGTGATTGGTCTGGATCTTTTGGATGTTCTGGTGATTACGGATTATGACACCGGAAGGCTTTCCGAGAACCAGCTGTCGGCCATATGGGAATGGGTGAAGGAAGGCGGAACCCTTCTTTTCGGCACCGGGCAGAGAGCAGACAATTCCCTATATGCCTTCCGGTCCCAGCTTCTGGAAAAGAATTATTCCCCTCCCACCCTGCGGTCGGTGGATATGGGAGTGGAATACTCCACCAACGGACCGGGGGATTCCTTTTTAAATCTGGTCTGTGCAGACGTTTCCTTAAAAGGAGGGACCGGAGTTCTCTCCAATGACCAGTTTTCCGTCCTTACTACCGTGGTAAAAGGAAAAGGGATCGTAGGGGTGGCTGCCTACGATTTTGTGGACATTGAGTCCTTTTGCAAAGCGCATCGTTCCTATGTGGATAAGCTCTTTACGGCACTCCTTGGAGAGACGAAACTCAATAATCTATCCTCTTACCTCTATAGCGGTAATTCCGGCCAGTACTGGTCCGTTCAGAATATGCTCAATACCGGCAATGCGGATAAGCTTCCGAATCTGGTTCTTTATATCGTACTGATTGCCGGGTATATTCTTTTAATAGGGCCGGGCCTTTACCTGTACTTAAAAAAGAAGGAGCGCAGAGGCTATTACCGGACGGCGGTGGTGGTAGTTTCCTTTGTCTTTACTGCGGTTGTGTATTTAATGGGAATTGAAACCCGGTTTAAGGATACATTTTTTACTTACGCCACCATTTTGGATACCACGGATGATTATGTGGATGAGTATACCTACATCAACATGAGGACTCCATACAATAAGGCATATTCCATTTCTCTGGACCCATCTTATGACATACTGCCCATCACAAGAAGCAATAGTTATGAGATGACTCCTGCTCCCCAATTTACGGGGGATGAGGATTATAAGGTCCGGGTCCGATATGGGAAAGACGATACCAGGTTTACCGTACAGAATGCGGCAGCATTTACACCGGAATATTATTCACTCAGAAAGCGGACGCCTAATTCGGATCATCAAGGACTGCTGGGAGACATTACCCTGTTTGAAGGAAAAGTTTACGGGACGGTCACCAACGAATACCCCTTCCCCGTGGAAAAGGTCGGCGTGCTCATGTATGGGAAAATGGTGGTCATTGATGGACTGAAGCCTGGTGAAACAAAGAAGTTAGACGGCGTTCCGGTCATCAATTATCCACTTAACAGTTCCTTTATCGTGTCTGCCCGTGTAACCGGGAGCTATGAGTATCCCCAGGCGGATATCGAAGATCCGGCCTATATGCTGGCCCTTTCAAGGACGAACATATTAAGCTTTTATCTGGATAAATATTCTTCCTTTTACAATCAGGAAGCAAGGATCGTGGCTTTCAGCAAGAAGCAGTCCGACAGCCAGTTCCTTTTAAATGGAAATTATGAGACCTATGGTATGTCCATGTTTACCTCCACTCTACAGGTAAATACGAAAAAAGATGGAAAAACCTTTAAGTCCGCACTGATGAAAACACCTGAGGTGATCAGCGGACAGTATTATTCCGATTCCAATGCTGCTTACGCGGTGGACCCGGTTGCGTTGGAGTACTCCCTGGGCAACGATTTGGAGGTGGAGAAGCTGATGTTTGAGAACCCCTCCGAAGAATTTTTAAACAACGAAGGCATTGCTTATACCAATCTGTTCAAGGGGGATATTTATTTTTATAACCACGATACAGGCAATTATGATGTCATGGATGCAGGCAAAACGGTTTACTCCGCCAGCGAACTCACGTCTTATCTGTCTCCGGGTAATACCCTGACCGTGAAATATGTATGTGACAATGCCGGGGAGAAAAACTGGTATGTGACGCTGCCCATGCTGTCTGTCATAGGAAGGGACAAATAATGCTGGAAATAAAAAAATTATGCAAAAAATTTGGTAAATTTCATGCACTGAATGGTTTGGATCTCCATATTCCCAAAGGCTCTCTCTATGGATTTGTAGGGCCAAACGGAGCAGGGAAGACCACCACCATCAAAATTATGACCGGACTTTTGGTTGCAGACAGCGGCCAGGTGCTTATCAACGGCGTGGATGTGACAGGAGGCTTAAATGATCTCAAGCAAAGTATTGGCTATGTGCCGGATTTTTTCGGAGTCTATGACAATTTAAGGGTCAATGAATACATGGAATTTTTTGCCTCCTGCTATGGACTTGACGGACTGAAAGCGAGAAACCGGTATATGACGCTTTTGGAACAGGTGGGATTGGAGGATAAGATAAATTTCTATGTGGAAAGTTTATCACGTGGAATGAAACAGCGGCTCTGCCTGGCAAGAGCACTGATTCATGATCCCCTTCTGCTGGTTCTTGATGAGCCGGCTTCCGGCCTGGACCCCAGGACCCGGTTTGAGTTTAAAGAGGTTTTGAAGGATTTAAAGGAACAGGGGAAAACCATATTCATAAGCTCCCATGTGCTCTCCGAGCTTTCTGAGCTGTGTACGGATATTGGGATCATTGACCAGGGAAAGATGGTCCTGGGAGGAAGCATGGAAGAAATCCTTCGCCGGGTTAATGCAACCAACCCGCTGATCATCTCTGTGCTTGGCAACAAGGAAAAGGCTCTCACCATTTTAAAAAGCCAGCCCTGTGTCCAGACTATTGCAGTAAAGGATCAGGATATCCGGGTCAACTTCATCGGTGACGATCAGGATGAAGCCCTTCTTCTCCAGCAGCTTGTGGATGCAGAAGTGATGGTCCATGGATTTTACAGGGAGCAGGGAAGTCTTGAATCCCTGTTTATGCAGATAACCGATCATGATAAAGAAAAGGCGGTGCTTGTACATGAAATTGAACCCGGTCTATAAACGGGAGATAACGGTCAGCGCCAGAAGCTTCCGTCTGGCCCTGATTTTAGTACTCTTTAATTCCATCTTAGCCCTTGTGGTGCTTCTTAATATGTACTCTGTGGTGGAACAGGTAAAGCTGACGGCTGAGATCCAGTATTCCTCCTTTACCGGTATCTATGTATTTGTGGCAGTGGTGGAGTTCGTCATGCTTATGTTTATTATGCCGGCCCTGACGGCGGCAAGCGTCAGCGGTGAACGGGAACGGCAGACCCTTGATATTTTACTGACCACCACCTTAAAGCCCTGGGAGATCATTTGGGGAAAGCTGACCGCTTCCTTTGGAACCATGTTTTTAATGGTCATGTCCAGTTTTCCCCTTCTTTTCGTATCCTTTGTATACGGAGGAGTGACGGCCTATGATGTTATGATCCTGCTTTTGTGTTATCTGGCTGTGGCGCTTCTGTGCGGAAGCATGGGAATCTGTTTTTCCTCCATATTCAAACGTTCCACCATTGCTACGGTGGTAAGCTATGGGGTACTGGTCCTCATTGCCGCGGGAACCTATGCGGTGAATGTGTTCGCCTTGTCCATTGCCCGTATGAATGCCAACAACACCTACGCCTCCTCCCTCATCGGAATGGCAGATCAGGCCAATTCCGGCCCGTTTTTATATCTTCTGCTTTTAAATCCTGTGGCAACCTTTTATGTCATGATAAACAGCCAGACCGGGGATAATCAGGTAATAAAAAGCTTAAACCAGTGGTTCGGCCCTCATCCGGAAAGTCCGGTTATGAAGAACTGGGTGGTGTTAAGCATTTTAATCCAGCTTCTGCTGGCAGCCATCTTTCTTTATACGGCGGTAAAAGCCATCAGTCCGGTGAAAGGAAGAAGAAGGAAAAAAAACAAATAACAGGAGGTTTTTATGCTCACAATCGGAAGCCATCTGTCTTCCTCCAAGGGGTATTTTGCCATGGGAAAAGAGGCAGTGAATATTGACGCCAATACATTTCAGTTTTTTACCCGGAATCCAAGGGGAACCAGGGCAAAAGCCATGAATCCTGATGACGTAAATAAATTTCTTGCCTATGCCGGTGAGCATCAGATCAACCGGATTCTGGCTCATGCACCCTATACGTTAAATGCCTGCTCGGCGGATGAACATCTTCGGATTCTGGCCAGAGACACCATGAAGGATGATTTGGAACGCATGGAGTATACGCCTGGGAACTGCTACAACTTTCATCCGGGAAGCCATGTGAAGCAGGGAGTGGAAATCGGGATTCAATACATTTCCGACATGCTCAATCAAATTCTGACCCCAAAGCTTCATACGACGGTTCTTTTGGAAACCATGTCCGGCAAGGGCAGCGAGGTGGGAAAGGAATTTGAGGAACTCAGGGAGATCCTTGACCGGGTGACCCTTCAGGAACACATGGGCGTATGTCTGGATACCTGCCACGTGTGGGATGCCGGCTATGATATCCGCAATGACCTTGACGGAGTATTGCATCAGTTTGACCAGGTGATCGGCTTATCCAAGTTAAAAGCCATTCATTTAAATGACAGCTTAAATGCGCTGGGGTCACACAAAGACCGCCACGCGAAAATCGGAGAGGGGTTCATTGGAGCGGAGGCTTTGAAACGGATCGTGACCCATCCGCTGTTAAAGGATCTGCCGTTTTATCTGGAAACGCCCAATGATCTGCCCGGATATGCAAAGGAAATAGCCATGATGCGGAATGCAGGATAGCACATTTGCAGATCATATAGTATAATGAAGAAATCTTACAGCTTAGGAGGAATTGACATGGGAATTGTGAAGGCGCTTACGACCGCAATCGGCGGTTCATTGGCAGACCAATGGCTTGAAGTGATTGAAGCCGGGGAAATGGGAGATCAGACCGTATTTACTACGGGAGTGAAAATCCGGAAAGGGTCCAATACAAAGGGAACCGATTATACCGTTTCCGATGGCTCCGTGATCCATGTTTACCCCAATCAGTTTATGCTTTTGGTGGACGGAGGAAAGGTCATTGATTATACAGGAGAGCCAGGTTATTTTACCGTAAAGAATTCCTCTCTGCCCTCCCTTTTTAACGGACAGTTCGGAGAAGCCTTAAAGGAATCCTTTGACCGGGTCCGGTATGGAGGAAAAACACCGACCTCACAGAAAGTATATTTTATTAATTTACAGGAAATTAAGGGAATCAAATTCGGCACTCCCAATCCGATCAATTATTTTGACCAGTTTTACAATGCAGAGCTGTTTTTACGGGCTCACGGTACTTATTCCATTAAAGTAACGGACCCCCTTCAGTTTTATTCGGAAGCCATTCCAAAGAATGCGTATAAGGTGGAAGTCAATGACATCAATATGCAGTATTTATCAGAATTTCTGGAAGCTCTCCAGTCTTCCATCAATCAGATGTCTGCCGATGGAATCCGAATTTCTTACGTGGCCTCCAAAGGAAGGGAACTGGGACAGTATATGTCCGACGTTCTTGATGAACAGTGGAAGGCCCGCCGGGGAATCGCCATACAGTCGGTGGGAATCGCAAGCATCTCCTATGACGAGGATTCCAAGGATTTGATCCATTTACGCAATCAGGGTGCCATGTTAAGTGATCCGTCTGTGCGGGAAGGTTATGTGCAGGGAGCCGCAGCCAGAGGCATGGAGGCAGCAGGACGCAATTCCAACGGTTCTGTGGCCGGATTTATGGGAATGGGCATGGGAATGAACGTGGGAGGCGGATTTATGAGTGCAGCTTCCGGTGCCAATATTCAGCAGATGCAGATGAACCGGGAACAGCAGATAAAGCAGGGGCAGCAGCAGGAGCAGCAGGAGAGCAAAGGGCAGGAAAGCAGCCAGGCGCCTCAGTCAGCAGCCGAAAACAGCTGGATTTGCAGCTGCGGAAGTGTCAATACCGGCAACTTTTGTCCGGAATGCGGAACGAAAAGGCCGTCCGGCCCATGGACCTGTGAATGCGGTGCTGTTAATTCCGGGAAATTCTGTTCCAACTGCGGCAAGCCAAAGCCATGAGCGGGATCATAACCTACCATTGTCCCAATTGCGGCGGACCCCTTAAATTCGATCCGAAAAACCAGAATTATGCCTGTGAATTCTGCTTATCAAGGTTTACAGAAGAAGAGGCAAAGGAGGCAAAGCCGGAGGAGAGAGGGAATGGTCAGGGAGAACCTCTTCTTTATGCCTGCCCCAGCTGCGGTGCGGAAGTTGTGACCGATGAGACAACCGCAGCTTCCTTCTGCTACTATTGTCATAATCCGGTGATTTTATCGAAGCGGCTTTCCGGGGAATACCACCCGGATTATGTGATTCCATTTTCCATTGAGAAAGAAAAAGCGGTGGATATTTTCAATCAATGGATAAAGAAAAAACGGTTTATTCCCCGTGCTTTCTACAGTGAAGAGCAGATAAACAAGATTACCGGGGTTTATTTTCCCTATCTGTTATACAGCTGCCGGGCGGAAGGAACTCTTTTTGCAAAGGCCGATCGTCTGCGCGTATGGGTCAGCGGAAATTACCGGTACACGGAGACCCAGACCTATGAGATCAAAAGGGAAGGTTCCATGCCTGTAAAATTTGTTCCCAGAAATGCCTTAAAAAAGGCCAGCCGGGAGTTGACGGAGGGAGTTCTGCCCTATGAGACGGACAAAATGAAGCCCTTTTCCATGGGCTATCTATCCGGTTTTGTGGCGGAACGCCGTGATATGGAAGAAGAGGACTTTTCCGAGGAAGTCAAAGCCGAGATCCGTTCCTTTGCGGTAAGTTCCTTAAAAAACAGCATTACGTCCTATGATTCCGTAAGGGTCCAGGACCAGTCCGTCCTGCTGGAGGACGAAACATGGGAATATGCCCTTCTTCCGGTATGGGCGCTTACTTATCATGATCAGGCAAAAAATGAGATGTATTATTTCACCATCAACGGGCAGACCGGAAAGGTCTGCGGAAAGCTGCCGGTGGATAAAGGCAAACTCCTTTTATTGTTTGCTGAAATATTCTTTCCCGTACTTTTGGTAATGCTGATTGTGGGGTATCTGATATGAAGACAATGAAATGGATGGACATACAAAAAAGAAAATCAGTGGTTTTATGGGTATTTTTCTTCCTGTTCTTTGCTGCTTTTTTTGGAAAAAACGATTCCTTTGGAGAAGAGGCCCGCGTATTCGATGATGCCGGCCTTTTTTCCCAGGAAGAGAAAGCCGCCTTTGAAAACCAGATAACATCCATGAGAAAAGAAATGAACATGGATGTGGTGATCGTAACCACCAGAGATGCGGGCGGTAAATCTGCCGGAGAGTTTGCGGAAGATTATTATGTTGACGGGGGTTACGGCGTCGGCTCAGATTACAGAGGTGTCCTGCTTTTGATGGATATGGATAACCGGGAAGTCTATATCCTTCCCGTAGGAAAGATGAACCGTTTTTTAACCGATAAACGTTGGAATGCGATTCTGGATAGATCCTACGAGGCCATAAGCCAGATGGATTATGCTGCCTGTGCCCAATATTTTTTAGACGGAGTGACCCGGTATTACAGGGCAGGTATTCCGGGAGGACAGTATAATTATGACAAGGAGACCGGAAAAATCAGTGTTTACCGCAGCATCCGCTGGTACGAAGCGGCGGTTGCCGCCGGAATCGCCCTTATGACAGCCGGCCTTTCCTGTATGGGAGTGGTATCCCGGTATTCCATGAAAAAGGAACGGGACCGGTCAGGAAACTATTTAATGGCCTATCGGGGAAACAGCCAGTTCCGGTATTCCGACCAGACCGATCATCTGATCAATAAAACCGTTACCCATGTGATCATCCCAAGAAATAATGGGGGAGGAAGTGGCGGAGGAGGCTTTTCCTCCGGCGGCAGAAGCACCACTCATTCCTCATCAGGACGCACCATGGGAGGCGGAGGCCGTAAATTTTAAACGCTTATAATAAAAGTGATTTTTCTAAGGTAAAAAAGTCTGGAAAAGGAGAATTCCTTCACCAGACTTTTTTGTTGTCAGCCATGGAGCTCTATGGGGACGGGCTGATCCATAACCATGGAATCTTCCGTTACCTTACAGTCATAGGCCAGGAGATGGACTCCTGCTTTTTGTGCTTCGATTAACACCGACGCAAATTCCGGATGAGTCTCTCTGTTTGGTTTAAAGGCGGTCATCTCCTTCATCTGGATAACAAATAAAAGGTAAGCTTCATAACCCTCCTCATGAGCATGAATCAGCTCTTCCACGTGCTTGATGCCCCGCTCGGTAGGAGCATCCGGAAACATGGCAAGACCATGCTCTTCCAGAGTAACACCCTTGACTTCCATAAAAGCAGAAAATTCCGGGTCGTCCGACTGAAAGGCCAGGTCAAAGCGGGAATGATCATAGGTGACTTCCCGTTTGATATTTTTTATGGTAAGGCCGAAGCCGGATTCTTTCCGGTCAATTTTGTGAAAAGGGAGGGAAATCTGCCTGCAGTTTGAAAGCAGCCATTCGTAAGCCGCCTGGTTTGGGGCCTGGGAATCCATGTTGATGAGAAGAGGACCGTTTTTTCTCTCTTTCCAAACTCCAATGAGAGAGTAGTGTGTCTTTCTCCCGAGGACGGCCGCTTCCGGATGAAACTGCACCAGCACCGTAACGCCTGGAATTAAAAGCTCTCTGCACCGTCCGGTATTTTTTACATGACAGACAACGGTTTCCTCTTTTTTGCTGTCCCCGGAAATCAAAACATGAGCGATAAAACGGTTGGGACGGCTGAGGAAGATCCCCTTTCTCATATGTTCGTATTTCATAAGGCGATTCTGTCCTTTCTATATTAATGAAACTAACCCAAGAATACTAACTTGATCTACCAAGCTATCTTACCACAGAGAAAAAGAAAATGATAGTGCTGCCGTATGTCTCTGCAAGGAATACATATGTCCGCATAAAGAATACTTTTCGCTTGCACCATTTTGTAAAGTGTGCTACAATGCTGGCAAGGTTTTCATCAATTCATACTATCACAAAGCAGGAAAGGAATCAGAAACCATGGAATTATCCTATCAAAGTACCCGGGGCGGCGAAGCCGGTGTAACGGCTTCCCAGGCAATTTTAAAAGGGCTGGCAGCAGACGGCGGCTTATTTATGCCTTGCTTTATTCCAAAGCTTGACAAAACCATGAAGGAACTCTCTCTCATGACCTATCAGGAAATCGCTTATGAAGTCATGAAGCTTTTCCTTACAGACTATACCGAAGCTGAATTGAAAAGCTGTATCGAGCGGGCCTATGACAGCAAGTTTGACACCCAGGAGATTGCTCCTCTTTCCAAAGCGGATGGTGCTTATTATCTGGAACTGTATCATGGAAGCACCATTGCGTTTAAGGACATGGCTCTGTCCATTCTCCCACATCTGATGACTACAGCTGCGAAGAAGAATCAGGTGAAAAATAAGATCGTGATCCTGACCGCAACCTCCGGAGATACAGGGAAAGCAGCCATGGCAGGCTTTGCGGATGTGGAAGGGACCGAGATCATCGTGTTCTATCCAAGGGACGGTGTGAGCCGGGTCCAGGAGCTTCAGATGGTGACGCAAAAAGGGGACAATACCCATGTGGCAGCCATTCACGGAAACTTTGATGATGCCCAGACCGGTGTGAAAAAGATTTTTGGTGACAAAGAATTTGCGGACTTTTTGGAAACGAAAGGGTATCAGCTATCTTCTGCCAACTCCATTAACATCGGAAGACTGGTTCCCCAGATCGTGTATTATGTATACGCATATGCAAAGCTGCTTTCCACCGGAGAACTTGCTGATGGAGAGTGGATCAATGTAACCGTTCCTACGGGGAATTTCGGAAATATTCTGGCGGCTTATTTTGCAAAGCAGATGGGAGTCCCGGTTAAGACCCTGATCTGTGCCTCCAATGACAATAAAGTGCTTTTTGATTTCTTCCAGTCCGGCACCTATGACCGGAACCGTGAATTTATACTGACCAGTTCTCCTTCCATGGATATCCTGATCTCCAGCAATTTAGAGCGTCTGATTTATTTAAGCACCGGATGCGATGCGGCTTTAAGCGCAGCTCTTATGAAAGAACTGAGTGAAAAAGGCAGCTATACCGTAACCGGAGAGATGAAAGAAAAGATGGCAGATTTTGCAGGAGGCTTTGCCCTGGAGGAGGAGAACCGCGCCACCATCAAGGATCTGTTTGACCGCACCGGATACTTGATCGACACCCATACGGGAGTGGCAGCGGCCGTATACCGCAATTACAGGCAATCCACCGGAGACAATACAAAGACAGTCATCGCCTCCACCGCCAGCCCTTATAAATTCTCCAGAAATGTGCTGGAAGCCATTGAAGGAAAGCAGGAGACAGAGGACGAGTTTCAGATTATTGATCATCTGGCCGGTGTATCCGGTATCCCCATTCCTCAGGCAGTAGAAGAAATCCGCACCGCCCCGGTACGTCATAATACCGAATGTGATGCGGACCAGATGAAAGAAACGGTGCTGCGCTTCCTGGGCTAACGGAGAGTCCGGTATGCAAACCTCCGCCATTTCCCCCGAAGGACTCTGTTGGAAAAGAAGATTGCCCGAACCAGCCAATCGATGGTCATGGCGATCCAGATTCCCATCAGGCCAAGTCCAAAGTGAAGGCTTAACACGTAGGCTAAAACAATACGGCAGATCCACATGGAGCAGATGGAGACCACCATCGTATAACGGACATCCCCTGCCGCCCGCAGGCCATTGGTGAGACAGAAGGCCAGCGGATGGATGAGCATACAGCAGATGCTGTGGTATAGCATCAATTTTACCGCCAGGGAACTGGTTTCCGGCGACAGCTGGAACAGGTTCGTAATGACATTTAAAAACGGTATGAGGGAAAGATTTAATACGATCAGCCAGGTATAGGCTGTTTTCAACAGCTTTCCCATATACCTTTTGGCCTGATCCAGTTCTCCCGCTCCCACGCACTGGCCCACCACCGTTACCATGGCGATGCCGATGGCCGTTGCCGGTATGGTCTCCAGACCGCAGATGGTACTTGCCACCGCATTTGCAGCAATGGCGATGGTGCCAAAGCTGGAGATGAGACTGGAAAGCAGCAGCTTCCCAAGCTGGAAGATGCTGTTTTCCACTCCGTTGGGAACTCCGATGTAAAGGATCTTCCGCAGCATGTCCTTATCAATTTTGAATGTAAAATCAACGGACAGGCCGGCATGTCTTTGAAGGAGCACTAACATAATGACGGCGCAGAAGATTCTTGAAATCAGGGTGGAGAGTCCCGAACCTGCCACGCCCATATGGAGTCCATAGATAAAAATAATATTTCCCACAATATTAAATAAGTTGGCAATGAAGGATACTCTCATGGATACCCCGGAGTTTCCCACCGAGCGGAACAGCGCAGCCGAACTGTTATAAAAGGCCAGGAAAGGATAGGAAAGGGAGGATAAGTAAAAATAAGCCCTTGCATTTCCCATTACATCCTGGTCGATATTTCCATAGATGAGACGCAGAAGCGATTCATTGAAAATCAGTGTAACAGTCATTAAAATTATGGAAAGGCCGCCCACTGCCAGAAAAAGCTGGCCGGCGGCATTGGAAACATTTTTTTCATCTTTTCGTCCGATATACTGGGCGGTGACTACGGAACCGCCGGCAGCCATCGCACCGAACAGACCAATTAAAAGGACATTGATGGTGTCCACGATTGATACGCCGGATACGGCTGCTTCTCCAACGGAAGCCACCATAAGAGTATCGGTCATTCCCATGGCAACGGCCAGAAACTGCTCGATGACCAGGGGAAAGATGAGCTTTCTCAGCTGTTTCTTTGTAAATAGTTCCCTTGTTTCCTGATCAGGAGGCACGCTGCCGGTCTCAGGACCAGACGCAGTCAGTTGGTCTTCTTCCATCTTTTGATTCATAACATTTCTCCCATATTGTATTTATTTTAATACTATTATAAAGCATTGTCCCGATGAAAGCAAAATGTAACTTTGTTATAAAAAAAACGATCTTTTTAAAATTATTCTTTCCAAATGGGTCATAATAGTATATAATGAAAAAATAAAAGATAAAATCTTAGAACAAACGGAGGTTCGTGATATGTTAGTTTCAGCAAAAGAAATGCTTGAAAAAGCAAGAGACGGAAAATACGCAGTCGGACAGTTCAACATTAATAACCTTGAGTGGACAAAGGCTATTTTACAGACAGCAGAGGAATTAAAATCTCCAGTCATTCTGGGCGTTTCCGAAGGTGCTGGTAAATACATGACAGGCTACAAGACTGTAGCTGCTATGGTGAAAGCCATGATTGAAGAATTAAAGATTTCTGTTCCCGTAGCGCTTCATCTGGACCATGGCTCCTATGAAGGCTGCTACAAATGCATCGAGGCAGGATTTTCCTCCATCATGTTTGACGGTTCCCATTATCCCATCGCTGAGAATGTGGAGAAAACGACTGAACTTGTTAAAGTTTGTGCAGAAAAGGGACTTTCCCTGGAAGCTGAAGTTGGTTCCATCGGGGGGGAAGAAGACGGCGTTATCGGAATGGGAGAATGTGCAGATCCCGATGAGTGCAAGCAGATCGCTGATTTAGGCGTAACCATGCTGGCTGCAGGAATCGGCAACATCCATGGAAAATATCCGGAGAACTGGGCTGGCTTAAGCTTTGAAACTCTGGCTGCTGTAAAAGATAAAGTAGGCGACATGCCTTTGGTACTTCACGGTGGTACAGGCATTCCGGAAGATCAGATCAAGAAAGCCATCAGCCTTGGCGTTGCAAAGATCAATGTAAATACCGAGTGCCAGCTTTCCTTTGCAGAAGCTACCCGTAAATACGTGGAAGCAGGCAAGGATTTAGAAGGCAAGGGCTTTGACCCAAGAAAACTTCTTGCTCCTGGTACGGAAGCCATCAAAGCAACCGTAAAGGAAAAGATGGAATTATTTGGTTCCGTTGGTAAAGCTTAATTGCACCTTCTTAAAATATTTTTGAAAAAGTACTTGATTTTTTTAGGAAAATGATTTATTTTAGATAGGAACGATGGCGTTCTCCTTGTATTAGGAGGGCGCCTTTTCTAATTTTATGCATATTCAAATAATATGGAGACTTTAAAAAAGGGCAAACTGACTTAATATTATTAAGTGGTAATTCATATGAGAGGATGGAAAATTTATGAGTGAAGTTGTGAACGTAGCCGAGATGTTCGGTAAGAATGTATTTAATGAAACCGTAATGAAAGAGCGTTTACCAAAATCTGTTTTCAAGAAATTAAAGAAAACAATCGAGAATGGCGCAGAGTTAGATCCTTCCATTGCTGATGTCGTTGCACATGCAATGAAGGACTGGGCAATAGAAAGAGGTGCGACTCACTATACCCATTGGTTCCAGCCACTTACCGGCATTACTGCAGAAAAACATGATTCCTTCATTTCTGCTCCGACATCAGACGGAAAAGTAATCATGGAATTTTCCGGCAAGGAGCTTGTAAAAGGCGAACCGGATGCTTCCTCCTTCCCTTCCGGAGGACTTCGTGCAACTTTTGAAGCCAGAGGATATACTGCATGGGATTGTACTTCACCTGCATTTTTAAGAGAAGATGCGATCGGTGTCACCCTTTGTATCCCCACTGCTTTCTGCTCCTATACAGGAGAAGCACTTGACAAAAAGACCCCTCTCTTAAGATCCATGGAAGCTGTCGATGAGCAGGCGATAAGAATCTTAAGATTATTCGGAAATACCACTTCAAAGAGAGTCACTCCATCCGTTGGACCGGAGCAGGAATACTTCCTGGTTGACCATGAAAAATATTTACAGAGAAAAGATCTGGTTTATTCCGGCCGTACCCTATTCGGCGCAATGCCTCCAAAGGGACAGGAGTTAGAGGATCATTACTTTGGCTCTATCCGCGAGAGAGTTGCCGCTTACATGAAGGAAGTAAACGAAGAGCTTTGGAAACTTGGCGTTCCGGCAAAGACACAGCATAATGAAGTAGCTCCGGCACAGCATGAGCTGGCACCCATCTTTGAACAGGCAAACGTAGCGGTTGACCATAACCAGCTGGTGATGGAGACCTTAAAGAAAGTGGCAGGACGCCACGGATTAAACTGTCTGCTTCATGAAAAGCCATTCGCAGGTGTAAATGGTTCCGGTAAGCACAATAACTGGTCCTTAACCACGGACGACGGAATCAACTTATTGAATCCAGGAGAGACCCCTCATGAGAATATCCAGTTCTTACTGGTATTATCCTGTATCTTAAAGGCAGTAGACAAACATGCGGACCTTCTTCGTGAATCTGCAGCTGATGTAGGAAACGATCACAGACTGGGTGCCAATGAGGCTCCGCCTGCAATCATTTCCGTATTCATCGGCGAGCAGTTAGAGGATGTGGTAGATCAGCTTTGCAGCACCGGAGAAGCTACCCGTTCCAAGGTTGGCGGAACCTTAAAGACAGGCGTTAGAACCTTACCTGATTTATTCAAGGATGCAACAGACCGTAACAGAACCTCTCCATTCGCATTTACCGGCAACAAGTTCGAGTTCCGTATGGTTGGTTCCTCTGATTCCATTTCTTCTCCAAACGTAGTATTAAACACCATTACTGCAGAGGCGTTTAAAGAAGCAGCGGATATTCTGGAGAATGCGGAAGATTTTGATACTGCAGTCCATGATCTGATTAAAAACCAGTTATCAGCCCATAGAAGAGTCATCTTTAACGGCAACGGTTATTCCGCTGAATGGGTAGAAGAAGCGGAAAAGAGAGGTCTTCCAAACTTGAAGTCCATGGTAGAAGCCATTCCTGCACTCACCACGGAAGCTTCCATCCGGATGTTTGAAGAATTCAAGGTATTTACAAAGGCAGAGCTGGAATCCCGTGTTGAGATTGAATATGAAGCATACAGCAAAGCCATCAACATTGAAGCAAGAACCATGATTGAGGTGGCCAGCAAGCAGCTGATTCCGGCGGTTGTAAAATACACCTCCATACTTGCGGATTCTATAGGAAAAATCAAGTCCGCATGTCCGGATGCAGATACCAGCGTTCAGGAAGAACTTCTTGTGGAAGTAAGCGCATATCTTTCCGATATGAAGGTGGCTGTAGCCGCTCTGTCTGAGGTAGCCGACAAGTGTGCAGCCATCGGAGATAACAAAGAACAGGCAACCGCTTATCATGATGAAGTAGTACCGGCCATGGCGGCTCTTCGTACTCCGGCCGACAAGCTGGAACTGATCGTAGACAAAGAATTATGGCCATTGCCAAGCTACGGAGATTTGATCTTTGAAGTATAAGAAATCCATAAATCGCTGTTGAAAACAGCCTGGTAATAAAATAGAATGATGAAATAAGCCTTGAATGGGATGTGTGAGCAGACCCATTTCAAGGCTTGTTTTATGTCCTTTTTTCAATCGGGTAGCCAAGCTGAAGAAATTCTGCTAAAATGGAAGGGGAATAAAAACAAACAATATAAACAGCGAAACAAAAAATAAAAATTCAAATGATACGATTGAGAAAGAAGGCTGTATAAAATGGAAACGATGAAATATATAACGGAAATCCTGGAAAAAATCATTCACATCCCAAGTCCCAGCGGCTATACCAGGGAAGTCTTAAAAGCAGTACAGGAGGAAGCCCGGTCCTTTGGATATTCCTCCACCTACAACCGCAAAGGCGGCCTTATCATAGAGGTACCCGGAGAGACCAAAGAAGTTTTAGGATTATCCGCTCATGTAGATACGCTGGGTGCCATGGTCCGCTCCATCACCCCCCAGGGAATGCTGAATATGGTTTTAGTGGGCGGTTTCATGATGGAAAGCATTGAGGGGATGTACTGCAAAGTGCACACCAGAACCGGAAAGACCTACACAGGAACCATTTTGACCAAAGAGCCGTCGGTCCACACCTATGACAATGCCAAAACCCTGGAGCGTAAGGCAAAGAATATGGAAGTCCGCCTTGATGAGCTGGTAGAAAGTGAAGAAGACGTTCTGAAACTGGATATTTCAGCCGGTGATTACATCAGCTTTGATCCCATGTTTGTCTATACAGAAAGCGGTTACATCAAATCCCGCCACTTAGATGACAAGGCTTCCGTGGCAGTGTTATTAGGCTTGTTAAAAGACATCTCCGAATCAGGGAAACGTCCAAAGAGAACATTAAAACTTGTGATCAGTAATTATGAAGAGGTAGGTTTCGGAGCAAGCTGGATTCCGGAAGACATCGAAGAGTTTATTGCTGTGGATATGGGCGCCTTAGGCGATGACCTGACGGGCGGGGAAAGAAAGGTATCCATTTGTGCCCAGGATTCCTCCGGCCCCTATGATTACGAGATGACAAGCCAACTGATTGCCATCGCAAAAGAACAGAACATTGACTATGCCGTTGATGTGTTCCCTCACTACGGATCTGATGTGGGAGCGGCCATCCGAGGCGGCAATAACATTCGCGGGGCACTGATCGGCCAGGGAGTCCATGCGTCCCACGGAACAGAAAGAACCCATATCAAGGGTATGGAGCAGACATTAAAACTGCTGAAAGGTTATATTGAGCGGTAAGGAAACTCCTGTCTCAAATTCTTTCAAAATAATGAATATGGTGGAATGTTTTCCTGTTTTTATGGTATAATCATAGCCATACTAAGACAAGCAGCCTTTGAGGATCAAATTATGAAATTACATGCTTTTGCAATCTGTGCTTATAAGGATTCCCCCTATCTGGAATCCTGCATCCGTTCTTTAAAAGCACAGACCGTACAATCAGATATTCTGCTGTGCACCTCTACTCCCAGCTCATTTATTACCGGACTGGGAGAAAAGTACGGCATTCCCATATACATCCGGCATGGGGAAAGCAGCATAAGGGACGACTGGAACTTTGCCTATCACAAGGCAGATGCCCGTTTTGTGACCATTGCCCACCAGGATGATTTATACCGGAAGGATTATGCAGAGAAACTGCTGGAATGTGAGAAAAAATACCCGGATATGACTGTATTTACCGGAGGATATGCGGTGGTAAAAGAAGGTCGGTTATCCGGATTTGAGGCCGTGGAATTTATCAAACGGATTCTTCGGCTTCCTTTGCGTTTCCGCAGAATCAGCCACCTTACCTGGGTAAAAAAAAGTGCTCTGCGATTTGGCAATTCCATATGCTGTCCCGCATGTGCATACAATAAGGAAATGCTGGGGGAGCCTCTGTTCACCTCCCCGTACCGGTTTGCACTGGACTGGGATACCTTGTATAAGCTGGCAGAGCTTCCGGGGCGCTTTATCTGCGTGGAAAGGCCCGTTCTATTTTACCGTGTCCATGGAGACGCCACGACAAAAGCCTGTATTGCGGATAACAGCAGGGCAAAAGAAGAAGCGGAGATGTTTTTAAAGATGTGGCCTGCACCGGTTGTAAAAGTGCTCATGCATTTTTACCGGAAGGCTTATAAGGAGTATGACTAAAGACTGGAGGATCAGAGAATGAAAGTTGTATTATTAGCAGGTGGGCTTGGGACCCGGATCAGTGAGGAGAGCCATTTAAAACCAAAGCCCATGATTGAAATCGGAGAGCGGCCCATACTCTGGCATATTATGAAGTATTATTCCCAGTACGGGTTCCATGATTTCGTGATCTGCCTGGGATATAAACAGTATGTCGTAAAGGAGTTCTTTGCGGACTATTTCCTTCATACCTCAGATGTGACCTTTGACCTGGCCAATAACAGCATGGAGGTACATAATAATTATTCTGAACCATGGAAAGTGACTCTTGTAGATACGGGGTTAAAGACTATGACCGGAGGCAGAATCAAACGCATTCAGCCTTATATCGGGAATGAACCGTTTATGCTCACCTATGGGGACGGAGTTTGTGATGTGGATTTAAAAGCCTTATTAAAATTCCATGAAAGTCACGGAAAGACAGCCACCATGACCACCGTAAACATTGCACAGTTAAAAGGAGTGCTGGATATTGACGAAGGGAATGTGGTTCGTTCCTTCCGGGAGAAGGCGGAAGCGGATGCCAGCCTGATTAACGGCGGATTTATGGTATTGAATCCGGAGGTTTTCTCTTATTTAAAAGATGATACCACAGTTTTGGAACAGGAGCCGATGCAGCGGCTGGCAGAAGAAGGACAGCTTATGAGCTTCCATCACACCGGCTTCTGGCAGTGCATGGATACCCAGCGTGAGATGAAGAAGTTAGAAGATCTATGGCAGTCCGGAAAGGCCCCCTGGAAGATTTGGGAGAATTAATATGACAAGTTGGACAAATACAAAATGGAATGAATTTTCTGAGTTTTATAAAGAAAAAAAGGTTCTGGTCACAGGACACACCGGCTTTAAAGGGTCCTGGCTGTGCCGCCTGCTCATAAACGCAGGTGCGTCTGTAACCGGTTATTCCCTGAATCCGCCTACAACTCCAAGCCTGTTTGAAGTGACCGGACTTTCCGGTTACATGAACTCCATAACCGGCGATATCCGGGACCTGGAGCATCTGAAGAACGTATTTGAAGAGACAAAGCCGGAAATCGTTTTTCATCTTGCGGCCCAGCCTATTGTCCGGGACTCCTATAAGGACCCGGTATATACCTATGAAACCAATGTCATGGGGACCGTGAATGTGTTAGAGTGCATTCGTCTGACCTCCTCCGTAAAGTCCTTTTTGAATGTCACCACGGATAAAGTGTATGAAAATAAAGAATGGGAGTACGGATACCGGGAGACGGACCCCCTTGACGGCTATGACCCCTATTCCAACAGCAAGTCCTGTTCCGAACTGGTGACCCACAGCTATGCCAAGTCCTTCTTTTCCGACGGTCGGACGGCGGTCTCCACCTCCCGTGCCGGCAATGTAATCGGGGGCGGGGATTTTGCCAATGACCGGATCATTCCGGACTGCATACGGGCGGCATCAAAGAAGCAGGATATTATCGTGAGAAATCCTCACTCCACAAGACCCTACCAGCATGTTCTGGAGCCCCTTTCTGTTTATATGACGATTGCCATGAAGCAGTATGAGGACCGGTCTTTCCAGGGATACTATAACGTGGGACCCGATGACAGGGACTGTATCACCACCGGGACGTTGGCAGGACTGTTCTGTGAGATATGGGGAGAGGGGCTTACGTGGGTCGACCGTTTTTCCGGAGGACCTCACGAGGCAAACTTTTTAAAGCTGGACTGCTCCAGAATCAAACAGGTCTTTGGCTGGAGTCCCAGGTATGGAGTAAAAGAAGCGGTAGAAAAGACCGTTCAGTGGGCAAAGGCCTATTTGGGCGGGGCAGATATGCTGGAAGTTATGGACCGGCAGATAGAAGAATTTTTTGACTTATAAATGATGAGAGGAGGTAGCAGCGATGTTTGAGCACAAATCAGAAAAAGAAGCCAGGGAGGAAATCCTTGCGCTTGTAAAAGAATATTGTGATACATTTCACAATCAGAAAAAGCCCTATCAGGAAGGGGACCGTATTTCTTATGCCTCCCGTGTATATGACCATGAGGAGATGGTAAACTTAGTGGACAGTTCTCTGGAGTTTTGGCTGACCTCCGGACGCTATACCAATGAATTTGAAAAGAAATTTGCAAAATACTTAAACGTTCGTTTCTGTTCTCTGGTAAACTCCGGGTCTTCTGCCAACCTACTGGCATTTATGGCTCTGACTTCCCCCCTTTTAAAGGAGCGCCAGATCAAGCGGGGAGATGAGATCATTACCGTGGCAGCAGGATTTCCAACCACAGTGAACCCTGCGATCCAGTACGGGGCAGTACCGGTATTTGTGGACGTAACCATTCCCCAGTATAACATTGACGTGACCATGCTGGAAGCAGCGCGTTCCGAAAAGACCAAGGCGGTCATGATTGCCCATACCCTGGGGAATCCTTTTGATTTATCTGCGGTTAAGGCATTTTGCGATCAGTACAACCTGTGGCTGGTTGAGGATAACTGCGATGCACTGGGAACCAAATATACCATTGATGGGGAGGAACGTTTTTCCGGTACCATCGGAGACATCGGAACCTCCAGCTTTTATCCCCCCCACCATATGACCATGGGAGAAGGAGGTGCTGTTTATACCAGCAATCCTCTTCTCAATAAGATCATCCGCTCGTTGCGTGACTGGGGAAGGGACTGTGTCTGCCCATCCGGTACGGATAACTTATGCGGACACCGGTTTGACCGTCAGTACGGGGAATTGCCCTTAGGCTACGACCACAAATACGTTTATTCCCATTTCGGATATAATTTAAAGACCACAGATATGCAGGCAGCCATCGGCTGTGCGCAGCTGGATAAATTCCCTTCCTTTGTAGAACGCAGACGTCATAATTTTGAACGTCTTTATAAAGGGGTCGCTGAAGCATCGGACAAGCTGATCCTTCCCGAAGCCTGTCCCAACTCCAAGCCCAGCTGGTTCGGATTTTTGATCACCTGCAAAGAAGGGGTGGACCGGACGAAGGTGGTACAGTATGTGGAATCCAAGGGAATCCAGACCAGAATGCTGTTTGCCGGAAACTTAACGAAGCACCCCTGCTTTGACCAGATGAGAGAAGCAAAGGAAGGATTTCGTATCGTAGGGGAATTAAAGAATACGGACCGGATTATGCAGGATACATTCTGGGTAGGTGTTTATCCGGGAATGACCGATGAGATGATTGATACCATGGCAAAGGTCATCAAAGAGGCCGTAAGGCAGTAAAATGACCGGCAGGGACTGATCTGCCTGTTTTAAAGGGCAGGCAGAATGGAGGAAACATGGAACAATATGATTTAACAAAGGTCCATCAGGCGAATCTTGCCATATTAAAAGAAGTCGACAGGATCTGCCGCAAATACCGGATCAAATATCTCCTGGATGCAGGAACTCTTTTGGGAGCCGTAAGGCATAAAGGCTTTATTCCATGGGATGACGATGCGGACCTGGCGTTCACCCGGCCCAATTACGAGGCATTTTTAAAGGTGGTCAAAAGAGAACTGCCGGAGAACATGGAACTTCTGGAACCTAAGGATTTGAGAAACGGAAAAGGCTTTTATGATTTTACGGCCAGAATTATTTATAAGAACAGCAGGACCCATGATGATACCAAAGAGATGGAATATTATGAGGGAAAGTTGAATCATCTCTGGGTGGATCTATTCACTATTGATGAATTGCCGGAACGGAAAACGGCAGCGAACATGACCCTGCTTCTTCATACCATTATTTACGGGTTGTCCATGGGACACCGGTACAAGCTGGATTTTAAAAAATACAGCCTGACCAATAAAATCTGTGTGGGAATTCTGGCTCTGATCGGAAAGCTGATCCCTATGAAGGTCTTAAGAAAGCTCCAGTATATGGTGGCGGTTAAAGACCGGAAGGGGAAGAGCAGGCTGCGCTATTACAGCAATTATCAGCCGGATTATCTCTATGTGACCCTGCAAAAGGAATGGTGCGAGGAAACCGTGGACTTAGAATTTGAAGGTACGATGCTGATGGCTCCCAAGGGCTGGCATGAAGTTCTCTCCTGGATCTATGGAGATTATACCAAGCTGCCTCCCGAAGACAAGCGAATCCCCACTCATTCCAGTACACAAATCAGGATATTTGAATGAGAAGGGAATATTTAACACCATTGCCAGCAAAATTCATAACGCATTTGTGAAGATTTTCTGACTTTTTTCCAAAAGCACTACAAAAAAAATACTGCATCAGATATAATGTTAAATGATAAATAAGGAGGAAATTATGATGAAGAACAGAGCGTTCATGATATGTGCCGTGTCAGCTTTATTATTAACTGGCTGTACCAAAAGCAATATTCTTTCTTCAAGCGGCCCTGCAGAGCCGGTTTTTGAAACCCAGCAGGGAATTGTTTTAGACTGGACTCAGATCGGGAACGATATGGATGAAGAGTTTGTTAACAATGATCAGTATCCAATGGCAGTAAGCGTGAATTACAGCCTTGACCCTAAGAAAAAAAGCCTGGATCTGACCTTGATGGTAAAAGATGGAACCACTCCAGAGGAAGCGGTGGAATTTGCGAATGCTGCCGTAAGATATTTGAATGATGAAGTAGCTACCCAGGATTTTTCTTATGAAAGATCCAGTGAAACCTCTTATGGAGGATTTTTTAAGGAATATGATTTAAATCTTATCGTTATGCCCGATAATACGATGACACAGCAGAAATACTGGCTTGTTGATATGAAAATTCCAAAAGGATCTGATAAAACCATTGAAGCAAAAGAAGGTGCAGTCATTATGGAGACAACGGCTGCAGCAGAGGGAGACGATTCTGAGGCAGACGATGTGGAAACAACTGCCGCTTCTCCTACGAAATAAGGTCTTATTTATGGAAATAAAAAACATGGACAGGAATCGGTTACAGTCGATTCGGCCCATGTTTTTTATTATAGAAATTTTATTCCGTATCCACAGCCAGACCGCTGTGATAGGAGTAATTCCCAAGTTCCTTCAACAGCCTGTTATGATCCAGACTTTTTAACGGAATCGGTGATGTCAGCTCCTGGTTCAGGAGATAGAACACATCGCTGCATTTTGCCATGGACTGATGAAATAACTCCGGAAAAGAGGCTTTGGAAGCCAGTCTCCGGTTCCAGGGATTGCACCAGGTTTCATGGTTTAGATTAAAGGTGATCACAGGGTCCGGAGGGATGTCCGTAACCAGCTTTTTCGATGCAATGGGATTGCGAAGAAACAGTGATTCCAAAAATTCAATGCTGTTCTTTTTCCGGCTTTTCGGGTCTGCCAGTGTCCGGCAGCCCAGCCGCATGGCAAAAATGGAGCGTGAGACCATACGGGGGGTCACTTGAAAATTATTCCGGTAATTTAAAGGGTAATAGGTTTCGTTGATGCAGCCGGATAGGAATTTTGAGATAAACTGGGTCTCCTGGCCGTTTAAACAAATGGTGGCAGCCTGATTAAACTGCGACGGCTTTTTTTTCTTGTATTTCATAAGAAGCAGTGCATCAATATCATTCTCCAGCATGGCATGCAGACCATGATGATAATTGGTCGAGTTTTTCACTTCGTATTCAATTCTTCCGTAAACATACGGGTGGCAGATGGAATCTCCGATGTAATGGCAGAAAAAGCCGCTCATATAGGAGATGGCCTGCTCCCGCTGCTGTCTGGATTCAATTTGAGACAGACGGTTCAGACAGGTAACAAAAAAATCATGTACATGATTTTCGTGCATATAAGAGCCTACGTTTCGGTAGTCCCTGTGGCGGAGTATGGGTATATTGTAAAAAAACATATCCGGACCCTGTAGACCAAGCTGATAAAGCCACCGGTATTTGGAAATGATACGCTTTAGGGGAGTATTCGGCATATCATTATAGACCCTGACTCCCAGCAGATAATGGGTTGTAAAACCGGGCATATTGTTCACCTCTCATTTTTAGTAAGTAAAATGGCACGTAACTTGATTATACCATAGGTTCCTTTTTTTTGTGTAAAAATCATTGGAAATTTTCATACTATGCAGGTTCAAAGAATATGTGTTAAGGAAAGCATTCAGGAGATGATCCTATGATACATCGCATACATGAACTGGTATGGGGGCCATGGATGTTAATCCTCTTTCTTGGGATTGGTATCATATACACCATAAAAACAGGTTTTTTCCAAATCAGGAAATTGCCTTACTGGTGGATGAAGACCATTGGAAGCATTCAGGAGGATGAAGCAGACACCAAAGGCGGAGTGACGAAATTCCAGACAGCCTGTACAGCACTTGCCGCTACCATCGGAACGGGCAATATCGTGGGAGTGGCCACGGCACTCACGGCGGGAGGGCCGGGTGCCATTTTTTGGATGTGGGTATCAGCGGTCATCGGTATGATGACAGGCTATGCGGAAACCATGCTGGGAATCCGCTACCGGTACCGGGATCAAAGCGGTGCATGGATCTGCGGTCCCATGGTCTATCTGGAGCGGGGGCTTAAGCTGCCCGGCTTGGGCATGCTCTACAGCTTCCTGTGCATTATGGTATCCCTGGGGATGGGAAGCATGGTCCAGTCCAATTCCATTGCGGAAACCATGGAATACTCCTTTGGCATTCCTTCCGTCTCCATCGGAGTTGTTTTGACCGGAATCGTATTCCTGGTAATCCTTGGCGGCATCAGCCGGATCGCTTTTGTTTCAGAACGGCTCATTCCAGTTGCTGCCGGTATCTATATGTTGTTTTCCATGGTGGTTATTATGTCCTGTTTCGATAAAATTCCATATATTTTTCAATGTATTTTCAAAGATGCCTTTCAGCCTATCTCCATTTTTTCCGGAACAGCCGGTTACGGGATCAGCAAAAGCCTGCAGTACGGCATATCAAGAGGTGTATTTTCCAATGAGGCTGGGCTGGGGAGCATGGCAGTGCTTCATGGGGCGGCGGAGGAAACAACTCCCGAACAGCAGGGAATGTGGGCCATGTTCGAGGTATTCTTTGATACCATCCTGATCTGCACCATGACCGCCTTTGTGATTCTCTGCATGACAGACGGCAATGCGGCAGGCTCCGGCTACGACGGAGCAGCTCTGACCGCTTACAGCTTTTCCAAACGGCTGGGTCCGCTGGGGCAGTATTTAGTATCCGGAGCCATGCTGGTGTTTGCCTTTGCAACCATTATTGCCTGGTACTATCTTGGCCGTCAGGCCGCTACATATCTGGCAGAAAGTCTGAAAAAAAGAAACAGCCTCTATATTTTACAACGCCTGCTAAGAGGAAAAATATACACGGTACTGTATTTGGGGGCTGTATTCATGGGCTGCCTGGCAAAGCTGGAAACCGTCTGGGAGTTCTCTGATATCTGGAACGGCTTCATGGCGCTGCCAAACATCATTGCCCTGATATTTTTAATGAAAGAGGTAACGGTACCAAAGTAAAGGTCCAGCAAGCCGGATATCTTATTTTCTCTTATCGCCGGCATGCATAAATACGGATCCCTTCCATATAAATAAGTAAGCAATTTTGAAATGGGAGGCATGTTCCTATGTGTACGGCGATTACCCTGCAGTCCAAACAGGGAGAAACCTTTTTTGGAAGAAATATGGATTTTTCTTACGATATTGAACCTCATCTTTACATTGTTCCCTCCGGCTATGAATGGAATAATGGTCTGAATGGGGAAAGGATTCGCAACAGATACCGGTTTATTGGAATCGGTCAGGAGCTTGACGGGCTTTTAGGCTTTTTTGACGGGGTCAATGAAATGGGATTTGCGGCGGCTGCCCTTTATTTTGCAGGCTATGCCAATTATAATTCCGGACCCGGAAACGATCAGCAGGAATCCATAGCATCCTTTGAGTTTCTTCATTACATTCTGGGAAGATGTTCCAATGTAGAGGAATTACAACAATTACTGAGGCGGGTCAAAATCACAGGTCTGGAAGATCCGGTCACAAGGACCGTAGCACCACTCCACTGGCTTGCCGCAGACAAGAGCGGAAACTGCGTTGTCATAGAGCAGACAGACAATGGCCTGGAAGTATTTCAAAATCCCATAGGTGTCCTGGCAAACAGCCCCGATTTTAAATGGCACATGACAAATTTAAGAAATTATATGGAAGCAAGTCCTGTACAAACCGAGGAGGCATCCTGGGGAGGTTACCGCCTGACGCCCTTTGGACAGGCGGGAGGAACCGAGATCCTTCCGGGAGGATATACATCACCCTCCCGGTTTGTCCGCACGTCTTATCTTAAATCATTCATTCCAGTCCCTGAAAACAGGAATGAAGCCGTTATTTCCTGCTTTCACATCATGGAAAGCGTTACCGTACCAAAAGGCGCGGTTATTACCAGCCGCAATCAATACGACTACACCAGATATACAGCATTTATTAATACGGCTACCTGTGAGTATTTCTTTAAGACCTATGACAACATACAATTAGGCACCGCAGGGCTGTTTGAATATGCGGCCCCCTATCCAAGACTTGTAAATCTTGGCGGCATCTGACATCAAAATAAAAAAACATGGCTGGAATCCGGTTCCAGCCATGCAATGCATGCGGCAAAGTATAAAAAAGGGAGGAGGGCCGGTAATTCGTTACCAGCCCGTATTATGAAAAAAATCTTATTAGCAATTTTCTTTACAAACTTATTATATCCATGAAACATGAAGAATCCATGTTGTTTATGTAAAAGATTTTTGAATGAATTTTAAACAAAATATGAATAGCTGGACAAACTTATAAGGATTTGATAAAATACAGTCATATGCGAGCTTAACAGCGAGAAAGGAAGATCAATATGAAGAATCCGGTAATTACAATTACAATGGAAAACGGCGATGTAATCAAGGCAGAGCTGTATCCGGAGATCGCACCAAACACAGTCAATAATTATATCAGCCTGGTAAAAAAAGGTTTTTATGACGGTCTGATTTTTCACAGAGTCATCAAAGGTTTCATGCTTCAGGGAGGATGCCCGGAAGGAACCGGAACCGGAGGTCCAGGTTATTCCATCAAAGGAGAATTCAGCCAGAACGGTGTAGCCAATTCATTCAAGCATTCTGAAGGCGTTCTTTCCATGGCAAGAGCCATGCATCCGGATTCTGCAGGTTCCCAGTTCTTTATCATGCATAAGGCAGCTCCACATCTGGATGGTGCTTATGCCGCATTTGGAAAAGTCACAGAAGGAATGGAGGTTGTCAATCAGATCGCAGAGGTAAAGACTGATTACAACGACCGTCCCATGACTGAGCAGAAGATCCGGTCCATAACCGTAGATACCTTCGGGGAAGAATATCCGGAACCGGAAACCTTATAAAACCATGACTCTGGAACGGGAAATTATAATAGAAGGAACTTCATTTAAGATTACCGTATCTGATGATCAAAAGGCCCTGTGTTCTGCTTATGCGGAAGGCAGGGCCGTTATTGGTCTATGGGACAGGAATCATAACGGGCAGAGTCTTTCTCCGGCTTCCTATGTAGTCGAATCCCTGGAAGCTATTAGTGGTGAGTTCTTAGAGCGTGTTGTAAGAAGAAGAATAGGTCTTCCCTGGGGGATTGCCAATACGAAACGCCTTACCATCAGGGAATTTACGGAAGACGACTGCCGGCTGATCGCCGATGAGGATGACGGCGGGGAAAGCGGATCAGTTTTTGTAACCCGGGAATCCTTAAAAGAATATATCCGGTGCCAGTATGGTTTCTATGAATATGGCATATGGGCTGTTTTAGACCGCAGGACCGGTCAGCTTGTGGGAAAGGCCGGATTATTCCCTATGGATTTCACCGGCCCGGAAGAATTTTTAAACGCGGTAAAAGAAAATGATACCCCGGTAGAACTGGGATATCATATCTTTTCTGGTTTCAGGAGGAAGGGATTTGCCAAAGAAGCATGCAAAGCCATATTATCCTATGGAGCGGAATCCGTTTCCCGCAGGGTCTATGCAAAGATAAGGGAAGACAATCTTCCCTCTGTAAAACTGGCAGAAGCCCTTGGATTCAGGCTTATAGCCCGAACATGTAGCGGATCAGTGCAGCCGCTGTGTCTTTATGAGTGGAATTTGTCATAACGGAAAGAATGGGCTGGTCGATGGAGAGTCCTGTTCTTTTCGTAAAATCCTTTTCGTCAAGGAGAATTCCTCCGGCTACTTTTTCTCCCGTCTCTTCCACCGTTACAAAATAGATGCGGTCTTTGACTTTTTCATACTCCTGGGGAGTCAAAAGCTGGGTCAGATCCGTAAATCCCCCCATCTGGCCGAAGTGATCAATGGAATCCTTCCTGCCGATGATGACGTCAAGCTCCTTGCTGGAAATCATCGCAGAAAGCTTAGCTAACTCCGCATAGGTAAAATCGCTCATGGCAGATTCATCAAAGGTCAAGGTCATGGAATGGTCCACTTCGATTTTTGTATCCTCAGGAAGCTTGATATACTGACGGAATTCCTTGTCAAAGTAATCCTCAGGAACTGTGGTCTGGCTGGTGACCCGGCTGTTTAAAATAACGCAGTTGAGAGCGGTTTCAAACCGGTTGTTATAAACGGCGGAGCCAATGGAGATCACAAGGAATACCGCAACGATAACACTGATGATGGGAAATTTATAATATTCCCAGATATACCACAATTTGTCCTTTAAGTTCATCTGCTTCAGCTTTTTTTTCTCTTCCCGCAAACGGTCTTTTAAGGTTTTGTCTTCGTAAGGGGTCATAATCTGCTCCTCTTTCTTGTTTAATAAAAATTCTTTTACGATTATACCATATATTAGAAAAAAAATTAAAAAATAATTATAAATTTTTAATGAAATAAACGAGAATGTTTGCTTTTTATTGGTAAATCCGCTATAATATGTTTGACGCTATGAGAGAAGGGGAATGACATATGTTATCTGGTTTTTTTAATTATGATAATCCGGTGTGGCGCTTTATAGGCAAATTCGGAGACTTGATACTTTTAAATATTTTGTGGATCGTGTGCAGTATTCCGATCGTTACCATAGGAGCTTCCACCACTGCTGTTTATTATGTGACGCTGAAGCTTGCCAGAGATGATGACGGATATACCATTAAGTCTTTTTTCAAATCATTTAAAGAGAACTTTAAGCAGGCCACAGCTATCTGGCTGGTGCTGCTGGTGGTAGGGGCCATTCTTGGTGTGGACTTGTATTTCTTTACAAGAATATACAGCGGTTCACAAACCTTAAAAACCGTGATGCTTACCGTATTTGTAGCCATGATCATTGTGTATGCAGCGATGTTCATGTACATATTTCCGCTTCAGTCCAGATTTTACAACACGGTAAGACGTACCTTTTTTAATTCGTTTTTTATGTCTCTCCGTCATTTGTTCCGTACCATCGGAATGATCGTGATTAACGGAGTATTAATTGCCGCCGGGTTTGTTTTCATGATCCCTCCGGTGCTTATGATATTTATGCTGTTTGGATTTCCGCTTCTTGCATTTATAAATTCCTATATTCTTTCCCCGGTTTTTGAGTTGTACATGCCAAAGACCGACCGGCCTGATGATGAGATGAGACCTCTTTTTTCTGATGAAGAGGAACCGGTTAGCAGTATTCTCATGGCAAAAGGTGACGAGAATCAAAAGGAGGAATCTAAAGAAAAGGAATCCGAAGAAGATAAGAACGGACAGAAATAAGTCCACTCATGAAAGAAAGCTGTCCGGTAACTGTGCCAAGGCATGATGCCGACAGCTTTTTTCTATATCATAAGGTGCCTGCCGATTGTAATTCATATTTTGGTCACTATATGGACACAAAAAAAAGGTATACTTAGTTTCCATGATAAGGAATTGCCAGGGAGGTGGATTATGACCGAAGAAGAGTACCTCTGCTTTGTCCAGCCTTATGAAGATGCACTTAAAAACATCCGTGTCAGAGTGGATGTACTGAATCAGGATTACAGACGAAAATATCAGAATTATCCGATTCACCACATTCAGCACAGAATCAAACAAAAGGAAAGCATTGAGAATAAGCTTTTAAAAAACGGATATGAAGTCAGCACGGATTCGGCCAGAAACTATCTGACAGACATTGCAGGAATCCGGGTCATCTGTTTTTTTGTAAGGGACATTTACGCTATCGTGGATTTGCTTAAAAAACAGACAGATATCGTAATCATAAAGGAATGTGACTACATTGCAGCGCCAAAGCCCAACGGATACCGAAGCTATCATATCGTTTTCGGCGTTCCTGTCTATCATACGGATGGAATGGAATATTATCCCGTTGAGATCCAGCTTCGCACCATGTCCATGGACTTATGGGCCAGCATGGAACACCGGATCTGTTATAAGGGGAAACAGGATTGCAAAGCAGAGAAAGCATTCAGGGCCTATGCTGTAGCATTAAAAGACATGGAAAAAGCCATGGAAGAATTTTTATAACCAATGAAAATCGAATAAGATAAGCTCCGGTGGACCACCAGCCGGAGCTTTTTTTCGGTTGCAATTCCAGGTGAGAAATCGTTAAAAGAAAAACACTTGTACTTTTTTTCATTTGGGTATATACTTAATACTGTATACAAAAAAATATAAAAAAACAATTTAAAAACCAAAGTGAGGGCAAACTGCCTATGATAAGACATCTGGGATTAAAAGCATATGGGAAAATTAATCTGGGGCTTGATGTTTTGCGAAAACGGGAGGACGGATATCATGATGTGCGTATGATCATGCAGACCGTGGGCCTTTATGATAAGATTGATATTTATTTAAAAGAAACACCAGGCATTGAGATCGTAACGAATTTATTTTATCTTCCTGTCAATGAGAACAATCTGGTTTATAAGGCAGCCAGGCTGCTGATGGATGAGTTTCATGTCACCCACGGCATTCGGATTCATCTGAAAAAATTTATTCCTGTGTCTGCCGGAATGGCAGGAGGCAGCAGCGATGCCGCTGCTGTTTTGTTTGGAGTAAACAAGATGTTCCAGCTCGGGTTATCCAGAGAAGATTTAATGGAACGGGGGCTTAAAATCGGGGCTGATGTTCCGTACTGCGTGATGAGAGGAACGGCTCTTTCCGAAGGGATCGGTGAGATTCTGACTCCCCTTCCGGACATGCCACAGTGCAAGGTACTGATTGCAAAGCCTGGGGTCAGCGTGTCCACCAAATTTGTTTACGAGAATTTAAATTTAAACCGGTTAAAGGAAGAAGATCACCCGGATATTGATGGGATTATCGAAGCCATTAAAGACCATAACATCCATCAGATTTCCCAGCGTATGGGAAACGTGCTTGAGACGGTCACCATTCCCGAATATCCGGTTATCGCACAAATCAAGGAAAAGTTAAAAGAACTGGGAGCGGTCAATGCAATGATGAGCGGAAGCGGCCCAACCGTGTTCGGAATCTTTATCAGCCCCAAAGCAGCCGAGAATGCTTATGAAGAGCTGCGCTACGGCGAAAGCAAGGGTCTGGCAAAACAGGTATACTTAACGAATTTTTATAACACCAAGGAGGTCACCAATGGGAAATGATTTAAAAGTCAATATGAATGAATATCTGCCGCTTCGTGATGTGGTTTTCAACACCCTGAGACAGGCAATTTTAAAAGGAGAACTGGCACCAGGGGAGCGTCTGATGGAAATCCAGCTGGCAGAACGGCTCGGCGTCAGCCGTACTCCTATCCGGGAAGCGATCCGAAAGCTTGAACTGGAAGGACTGGTGCTCATGATTCCAAGAAAGGGAGCGGAAGTTGCAAAGATCTCTGAAAAAAGTTTAAGAGACGTATTGGAAGTCCGCAGATCCCTGGAAGAGCTTGCCATCGAGCTTGCCTGTGTGCGCATGCTGCCTGACGAAGTGGAAGAACTTGAGAGACGTCAGGAAGACTTTAAGGAAGCCGTGTTAAACGGAACTCCTATGGAGATTGCGGAAACGGATGAAGCATATCATGATGTGATCTACAAAGGTACCTGCAACGACAGGCTGGTGCAGATGATCAATAATTTAAGGGAACAGATGTACCGTTACCGGCTGGAATATATCAAGGACGAAGATAAACGCCATGTACTTTTATTGGAGCATGACAATATATTGGAAGCGGTCAGAAAACGCCAGGTAGAAGATGCCAAAGAAGCCATGAGAGAACATATTGATAATCAGGAGATCACTGTCTCAAGAAATATCAAAGAGCAGGATTAAAAAGGGAGGCTTTTCAATGACATTTAAGGAAATGTATCTGGCCGGTGAGATTGAGTTTGAAGCAATTGATGATTTTATTGATGAATGGAACAAAAGCACCACAACGGAAACCCTTGCCCGCTTTCTTGGACTCAACGGGGAAGAGGAGGATATCTGGATTGAGGACAGCGATGAAGCCTTAAAAGAGTATCTGGACAAGGAAAAATAAACGTAATGGAAAAAATTATTAAATAAATATAACCTTTCTTGACAAGGTGACAACGTGTCATTATAATAAATGGCATGTTGTCACCTTTGTGTTTTCATGTATTACATAGAAGAGGGAGCAAGGAAAAGTGAGGTGAAAAAATGCCAACGGAACGATTTTATAACCTTCCGGCTGGGAAAAAAAACATTATTAAAGAAGCAGCAATGTCGGAATTTGCGAATGTGCCGTTTGAAAAGGCTTCAATCAATAAGATCATAAAGGCAGCAGGGATATCAAGAGGCAGCTTTTATACTTATTTTGAAGATAAGCATGATATACTTGCTTATATTTTTGAAGATGTTGGGGAACATTTTCAGGATACCTGGAAAGAATGTGCAGAAAAAAGCAATGGTGATCTATGGAAAACAATTGATCATTTTATGGATGAAAGCGTATTTACCACCAAAGAAAAATTTATTCAATTGATGAAAAATATTGTGGATGGTGTCCAGCTGTTCGGCGTGACGAACCACTTGAGCAAAGAGGCGATCAATGAACAGCTGCCCATCTTAAATATCATGTATGAGTCCATTGATAAGTCCAAATTTAAAGATCAGAGTATCGAAGCCTTTGGAGTATTGATTTCCATGCTTTTTTTTGAAATGTTCAAGGGTCTGGAGTGGTATTTTGTTCACCCGGAGGATAAGGATAAAATTAAGAAAGTGTTTAATAAAAAATTAGAAATTTTTCAGTATGGAATTTGTAAACAAGAACTAATATAAATAAGATAGCAAAAGGAGTGCATCATGACAAAGAAAAATATAATAAAAATTGCAGGTTCCGTTATAGTGATCGCTGCAGTGGCAGGGCTTATCCTCCCCAGAATATTAGGCGGGGGTAAGGAAGAAATCGTAGCAGAGGTTCCCCCTGTGGTAACGGTGGTAAAACCGGAGAACCGTACGATCGAGGTAAGCAGCGAGCTGATCGGGACCGTAGAACCAGACAGCATTGTATATGTGACTCCTCTGGGATCTGGAGAGGTCACAAGCGTAAACGTTCAGACCGGTGATATGGTAACTGCCGGACAGCTTCTTTGCGTCATTGATACAAAACAGGTGGAAAGCTCCAGGATAGCAGCAGAAACGGCAAGAATCAGCTACGAAGATGCGAAAAAGAATTTAGACCGTTATACGGTTCTTTATCAGGCCGGAGATGTTGCTGAGGCAGATTACCAGTCCCTCGTTGACAAGGTTCAGCTTGCAAAGCTCCAGTATGATAATGCAAAGATTGCATACAACATCCAGCTGGAAAGCAGCCAGGTAACAGCACCGATTGCAGGACGCGTGGAAAGCCTTAATATAAAGGTCCATGATATGGTTTCTCCCCAGACCAATCTTTGTGTCATTTCCGGCGAAGGCGGTAAGGCAGTTACTTTTTATGTTCCGGAACGGATCGTCAACGGATTAAAGACCGGAGACAGCATCCGGGTTGAGAAAAACGGAACCGAACGAGCAGCAACCATTACAGAAGTAAGCACCATGATTGACCAGACAAGCGGCTTGTTTAAAGTGAAAGCTTCTGTGCCGGATGGAAATACACTCGCTACAGGAACCTCTGTAAAGCTTTATGTCATTTCCCAGAGAGCGGATAATGTAATGTCTGTGCCGGTTGACAGCGTTTACTATGAAGGCGGCAATCCTTTTGTCTATACATATGCAGATGGAAAGTTAAAGAAGAATGCAGTTACCGTAGGTTTGTCAGACGATAACTTTGCAGAAATTAAGGAGGGGATTGGTGCCGGTGACCAGGTGGTTGCCACATGGACCAGCGAACTCTACGATGGGTCTGTAGTAACCCTTGCAGACGAAACTAAAGATGAGAAACAGGCGGCAGACAAAACAGCGTCAGATGCCACAGCTGAAACGGAAGGAACCACTGCGGAAACTTCTGGATCAGTACAGTAAGGGGGCATAGGCAGATATGGGAATAACGAAACTTGCGCTAAAACGCCCCGTTACCACGGTTCTGATAGTACTTTGTTTAATTGTTTTCGGTTTTTCATCCATAATGTCAGCAAAGCTTGAGATGATTCCGGAAATGGATACACCAATTTTGACAATCAGCAGTGTCTATCCGGGTGCCAGCCCTGAAGATGTGAATGATCTGGTCACAAAGCCCATAGAGGATGAAGTGGGTACACTCTCCGGTATAAAAAGTGTACAGTCCACATCAAAGGAAAATGTTTCCATCGTTATTTTGCGTTATGATTATGGAACCAATATGGATAAGGCTTATTCTGATTTAAAGAAGAAGATGGATAACATCAAGCTGCCGGATGACGTAAAGACACCCAGCATCATGGAATTTGATTTGAGTGCAACGGCAACGCTGACGCTTGCGGTGAATGATCCCTCTCAGGAAAACCTTTATAATTATGTTAAAAATGTGATCGTACCGGAGTTTGAAAAGATCTCATCGGTTGCCAGCATTGATATGAGCGGTGGCCGGGAAGGTTATATGAGAGTGCGGTTGGATCCTGAAAAGATGAATCAGTATCATTTGAGCATGAACTCTATTACCCAGGCCATACAGGCGGCGGATATTACATATCCTGCAGGAAATACTGGTGTGGGTAACCGGAATCTGGCACTCAGTACTTCCGTTGAAGTCAATACGCTGGAAAGCTTAAAGAAGGTTCCGGTTGTGGCAGGCAACGGCAAGACGATCCTTCTGGAAGATGTTGCCGATATTGAGAATACGGTAAAAGAGCAGAAAGCCATCGGACGCTATAACGGTAAGGATACAATCACATTAGCCGTTAATAAACAGCAAAAAAGCAGTGCCATTGAAGTATCGGATGAAGTACATAAAACAATCGAAACATTAAAACAGGATCATAAGAATCTGGATGTAGTCGTTATTGATGATACCAGTGATAATATTAAAGAATCCCTGTACAGTGTTATGGAAACTATGATTCTGGCGGTTGTTATATCCATGATCATCATTTTTATGTTCTTTGGCGATATCAAAGCCTCCCTGATTGTCGGAAGTTCGATCCCGGTATCCATATTGGTGGCCTTGATTTTAATGACGGGAATGGGATTTTCCCTGAATACCATCACTATGAGTGCGATCGTTCTCGGCGTCGGAATGATGGTCGACGATTCCATTGTAGTGCTGGAAAGCTGTTTTAGAGCACAAAAAGGCACGGATTATGAAAACTCGGCGATTGAGGGAACAAAAACGGTGCTGCAGTCTATCCTTGGCGGTACGATTACAAAGTGTGTTGTTTTCATCCCACTGGTATTCCTTGCAGGTATGACAGGTCAGATCTTTAAGCCTTTGGGTTATACGATAGTATTCTGTATGATGGCCTCCCTTATATCCGCGATGACCATTGTTCCACTGTGCTATTCCAGATTCCGTCCGGTAGAAAAACATAACTCTCCGTTAGGCGGAATTGTAAAGGCAATGCAGGCGGGGTACCGGGTTCTGATTGATAAACTCCTTAATCGAAAAGGAGTGGTCATGATCGTTTCGGTATTGATTTTATTTGGCTCCTTCCTCCTTGCAGGCAAGCTTGGATTTGAACTGCTTCCGGAGACGGATCAGGGGACGATTGCCATTACGGCAAAGGTAAAGCCTGGGCTTAAAATTGAAGAAGTGGATAAGATTTTGCATAAGGTTGAGTCCATTGTAACTGCGGAAAAAGATTTGGATTCCTATACGCTGACCTATGGGGGCGATGGCGAGAGCCTGGAAAGCACGTCAGATGCGACCTTAACTGCGTATCTAAAGGATGACAGAACCTTAAGCACAAAGGAAGTCATTAACAAATGGAAGAAGGAGATGGGCCAGCTCCCTGATTGCAATATCAGCATCGTGTCCTCCTCCAGCATGTCAATGACTGCCAGCAAGAATGACTATGAAGTTATACTTATGGGGCCGCAGCTCAATGAGCTGAAGAAAACGTCTGATGAACTGGTTTCAGACTTAACAAAACGTCCGGAACTGATCAAAGTCCATTCTGATCTGGAGAATGCGGCACCGGTTATCAAGGTTAAGGTTGATTCCCTGAAGGCCGCAGCAGAAGGCATCGCACCCGCTACGGTAGGAGGTATGCTCAATAACATGTTAAGTGGTGTGGAAGCCACTACCTTTGATACGGACGGACAGGAGATATCTGTAAATGTAGAATATCCGGACGATTCCTATGATACACTTGATAAGGTACGGGGGATCATGATTCCGAAAGCGTCCGGTGGCTCAGTAGCCCTTACGGATATTGCTTCTATTGGCTATGAAGACAGCCCGTCGACGATTACCCGAAAGGATAAACAGTTCCAGGTTACGGTAACCGGTTCCTTTACGGATAAGGTAAAAACTAAGGAAGACAAGGCAGAAGCCTTAAAGCAAATTGATAAAGATGTGGTAAGTAAATATTTAAACGGTTCCATCACAAGAGGTACCAACAGCCAGGATGAATCCATGAATGAAGAGTTTGGCAGTTTATTTACGGCGATTGCCACTGCTATATTCCTGGTATTCGTAGTTTTGGCGGCACAGTTTGAGTCTCCGAAATTTTCTCTTATGGTTATGACTACGATTCCGTTCAGCTTCATCGGTGCGTTTCTGCTGATGCTGGTTGCCGATGTCAGCGTCAGTATGACCTCCCTGCTGGGCTTCCTGGTGTTGATCGGTACGGTTCTTAACTCAGGAATTCTGTATGTGGATTGTGCCAATCAGTTTCATGAAACCATGGATGTAAGAGGCGCTGTTGTAGAAGCAGGATTTACCAGACTCCGCCCAATCCTTATGACGTCTGTAATCGCTATTTTATCTCTGATTCCTCTGGCACGGGGAGCAGGAGAGAGTGGGGAACTGATGCAGGGGCTTGCACTGGTTAATATTGGTGGACTTGCTTCATCTACCGTATTATCTCTGTTGGTACTGCCTGTACTTTATACCCTCATGAGCCGTAAGAAAAAGAAGAATATCACGG
This sequence comes from uncultured bacterium, assembly GCA_905215155.1. Lineage (GTDB taxonomy): Bacteria > Bacillota > Clostridia > Lachnospirales > Lachnospiraceae > Lacrimispora > Lacrimispora sinapis. Next base: position 14,565 of record CAJMPJ010000002.1, on the reverse strand, counting down.
CTGAATAATACAACAAAAGTTATTGATTGAATTTGGAAGAAAGTGGCTCGTTGGTGACATGTGATTTATGGTATGATAGAAATTACCAGATAAGGAGGATTAAGGATGAGAAAATGGAAACAGATCGCTGCATGTTGTCTGACGGCAGTCCTTGCTGTTTCCGGACCGGCGGCCACTGTGTGGGCCGGCAGTCCGGAATTTGCAAGAACTCCGGAAGAATGGGCAAAGCTTAGAGATAATGTTCTGGAATACGATGAACTGTCAGGCCTGATTCATGAATACAATGTGACGGTTCAGAAAAACCAGCTGGATATCAATGATAAGAAAAAAGATGACAGAGTCACCAGGGATGAGTTTGCCCAGTATTACCGGGATGCAGCCAGTGATGCCCGTAGTGCGATTACCGGCGACAATGCAATTGCCGATGCCAATAATGCAGTTGCAGCGGCACAGGCTGATGAGAATGCCGATAAGAATGTAGAGGATTTGACTGTATACCAGCTGACTTACGATCAGCAGGAAGCCAATCTGGTAGCAACGGCCCAGTCATCAATGATATCTTACTTTCAGCAGTTATTAGAACTGCAGTCTGCAAAGGATAGTCTGGAATTTTTAGAAGCCCAGTATCAGTCCACCCTTGTAAAGCAAAGCGCGGGGATGGCTACCCAGTCAGATGTTCTGGCTGCAAAGCAGAGCATTCAGACAACCCAGGCAGCAATTGAAAAATTAACGGGTTCTGTGGAAGAGACAAGACAAAAGCTTTGTATCATGCTGGGCTGGAAATACAGCGATTCTCCAGAGATCCGCGATATTCCAAAGGTCGATATGGAACGGATTGCAGCCATGAATCCGGAAGCAGACAAAGAAGCTGCTCTTTCCAATAATTACACATTAAAAATCAATAAACGGAAGCTTGAAAATGCAATGGCAGACATTACAAAAAGCACGTTGACCCGTACCATATCAAGCAATGAGCAAAACATTAATTCGGACCTTGTAAAGAACTATCAGGCAGTTTTACAAGCTAAGGCTTCTTATGAGCAGGCCGTTGCAGAGCTTGAGCTGGAAAGCAAAAACATGGATACCGCGGAACGAAAACAAGCCGTTGGATCGTTAAGCAGATTGGATTACATGAGGCAGAAGAACACGTTTAATACAAAGAACATCGCTGTGAAAAAAGCACAGCTTACCCTGTTCCAGGCAATCCAGACCTATGACAACGCAGTAAATGGGCTTGCTTCGGCAGGAGGCTGATAATATGAGAAATAAAAAAGTTTGGCCGGTTTGTCTGGCCGCAGTACTTGCTGTTTCCACCGTTCTTCCTGCTTATGGAGCCGTTGGGCCGGGTCAGGCAGAAAAACCCATTCCAGAAGGAATCACAACAGAACAGTGGAGCAAATTGAATGATCAGAAGATTGAGTTCGATGAACTTTCAAATTTGGTAAGATATTTTAATCCGGACTTGCAAAATACCGTGGATTCCATCTATCAGAATGTGGAGAATGCAGAGTACATCTATGGTGCAATGAGAGGCATTGAGACGAAAAACGACATTGAAGCACTTGAGGAGCAGGCAAAAGCACTTAAAAATACCGGAGTGACAGATAAGAATGGAGTACCGCTCTACATGGTCTATGAAGGTACGGTCAAGAGTTTAAGATCCAATGCTGATGCCATGCAGCGAACTCTCAAAAAGCTCAAACAGCCTAATTCAAAGATCAATTTTTCCATCACACAAGTCACCAGACAGTACGAGTATTTTGCCGACCAGGTCATGATCGGATACAACAGTGCTGTTGCAAACCGGGCACTGCTGCAGAAGGCAGCCGAAATAAGCAATTTGGCTTATGAGGCGCAGAAATTAGGCCAGCAGATCGGAACGGCAACACAAACCGATGTTTTGGCAGCTCAAAAGGAGGTGCTTTCCGCACAATCCTCTCTTTTAAGCCTGGATCATACCATTGATGATTTAAGACGTTCTCTTGGCCTTATGACCGGCTATTCGGCCGATAAAGTTCCTGAGATCGGAGGTCTTCCCGAACTGGATATGCAGGTGATCGCTTCCCTTGATCTGGAAGCCGATACGGCAAAAGCCATTGGCAACAATTATACTTTGATTAATCTGCGCCGAGCTCCTTCCAACAAGACCACTACCGGAATGAAGAACAAACAGGATAGTGTTTCTGAGGGAGAGCAGGGAGTGGCAGTTACCATGCAGGCTTATTACCAGGCCGTCAAACAGGCGAAAACTGCCTATGAGGCAGCATGTACTGCCTATGACAAGGCCGTTCTGGATCAGGGCAAAGCAGAACGTTCCTTCCAGTTAGGCATGTTAAACAAAATCGCTTACCTTCAGTCCCAGATGGCGTTTCTGCAGGCAGAAGGGAACAAAGAGAGTGCTTACTCAGACTTATATCAGGCTTACACCACCTATCAGTGGGCGGTAAAAGGAGTTATTTCGGATTCGCAGCAATAGGTTTCTTATCCTTTTGCAGCAAATCAATTATTTTTAAACGGATATGGATTTTCGGACTTTCTTTATTTAATTTTTTATAATCGGAAGCATCAATGGATTCCCGCAGTATTTCTTTGGACGTATCGGGAACCACAGCATAAGAGGAATCCACAAAGCAGAGCGGAGGATAAAGGACACACCACCAGTTGTGTCCTTTGCCTTCGCCTATTTTTACCCTGACTGCTTCATAATTGCCGCAGGGGAAGACCATATCGCCATAGGTTTTGGTAGGAAAGTAAGTGTTGGTCAGTTCCATATGTGCGGGATAATCAAATCCCAGAGTTCTCATGTACATTTCCGCTTTTTCTTCCAGTCTGTCCTTATGGGACCGGACATAAGTTTTTGTTTCCTCTAATGATGCATTCTCTCCCATTTCCTCATATATTGTGTTTAAGAGCATGGTGCGTACTTTTAATTTCAAATTCTGGTCGTCTGTGCTGTCACTGTTTGCCAGGACGTGAAAACGCAGGATTTCCGGTGCAATACGTGCCGCCAGTGCTTCATCAGCGCTTCTTCCTTCTGCCATGGTAAATAAAAGTGCAAGCAATAAGCATGTAATACATAAGAATAAATCACGTTTCTGTTTCATAGGGGGTTCTCCTTTTTTCATGAATCTATTTGTAATTGTAACCATATGTGCTATAATATAAACGCTGTTAATTCAAGAAATTGTTGAGGAGAAAAAAATGGGCAAAAAGAATGCGGTTGTACTATTTGGCGGCCAGTCGTCAGAGCATGTTGTTTCCTGCATGTCGGTCATCAATGTCATTAACCATATCAATAGAGAGAAATATGATTTACTTATCATCGGAATTACAGAGGAAGGACACTGGATCAAAACGGATTCCGTCAAAGAGATTGAGGACGGAAGCTGGAAAAACGGAAAAATATCCGCAGTTTTATCACCGGATGCTACCATGAAAAGTGTGATTTTATTAGATGGACAAAAAGCAGAGTATGTAAAAGCTGATGTGGTATTCCCTGTGCTTCACGGATTATTCGGAGAAGACGGAACCATTCAGGGGCTTTTGGAGCTGGCAGGTATTCCATATGTGGGCTGCGGAGTGCTGGCATCGGCAGTATCCATGGATAAATTATATACGAAGATCATTGTAGATGATTTGGGAGTCAAACAGGCGGATTACATAGCAGTGATGCGTCATGAATTAAATGATCTGGAGCCAATTGTAAAAAAGGTGGAGGAGAAATTTACCTATCCGGTATTTGTAAAGCCCTCCAATGCAGGGTCCTCCAAAGGGGTCAGCCGTGCGGATAACCGGGAAGAATTGAAGGCTGCTCTTGTTTTAGCAGGAGAGCATGACCGCAAGATCCTGGTAGAGGAAATGATCGTAGGCAGGGAGATTGAATGTGCCGTATTGGGCGGAGGAAATACGCTTGCAGAGGCTTCCGGAGTTGGAGAGATCCTTGCAGCGGCAGAATTTTATGATTTTGATGCCAAGTATTATAATTCTGACTCCAAAACGGTGGTAAATCCTAAGCTTCCCCACGGGGCAGCCGAAAAAGTAAGGAATGCTGCAAAACTGGTATTCCAGGCCGTTGACGGCTTTGGGCTGGCGAGAGTGGACTTTTTTGTAAAAGAAGACGGAAGTGTGATATTTAACGAAATCAATACCATGCCCGGCTTTACCGCCATCAGCATGTATCCCATGCTTTGGGAGGCAGCGGGAGTAACAAAGGAAGAGCTGGTTGACCGGTTGCTGGAATATGCTATGGTCCGGGGCCAGTGATAAAGGAGTAATGAAATGGCAGACAGAAATTCGCCCATCGGCGTTTTTGATTCCGGCGTAGGCGGTCTTACGGTGGTCCGTGAGATCATGAGACAGATTCCGGATGAAAGAATCATCTATTTTGGAGATACGGCCAGGCTTCCATACGGCTCAAAGTCCAGAGATACCATCCTCCGCTATACCCGGCAGAATATCCGCTTTTTAATGGCTCAGGATGTAAAAGCCATTGTGATTGCCTGTAATACGGCCACTGCGTTTGCATTGGAGACGGTGGAAAAAGAGCTGTCCGTCCCCATTATCGGTGTGATCCATGCAGGTGCCAAAACCGCAGTAGAATCTACCCGGAATAATAAAATAGGAATCATTGGAACAGAAGGAACCATACGCAGCGGTGTTTATACCAAGGTAATGCAGGCGATGAAAAAAGATATCGAAGTAATCGGAAAAGCCTGTCCGCTGTTCGTTCCGCTGGTGGAAGAAGGATTGCTTCATGATACGGTTACTGATGAAATCGCTTCCAGATATTTAAGTGAATTAAAAGGAAAATTTATAGATACACTGGTACTGGGGTGCACCCATTATCCCCTTTTGCGTTCTACCGTGGGGCGTGTTATGGGACCGGAAGTAAATCTTGTAAACCCTGCATACGAAACAGCATTGGAATTAAAGCAGGTTCTGACAGATAACAGTCTGATGTGTGAAGTAAAAGACCAATCCCAGGACAAATACCGCTTTTATGTCAGCGATCTCGCAGAAAACTTTACAAATTTTGCAGCCTCTATTCTTCCGGGACAGGTAAAAGAGACAAAACAGATAAATATCGAACAGTTCTAAAGGAGTATACTATGACAAGAGATGTTCTGATCAGCATCAGCGGGATGCAGATTGCAGAAGAAGATAATCAAACGGTTGAGATGATCACCACGGGAGATTATTTTTTAAGAAACGGCAACCACTACATTCTATATGATGAGATCCAGGAAGGGTTTGAAGGTGTGATAAAGAATACCGTTAAAATCAGCCCCACCGGCCTTGATATCATAAAACGCGGAAGTTCCAGCGTTCATATGACATTTGAAAAAGAGAAAAAGAATATTGCCTGCTATGCGACTCCCTACGGCGAACTTATGATAGGGATCAGCACCAATGACATAGAGATAATTGAAGAAGAAGACCGCTTAAAAGTCCACGTAGCTTATACCCTGGACATTAATTATCAGCATGTCTCGGAATGTGATATAGATCTTGATATCCATTCCAAGGCAACTGCCGATATCCGTCTGCTAAATTAAGAGAAGGGCCGCTGCTCCATAAGTAAGAGATTACTTATGGAGCAGCGGCCCTTCTCTATGTTAAAAAGCTGAAAAGGAAAGGTGCTGCTTAATAACCATAAATCAGTTATTTTTGCGGCAACCCTTCCTTCTTTGATAACAACGTTTTTTTATTAACCGCCGATCACTTTATCATAATTTTCAGCGACCGCCTTCCAGTCAATTACATCGAAGAATGCTTTGATATAGTCGGCTCTTAAGTTCTTATACTTTAGATAATAAGCATGTTCCCAAACGTCGATTCCAAGGATTGGAACAAAGCCGTTGCCCTCCATGAGAGGGTTGTCCTGGTTTGCACTGGAGGAAAGGATCAGTTTGCCGTCTCGGTTAGCGGATAACCAGCCCCAGCCGGACCCGAACTGTCCTGCAGCCAAATTGCTTAATCCAGCCTGGAATTCTGAGAAGCTGCCGAATGTTTTTTCCAACTCACGTCCAAGTGTTCCCTGGGGCTGTCCGCCTCCGTCAGGGCTCATGGTGGAGAAATACAGGTTGTGGTTATAGAAACCGCCGCCATTGTTGCGAATGGCTTTACGAACCGCTTCATCAGCGATGCTGTCCAGAGAAGAGAGAAGAGAAGTGATTTCCTTTTCTTCAATGCCCGCTTTCTGAACGGCATCATTTAAATTTTTTGTATAAGCTGCATGGTGCTTGGAGTAATGAGTCTCCATTGTGAGAGCGTCGATATGTGGTTCTAAAGCGTCATAAGCATATGGAAGTTTAATTTGATTGTACATAATAAGTACTCCTTTCAATTTATCTAAAATAAGAAATTGTTTGTATTTTGTAGTGGTTAGTTAAAACTAACTTATCTATAGCTTGATTATATCATGTACAATTGAAATGTCAAGTGTATTTTTAATTATTTTTAAAAATATCTGAATTAATAAAAATATAGATGCTATTTTTAATTTACTTTTGGATAATATGTATATATGCAGGAAACTAAAAAAGAAATTATATACAGATAGAAATCATCTTGTTGATAGAATGATATGTTTCACATGTATTATGGACATACAGATTGGTTTCATGTTGAACCTTACAGTCCTCCGGGAGTAAAAAGTGAGTTTTATCATTATTTAGATTTTTCTTGCAAGCAGTAAATCGACGGCAGCCGCAACAATATTCAGATGTTTTTTTGCAGAATCATCTGGATTGCCGGCGGTTCTTATCGAAAAATATTTGCATTAATATAGAAGAAACGACTCAGTCCCATAGACCCCATCAAATTAAAAACAGAGCAGTCTATCATGGATAAACAGATTCAATAAGGCCTTTTATTCATCATGGTCTGAAAAAAAACACCGGAAGCTCCATATCCCATGGCACTCCGGTGTTCTCGAAGGAACATCTCAACAATATTCTATTTTTGATTCTTCTTAAACCTGTCCAAAAACTTCTTCTTTTTCGGTGCTGCCGGGACCGCTTTCCCTCGAAGGCTTTTTATTTCGGTTATGTAAATACCGCTTATCACAACCTTAGCCTCTGTTTTAACCGGAAGCACTTCAAATACCTTGGCATCAGCAATCAGAGTCATAACCTTTGGACCAACCTTGGCCTTTACGATTGGCAGTTTCGTTCTGCGCATGTACTTGGGTGTTTGTTCATACACGATCTTAGGAAGCCCTGCGTCTTTTAGTTTCATCTTCTTCTTATCAATGACCAGCATAGAAACGGTTTGTGCTGCAGCTTCTAATGCCTGCTGCTGTTCCACCTGCCGCTTCTCCAGCTTCTTACCGAGAAAATAAAGGACTGCCAGAGCCACAACTACGATGAAAAGAATCACGATTAATACGTTTAAAAATGTGCTCACCGGGAATACCTCCAATAGTTCATTTTGTAAATTGGGCCTATCTGCAATAGTATATCACATTTTATTGGGAAATACAAGCAAAAAATGCTTGACACCTTGACAACACTATGATATTATGGAATGTGCACTATTGTGGCTATGTGTGCCTTGTAGGGACATTTATGCCCAAAACAGAAACGATTAGAAAGAAAACAGGGGTGAAACGTCAATGGAGAAAAGCAGAATGCGTCCGGTCCCAGCCGGTAAGAGCCTGAGAATGAGTTTCTCAAGACAAAAAGAAGTGCTTGAGATGCCGAACCTGATTGAGATTCAAAAGAACTCCTATCAGTGGTTCCTTGATGAAGGATTGAAGGAAGTCTTTGAAGACATCTCTCCGATTGCAGACTTTGCAGGACACCTGAGTCTTGAGTTTGTTGACTTTACATTATGTAAAGACGATATCAAGTACACAATAGAAGAATGCAAGGAAAGAGATGCAACCTATGCGGCTCCTTTAAAGGTAAAGGTAAGGCTTTGCAATAAAGATAAAGATGAAATTAATGAACATGAGATCTTCATGGGTGATCTTCCGCTTATGACGGATACCGGTTCCTTCGTGATTAACGGTGCCGAACGAGTTATTGTAAGCCAGTTGGTACGTTCCCCAGGTATATATTATGGTATCGAACACGACAAGGTAGGTAAGGAACTTTATGCCTGTACGGTAATTCCGAACCGTGGTGCGTGGCTGGAGTATGAAACAGACTCCAATGACATCTTCTACGTGCGTGTAGACAGAACCAGAAAGGTTCCGGTAACCGTACTGATTCGTGCACTTGGTTATGGTACCAATGCAGAGATCATTGATCTGTTCGGTGAAGAGCCGAAATTATTAGCCAGCTTTGGTAAAGACACTTCAGATAATTACCAGGATGGCTTATTAGAGTTATATAAGAAGATCCGCCCAGGTGAACCTTTATCTGTTGATAGTGCTGAAAGTTTGTTAAATAGTATGTTCTTCGACCCTAGAAGATACGATCTTGCCAAGGTCGGAAGATATAAATTCAATAAAAAGCTTCATTTTAAAAACCGTATTACAGGCCATGTTCTGGCTGAGGATGTTGTGGATACCACAACTGGCGAGATCCTCGCTCAGGCTGGAACTACAGTAGACAAGCAGCTTGCAGAGGACATTCAGAATGCAGCTGTTCCGTTCGTATGGCTGGAAGGTTTGGAGCGCAAACAGAAGGTTCTTTCCAACTTAATGGTCGATTTAGCGGCTCATGTGAATTTTGACCCGAAGGAAGCAGGTGTTACAGAATTAGTATTCTATCCTGCACTCGAAAAAATTCTGGCAGAAGTTGGCAGCGAAGACGAAGAGGCTGTTAAAAAGGCGATCCACAGGAATATCAACGAGCTCATTCCCAAGCACGTGACAAAGGAAGATATTCTTGCTTCCATCAACTATAACATGCATTTGGAACAAGAAGTCGGTACAGCTGACGACATTGACCATTTGGGAAATCGTAGAATCCGTGCCGTAGGAGAACTTTTACAGAATCAGTACCGGATCGGTCTTTCCAGAATGGAGAGAGTGGTTCGGGAACGAATGACAACACAGGATATGGATGGCATTACCCCCCAGTCCTTAATTAATATTAAACCGGTGACCGCAGCGGTGAAGGAATTCTTCGGAAGTTCCCAGCTGTCTCAGTTCATGGATCAGAACAACCCGCTTGCAGAGCTGACTCATAAGAGACGTTTATCTGCCCTGGGTCCTGGCGGTCTTTCCAGAGACCGTGCCGGATTCGAGGTTCGAGATGTTCACTATACCCATTACGGCCGTATGTGTCCGATCGAGACACCGGAAGGTCCGAACATCGGTCTGATCAACTCCCTTGCAACCTATGCAAGAGTAAACCAGTATGGCTTCGTAGAGGCTCCTTACCGCGTGGTGGATAAAACAGATGCCCAGAACCCGGTTGTTACCGATGAAGTTGTTTATCTGACGGCTGACGAAGAAGATAATTTCGTAGTTGCTCAGGCGAATGAGCCTCTCGATGAAGAAGGCCATTTCATCCATAAGAATATTTCCGGACGTTTCCGGGAAGAGACTTCCGAATTCCAGAGAAAGAACATTGACTTAATGGATGTTTCTCCGAAGATGGTATTCTCCGTTGCTACCGCCATGATTCCTTTCCTTGAGAATGATGATGCGAACCGTGCGCTTATGGGTTCCAACATGCAGCGTCAGGCCGTACCGCTTTTGACCACCGATGCTCCTGTTGTAGGAACCGGTATGGAAGCCAAAGCAGCGGTTGACTCCGGTGTCTGCGTTGTTGCAAGAAACTCTGGTGTGGTGGAACGTTCCGCTTCCAATGAGATCATTATTAAAAGAGACTCTGACGGCGGAAAAGATGTGTACCGTCTGACCAAGTTTAAGAGAAGCAACCAGTCCAACTGCTACAACCAGAAGCCTATCGTGTTTAAGAACGACCACGTGAACAAAGGCGAAGTAATTGCTGACGGACCTTCCACACAGAATGGTGAGATCGCTCTCGGTAAGAATCCTCTTATCGGATTCATGACCTGGGAAGGTTATAACTACGAGGATGCGGTTCTTTTAAGCGAAAGACTGGTGCAGGAAGATGTTTATACTTCCGTTCATATTGAAGAATACGAAGCAGAAGCCCGTGATACCAAGCTGGGACCGGAAGAGATTACCCGTGACGTGCCTGGTGTCGGTGAAGATGCGTTAAAGGATCTTGATGAAAGAGGAATTATTCGTATCGGTGCAGAGGTTCGTGCCGGTGATATCCTTGTCGGAAAGGTAACTCCAAAGGGAGAGACTGAGCTGACCGCAGAAGAGAGACTGCTCCGCGCCATTTTCGGTGAAAAGGCAAGAGAGGTCCGTGATACCTCCTTAAAGGTACCTCATGGTGCTTATGGTATCATTGTTGATGCAAAAGTATTTACAAGAGAAAACGGCGATGAACTTTCCCCTGGTGTCAACGAGACCGTCCGCATTTACATTGCGCAGAAGAGAAAGATTTCTGTGGGCGATAAGATGGCTGGACGTCATGGTAACAAGGGTGTTGTTTCCCGTGTGCTTCCGGTGGAAGATATGCCGTTCCTTCCCAATGGCCGCCCGCTTGATATTGTATTGAATCCTCTGGGCGTACCTTCCCGTATGAACATCGGGCAGGTTCTTGAGATTCATTTAAGCCTTGCTGCAAGAGCGTTGGGATTCAATGTATCCACTCCGGTATTTGACGGTGCCAACGAGATTGATATTATGGATACTCTGGATGTGGCCAATGATTATGTAAACATGAGCTGGCCTGATTTCCAGGAAAAATATAAAGATACATTAAAGCCGGAAGTCATTGAGTACCTTGGCGAACACTTAGACCATAAGGAATTATGGAAAGGTGTTCCGATTAACCGTGATGGTAAGGTCCGCCTTCGTGACGGACGTACGGGTGAGTATTTTGACAGTGCGGTTACCATTGGGCACATGCACTATCTGAAACTCCACCATCTGGTTGACGATAAAATCCATGCCCGTTCCACAGGACCATACTCTCTGGTTACCCAGCAGCCTCTGGGCGGTAAAGCCCAGTTCGGCGGACAGCGTTTCGGAGAGATGGAGGTTTGGGCTTTGGAGGCTTATGGTGCTTCCTACACACTGCAGGAGATCATGACTGTGAAATCCGATGATGTGGTAGGCCGTGTGAAGACTTACGAGGCGATTATCAAGGGTGAGAATATCCCTGAGCCGGGAATTCCGGAATCCTTTAAGGTATTGTTAAAGGAACTTCAGTCACTGGCACTGGATGTAAGAGTGCTGCGTGATGATAATACGGAAGTTCAGATTGCGGAGAGCCTGGACTACGAAGAAACAGATTTAAGAGCCATCATTGAGGGCGATAGACGTTACCGGGATGAAGAATCCTTTAGTGATTTCGGCTATCAAAAGCAGGAATTTAAGGATGAGGAACTGGTAACTGTCAGTGAAGATGAGGCTGAAGACAGTGTCGACGATTCTTTTGAGGATTTCGATGAGCCGGATATTGACGATTCAGACGAATTGGACGAAGAATAATAGAAGGGAGAACCGCTCATGCCTGAGAATAATGAAACTTACCACCCAATGACATTTGATGCCATCAAGATCGGTCTGGCATCTCCGGAAAAGATTCTGGAATGGTCCCATGGGGAAGTGAAAAAGCCTGAGACGATCAACTACAGAACTTTAAAGCCGGAAAAAGACGGTCTGTTCTGCGAACGTATTTTTGGACCGAGCAAGGACTGGGAATGTCATTGTGGAAAATATAAAAAGATCCGTTATAAAGGCGTTATCTGTGACCGCTGCGGCGTTGAAGTAACAAAAGCCAGTGTCCGCAGAGAACGTATGGGTCATATCCAGCTTGCTGCTCCTGTATCCCATATCTGGTATTTTAAGGGCATTCCAAGCCGTATGGGTCTGATTCTCGACATTTCTCCCAGAACCTTAGAGAAGGTGCTGTATTTTGCTTCTTATGTTGTACTGGATGCCGGAAATACCGGACTCCAGTATAAGCAGGTTTTATCAGAGAAAGAATTTCGGGAAGAAACAGAAAAATACGGCCACGGCGCGTTCCGTGTAGGGATGGGTGCAGAAGCTGTTCTGGAACTTTTGCGGTCCATTGACCTTGAAAAGGACTCTGAGGAGTTGAAGAAAGGGTTAAAGGAGGCCACCGGACAGAAGCGTGCAAGAATTATCAAAAGACTGGAAGTGGTAGAAGCCTTCCGCAATTCCGGTAACCTGCCGGAGTGGATGATCATGACCGTTGTTCCGGTTATTCCTCCGGATATTCGTCCGATGGTACAGTTGGATGGCGGCCGCTTCGCTACTTCTGACTTAAATGATTTATATAGAAGAATCATCAACCGTAACAACCGTCTTGCCCGTCTGTTAGAGCTTGGAGCTCCGGACATTATCGTGCGCAACGAGAAGCGTATGCTTCAGGAAGCAGTCGATGCTCTGATTGACAACGGAAGACGTGGAAGACCGGTAACCGGACCAGGAAACCGTGCGTTGAAATCCCTTTCTGATATGTTAAAGGGAAAACAGGGCCGTTTCCGTCAGAACCTTTTAGGAAAGCGTGTAGACTATTCCGGACGTTCTGTTATCGTGGTTGGACCGGAACTTAAGATTTATCAGTGCGGTCTTCCCAAAGAGATGGCCATTGAGTTATTCAAACCTTTCGTTATGAAGGAGCTGGTTTCTAACGGAACCGCTCATAATATAAAGAATGCCAAGAAGATGGTAGAGCGTCTTCAGACGGAAGTCTGGGATGTACTGGAAGATGTTATCAAAGAGCATCCGGTTATGCTAAACCGTGCGCCTACCCTTCATAGACTGGGAATCCAGGCTTTTGAGCCCATTCTTGTAGAAGGTAAAGCGATTAAGCTTCATCCTCTGGTATGTACTGCGTTTAATGCCGACTTTGATGGAGACCAGATGGCGGTTCATCTGCCTCTTTCCGTAGAAGCACAGGCAGAATGCCGTTTCCTGCTGTTATCTCCCAACAACCTGCTGAAGCCTTCCGACGGTGGCCCTGTGGCTGTTCCTTCCCAGGATATGGTTCTTGGTATCTACTACCTGACCCAGGAGCGCCCTGGTGCAAAGGGAGAGGGAATGGTATTTAAGAGCGTAAACGAAGCCATTCTCGCTTACGAGAACCAGGCGGTCACCCTTCATTCCAGAATTAAAGCCAGAGTCTCTAAAAAAATGGCGGACGGTACCGTAAAGAGCGGTGTTGTAGAATCTACGGTGGGACGTTTCATCTTCAATGAGATCGTTCCTCAGGATCTTGGTTTTGTAGACCGTTCCAAGGAAGGCAATGAGCTTTTACTGGAAGTGGATTTCCATGTAGGCAAAAAGCAGTTAAAGCAGATTCTTGAAAAAGTTATTAATGTTCATGGTGCAGTTCAGACAGCGGAGACTTTGGATGACATTAAAGCCATTGGTTATAAATATTCCACCAAAGCGGCTATGACCGTATCCATTTCCGATATGACCGTACCGGAGAGCAAACCGAAGCTGATTGCAGACGCACAGGCAACGGTTGACCAGATTGCAAAGAACTTCCGCCGTGGTTTGATTACGGAGGAAGAGCGTTATAAAGAAGTTATTGACACATGGAAAGTAACGGATGACCAGCTGACTCATGACCTTTTGACCGGACTGGATAAATACAACAACATCTATATGATGGCGGATTCCGGTGCCCGAGGTTCTGATAAGCAGATCAAACAGCTTGCAGGTATGCGTGGACTTATGGCGGATACAACAGGTCACACCATCGAACTTCCTATTAAGTCTAACTTCCGTGAAGGTCTTGACGTATTGGAGTACTTTATCTCCGCCCACGGTGCCCGTAAAGGACTTTCCGATACTGCGCTCCGTACCGCCGATTCCGGATATCTGACCAGACGTCTGGTAGACGTTTCCCAGGATATGATCATTCGTGAGATCGACTGCTGTGAAGGTAAGGATATTCCGTTTATGGAGATCAAGGCATTTACCGACGGTCAGGAGACCATTGAGGGTCTGGAGGAGCGTATCACAGGAAGATTTATAGCAGAGACCATCACAGACCCGGATACCGGTGAAGTGATTGTGAAAGCAAACCACATGTGTACCCCCAAGCGTGCCGCTATGGTCATGAGAGTGCTTGAGAAGACCGGCCGTGATTCGATCAAGATCCGTAATGTATTGACCTGCAAATCCCATATGGGTGTTTGTGCAAAATGTTATGGTGCCAACATGGCGACCGGCCAGCCGGTGCAGGTAGGCGAAGCAGTTGGTATTATTGCTGCCCAGTCCATCGGTGAGCCTGGAACCCAGCTGACTATGCGTACCTTCCATGCGGGCGGTGTTGCCGGCGGCGATATCACACAGGGTCTTCCTCGTGTCGAGGAGCTTTTCGAGGCACGTAAGCCAAAGGGTGTTGCAATCGTAACTGAGATTGGCGGTATTGCTACTGTTAAGGATGTCAAGAAGAAGAGAGAGATTATCGTAACAGATCCGGAGAGCGGAGAGTCAAAGACTTATATGATCCCATATGATGCAAGAATCCGTCCGATCGACGGCAAGATAATAAATGCCGGTGATCCTCTGACAGAAGGTAG
>CAJMPJ010000001.1 GCA_905215155.1 uncultured bacterium | reverse complement strand
CTCTGATACTTTTGAATCTAAGGATATTATATTTGCCAGTTTTAACGCATCATTACACAGCCTTAAACCCGGCATCGACACGAGAGCCAAAGACCTTAATGCTCCACAACCAGTGTTTCCCTTTAATACACCATCATTATACTTTTGAAACGTTTCCTCCCAAGACAATTTAATATTATTTTGTACAGGAACTTGACATGCTTTCCCTGATTCTGCAGGTTTTATACTACTGCACGCCAATCCCTCTTTTTTCTTGCCTGAACTTTTTTGTTTATTCAAGGCTTCGCTTTTCGACGGCTGAACCGTCTTTGGCGTAACAGGTAATTTCTTACTTCCGTTTCTGTATGCTTTTAAAACAGGAGAAACTACTTGGGGGAGTACTTTTGCGGCCGCTTTCCCCCATTTACTACTTTGCAATGCCTTTACATAAGGCTTGGCCACTTTTTTTACAGCTTTTAATGCTGGCTTGGCCCATTGAGGGATTACTAATTTAAACTTTTTTTCCGTTTTCCTTGCCATATGTATAAGTTCTCCTATAGTTTACACTGCCAGATGAATCTGTTCAAGCTGCCCGGAACTTAAATTTGCTTCTAATGCCTGTTTTTCAGTAAATATGCTTTCATATAAAACTGCATCAGTAAAATTACAGCCTGTAAGCCTTGCTCCCCGAAAATCTGATCCCATATAAACTCCGCCCAAAAAACTGGCTCCACTTAAATTGCTATTGCGAAAACTGGCTCCTGTATAACCCGGCGTTCGCCATGCATCCGCTTGGCTTTTCCCATGGTAGCTCACGCCGCAGGAAAAATCCGCATGCTGTAAGTCCGCATTGGTAAAATCTGCATTGTGAAACATACTTCCTACAAATGTGGCCTCCGCCATATTGCTATTTCTGAAGCAGGAACCGATAAGCAGAGATAGATTAAAATTGCTTTTTTCCAACCTTCCTTTCCTGAAATCCGAATAACGGAAATCCCGGCCAGACAGCATAAGATGACTTAAGTCCAATCCTTTAAAATCTTCAAATAAATATGCTTCTTCTGTTGCTTCCTCTAACTGCCTTCTTATTTCCTCTGCATCCTTTTTGGGCTGTTCCCGATACACCAGATCTCCAGGCTCCACATATTCCCCAATCCTTATCTGGAAATTATCTTCCTTCTCCATATTCAAATACGCATCCGTATCCGTGGCCTCGCCAACAGCATAAAGTATCAGCTCTTTTAAATACAGATAAAAGGGGGTGACCATATCCTGCATTGCCTCATCCACCTCAGGCATTGTTACATGTCCCACATAGCGCTTTGACAGCTGTCTGAGCTTGTCCCAAAGCGTTCCGTAAAGATGAAACAATTCTCCCACTTGCAGTTCTCCGACTTTCATTCCTTTGTGATAATACCAGTTTTTATCGTAAAGAAACAACGGACAACGGTATTTTCCCCTTATCAAATCTGTACGCAGAAGATGACACATAATATAACCCGGTGTCATTTTCTGTATATTTTCTTTTTGTTTTTCACACACAAGGGAAAATTCCCTGATAAACTGAATCCGAAAGTCAGCCTTAAAGCTTTGAAAGATCACTTCTGCCTCTTGAAGAATTTGAGACAGACATGGATTCATCTCCTTTTCCCGAAACAGTTGAAATGCCTTATTCTCCATAAACTCCTCCAAGCGCATGAGGGATGCTTTTATTCCCTGCCACATTATATGTTAATCCCTGTTTTTTATTATTCTGTTTCCTTCATGGTATCCAGTAACTGGGGGAGTATCTGCTGCCATTGTTTTTTTTCATTAACACTACAGTCAAACGTCCCCATCAACAATCCAGCCGCCATTGCCCTGAAAAACATTAGGTGATAGCACGTCTCATCCAACAGAGGAATATCCATGGAAAAAAGGCTGACTACATTTTTACCTTTGCCAATTCTTTTTTTATCCTTTACGGCGGAGGCCGGATATAAACGTTTCATTTCCCCTATTATAATATCCCGAACCGATTCTACCTCCTCTGTCAGAATTTCCCCCTCATCCAGAAAAAAGGTCATGGATACATCTCCGGATTCATTACTGTATATCCACTCAGGGCGGTCTGGATCAGGATATTTGATTTCCCTCAATTCCTCATCCATTTCCTTAAAGTTTACTGGCAGCAACAGGGTCAGGCGCCCATCAAGAAGCATCTTTTCTTCCAATTCCATCTTTTCATATTTGACAATCACATATCCCCTGGTTATATCATTTTCAACATGGTACCAGTCCTCTTCTTCCTTTACTTCCTCCTGCTTTCTGATACTTTTCATAATTTCTTCTGCATAAATTTCACTCATGGGGCTACTCCTTATCAACCATTATCCTTTAATCTGAAGCAGATCATCAATGACGATACTGGTACTTCCTGTAGCCAGTGCAATCTGCTCTTTACTCTTTATTTTTATATTGTCTGCGTTGCAGACAAAAGTCTCCCCTGCATTTATTTGAATGCCCCGGGAACTTCTTATTTTTACTCCCGAACGATCAGATAACTGCACGGTCATTTTTTTCCCCGATGCCCGAAAAAAAATTGAATGGGGGGTCACTTCCATGCCTTTTCCTCTTTTAGTAACAAAACATTTATGCTCAGGTTTCTGGTTTTTGGAATTCTTTTTCCCTGATGGTCTTATAATATCTGTCACATAGGCTAAAGCCTCATCTTCACCAGGAATATACAATGCTGCTTTACTTCCCACTTCTGGGATGCAGAACCAGTCATTTCTGTGCCAGGGATACCAATATAATTTTTCTTTCGGAACTTTTTCGTCTGCATCAAGCCTCACTCGGACCCGGTCCGGTCCTACTGCTGTTATGATCCCTTTCAGAGAGGCACCTTTTAGCAGTTTTTGATAACTTTTTTTCCGTGTGATACCTCCTTTGATTTCCAGCAGACATCGTCTTGATAAAAGACCATCCTCATAGGAATCCTCAATTCTGGTAACCCGTAAACTCCTGCCCTCACAAGCCACCTCATCTCCAAGACCACAGTTCCAGACATTATTTACGTAAAAGGCCAGAAAGTCGGATTCCATAAAAGAAGAATTAATTTTTCTAAATTGAAGATATTCACCCATTCTCTTCATGATTGTTTTATGAATGCTGTTGTCTACAGAAACGTGATTGCTGCCAAAACCTATATAAATCTGTGCGGTGCCCCCTGTTGGATTTGGATAAACAGGAACTCCCATGTGAGAAGATATTCGTTTTAAGAACTCCCAGTCCGTTTCTTCATACTGAATAAGAGGCGCTTTATAGACATCTGAGGACGAGGTAAAATCAATAATATCTCCTCCATTAGACTTTATCAGTTCACGAAAGAGTGTCTTATAGGTCCTATCGTTTCGCTGGAAACTCCTGGTCTTCTTTTGATCGTCCATAAACATGCTTCTGCTGCAAAATTCCAGGGAAACATAAGCCTGCCCTTCATATTTGATCTTTACCCCATACGGAATTCCGGAAAATAAAATTTGATTGGTTTTTCCATTTTCATATGTTATGGTAACATTTTCTCTCCAGCTTAAATTGCTGCAGACTTTTACATCCTGATCCTGTATTGTTCCCTCAAGCCATGCTCTGGAATGATGGTTGAGGCTTTGGTTTATTTTCAGCTTTGTTACACTTGTTAATGCAAATGGCAGTTCCACACTGATAGAATCATGAATTATTGTTTTCATAGACATTGCTCTCCTTCCAATTTATTTTCACAGGGACAAAACGGATTCCATACAAATGCCTTCTGAGCATATTTTCAGCCAACTCCATGGAAACCACCATGTACTGTGCCTTTTCTTTTCTGACACGCAGCAGATAACGGGTAAGTCCCCGGCTTTTGCGAAGTGTCATTTCCCATTCCTCTTTTGAATTGCGAAAGGCAATACATTCCTCCATGGAACACTCGATTTTCCAACATACGACCTGGGAACGATATGCTTCATCCGTCAAAAAAAACGGTACAGCCTGAAGATTTGAGGAATAAACATCGAAAATCTCCTTTAAACGGTCCGTCACACAAAAATAATAATCAAACAAGGATTTTCCATAGAAAAAGTCCGGATATCTGTCAGAGACATCAAATTTTCCATAAGTCACAAATGGCTCCTTCTGCCGAAATCCCGGTACAGAATAATCCAGGTCTTTGTATAGAGAAATTCTTTCATCAGGCAGTATTATAAAATAATCCATTGTTCCCTCCACTTAATTGATTCTTACATCCGGCCCGGAAATATCAACCATTGTATCCATCTTAATCCGGCTCTTTTTACAGTGAAGCTGAATACTATCAGAAGCATATAACTGAATGGATTCCTCCGCATTGATACTGATTCCTTCCCCGCTGCTTAAAGTAATACCTCCCTCACTTTCAATGGAAATTCCATCATCCTCATCAAGAGTAATAGCCGTTCCGTCTTTACAGGTAATTATTACCGCTCTGCGGGTAAAGCGGATTTCTTTTCCATGAACCGTACGGAAATATTTTATGGAAGGATCTTTGACACCTTCATTTCGGTCCCTACCTTTTCTTGAGGAATTTTCTGCAACAGCACTCGCTTCATTTTTATCTGGAAAATAGATGGACACCGTATCCTCGGGTTCCGGCATGCAATACCAGCCGCCTTCCTCTCCTGCCGTATACATGGTCTTATAGGGAAATTCCCAAACGGATTCTTTTTCCGGCTTTTTATCATCAATTTCCAGCTTCACCAATACTTTATCCCGTACGGATTCAATGACCTTCGCTGCAATTGAAACACCGATGAGTTTTTCCGCATAAAGGCGGGGCTGTTCCAGCCCTTTCTCTGTATGTAACCAATACCGAAATACCACATCGCCCCGTTCTATCCTGGCTTCCAGCTTTTTGATATATAGTTTTTTTTCCTGAAACATAACACTTGAACCTGTTTTATAGTACTTACCACAGGTTACTTGATAATGAACGGAATCAGTCTCTGTATAACCCTCATGTTTCTCCGCTATATATTTCTTATAGGAACCTAAATCCTTTTCCAGTACATAGGAAAAGCTGTGAAGCTTATCTGCTGCCGTGTCCTTTCTCAATCCAAAGTAAACTTTAGGATCTTTAAATTGTGTGTCAGGCAATAATCCTGCATGAAAATGAGATGCCAGACGCTTTAAAAACTCCCAGTCCGTTTCCTCATACTGTACCGTAAGACTTTGAATGGTTTTGTTATTAGAAACGTAGTCCAGAAAATCCGCACCGTTATACTCTCCTGAGATCAGCTTTATAATATCCTGATAGGTCTGTTGTTTATCCTGAAACGATCTTGATTTCTGGTGAATATCCATTAAATAGGTGGCAGATATCAGTTTGATTTCCGCTTTATACAAATCTCCGTCCTGGTATACGGAAATTTCATCGGTGATGCCGTTGAATAAAGTGGTGCCATCATTTAAAAATACTTTGACCGTATCTCCACTGCAGTTTTCAAGTACCAGTTTATCCTGGCTGCCATCAGCAATAATTCCTTTTATGATACAATGTCCGTGTTCATTCACTTCCTCTGTTAATGTAAAATCTGTTATCTCCCGGATCATTTCCAAATCCGTCTTAATCTGTTGATAGGTTTCATTCATTACCGTAATTGCTCCCTCCTTACCATTTCTCATGGTTTCTCACTTACACGAATAATGCCTCCACAAGCACAGGAGAGAATGCTTGTAGTAAAAAGCACCGCCTCTCCATTGATCTTATAATTTTTATCCTCAATAAGCCATGGCGTAAGAATCACCGGATTACAGGGCTCTGAAGGTGTCATTTTGCTGCATGTACCAAAAGAGGTTATATGAACTCCTGATTTATAATCTGAAACTATGGCCTGATTTCTTCCGCTGATGCAAGCTCCATGGCAGATGGGAACCTTTATACTGCTTTCACTGCTCCCCATGGTACATTTTAGACAGAACCCATCAAGAACCTGAATTTTCTTATCCATTTAGAATTACCTCACAAAAAGTATTTTCATTAAATAGTATATAATGGTAATATAAAACAAAATCTGACAAAAAAACCTTATATGTAAAAAATAACCGTTTTAAAGTAAGTATTGGTAAAAGAATGAAACTATATCTTTGATACAACCTCAAAAAAGCTTTTGCATCATAGGCCAATACTGACTTATTCTGCAAAAGCTCTATTTTGCTGTCATAATATAGTTGTATAACAAATAACTGTAATCCAAATGGATTTAATAGTTATACTAGCAGGTAGTATCAAATGATTTATGAATATTTTCAACAAGCGGGAATGGCTCAATTAGAACCTTGAAAATTGCAGATATGTAAGTTTTTGGCAACGTCCGCCACCCTTGACGGCACACAAAAGCAATGCTCTGAACGTGTCACCGACGGCGGTTGTGTTTATGAGGGCGAAGGAAGTTGTAGTAGGCAACCCAAAGGGTTACGTTGCAGTTACAACACAGGCCGCAGCAAGTGTATCCCATGGCACTATTGTTTCATCTTTTGAAACAGACCAAGTAACATTTGTAAGAGAATCAATTTGTCCTCATGCAGCCGGATATCCCGGCATTTCTGCTCCGTTGGTGTGGTGTAGGTAATATACTTGTGGCGTGATCCCCATTTCACCAGATACCCCTGCCTCTCCAATGCGAGATAAAACTCTGGCTGGGGAAATTTCATTGACTGATTTTGAGCAATGGCTAAAAGGGTAGCGCATCTTATGGTTTAAATCACTTTACCAATTTATACAATATTAGGGAGCGATACCTGCCAATGAGGAATATCAAAGAAACAACATTTATTAATTAATATCAGAATTGTAACTGCCAAATTCATAGTACCTTTCATGTTATCACATATTTTATTTTAAAGAAGGTGAGCCACCGTATTACATATTTTGGTGACTCACTTCTTAATTAATCTTCATTAGTTAATTGAGGCTTAGCTAGTTCCTTTCATTGGTAAGATTCATTTTTTTGCCCAATGCCAAATCACATATCGCTGTATATAATGCATTGAGCACTGAAATAAATAGATACACACCAAAGCCATAACCCAAACCTAAATAAAAAATTACATCTGACCTCACTATCATGTAGTAACCAAGCATAAAAAAAGAAAAAATCATATACAACAAAGAACAAACTTGACAAATAACTACATTCATAGGTATTCTTCCACGATTACATTGGACAAAGAATAACCAACTAATTTTTCTTGGAATTTGGACATATTTAAAATTTTTATAATCAGACATCCGCTTTCCACTAAAATAATCATAAACTGGAATCAGCACAAGAAAAACGTAAAATTGTAAAAAATTCAAACCCCTTTTGAAAATTTAGTTATATAAATATGTAACATTCTGTCTTGATACTACCTGATTTGTGAACCCTTTCATTTGTTCTATTACCACGCCTGCCACTGACGATCGGGTAATTGCTTTCAAGGTCTCAGTTACTGCTTTTTCAGCTATATCCGAGTCAATATAACGAATAACATCATGTCTTAACAAATAACTACCTTGCGTCACATATGAAACACTATATTTATTGGCACCGTTATACGCTCCTTTTCCACCAATTTGTCCTACTATAGCTCCAACAAATATCGAAGTTCCCAATTCAAATTTATCAATATTACCAGTATATACTTTTTGTGTTATCGCATTTGATACACCCGAGATAGCTGCATTGCCAATTCTTTGTCCGACAAGGCCAACACCTGATGCGGCTAATCCACCTGATACAGCTCCCGTCGCAGCTTGGATCCCAACTCTCCCCCACTCAACCTTTGCTAACGATTTACTCTTCCAAAGCTGCATTCCTAATTCTATACTTGCACTAATTACAGCACCTGCCAATGCACCGATAGCTATAGCAGCCAACAATGCCACTTCACCGTCTTTATCGCTATATCGAGTCGGATTATTTATACAGTACATATATAAGTTAGTGCTTTGATTAATTGCTTCAATATCTGGCATTATAACACTGTTGGTAAACCACGACAAACCTTTTGTATCTGTTATATATTTGTCATTTTGTCTCTCTTGATCTCCATAAATCATATTTCCAGAATGCCAATGAGAATCCTCTGTAAGAAAACGACCTGCTGCTGGCCGATAGTCTCTCGCCCGCAGGTAATACGTATTACTGCTCAAATCCAAACACTCCCCGCAATACCGAAACGGATTCTCATCTTTCTTATCTGGATTTTTCTCAATTCCAAAAGCATCATATTCATACGAGGCTTTACAAGTTCCGCTTTGGCTCCACAGCCCGGTTACATCCCCATGTTCATTCAATATATAATAGTATGCCAGATCATTAATTTCTGTGGCAATTAAATTGACTCCCCTTAAATAGGTTTTAATCTTGCTGCCGTCAGTCTGTTCTCCTACAATATTGCTTCCATCCCAGCAATACAAATTTGTTTTTCCCCGACTTTCGGTCAGTTTCCTTACCTCTGTACTGTGGCGCAGTCCATCTCCCCGGTACTGATATGTAATCTCTTTCTCGTCCTGATTTATTCGGCTCAGTTGATTGAATCCATCATAGTGTCTCCACTCATAAACCGTTGGATTCTCCTTCTGATAGGTCCCCGATAATTTGACATTTCCCGGATAGTCCGGCGTTGGGGATGTTTTCTCCCAAATCCGGAAAGTTTCATTCCCATTATCATCATAACGGTACCGATACGTTTCCGTTATTTTCCCCTGCTTCTTTGTCTCTTTTTCCAGTCGGTTGTTTAAACCATATTCATAGCTGGTAACACTGATGAGTTCGTTCTTTGTTCTGCCCTCTACCATCATTTTCATACGGTTGGAATAAGCGTCATAGGTATAAATAGTTCGCTTCCAGCCGAAATAATCTTCTTCTGTCAGACGCCCAAGCCGATCATAGCAATAGGATATTGTAACTGGAGCAGAACCTGCTTTGTTAATCTTACTTAGAATGTTTCCATCCACATCATAGTCATATTCCCATGCAGAAATCACAGTTCCCTGCCTTTTATTCTCTAAGGCTATTACTTTGTTGCCGTCATTATATTTATACAGAGTTTCCATACCAGACTGTGGATAGAAAAGAGTTTTACGGTTGCCTTTTTCATCATATTCATACTCTGCAAGTATCACCCCTGCAGCACTGTTTTTTCTTATCTGCTTTAAACGGTATAAATCATCATACTTATAATACAGACTGACATCCGGATTTGCATTTCCTTCGCGGGTCAGTTGAAAGGACTGACGGTTTCCATATATATCATAGGTATAATCCTTCTTTGTATTTGCTGGATCTTCCTGATGAGTCAGCTGGCCTTTATTGTTGTAACGGTATTTCATCTCCAGAAGGACGTTTACTTTTCCTCCCATGGATTCCCGGCTGACTACTCTAATCTGCTTACCGTTCTTACTATAGGTATACTCCCGCTCGCTAATCACCAGTCCTTCCGGAGTTGTCTTTTGAACGGTTTCTTTTATCAAACGTTCCAGAGCATCATGCTGGTAAACGGTCTGGTCCTTGTTCCTGTCCGTTTTTTTCTGCAGTCTTCCGACTTTATCATATTCATAGTATTCCGTACAGCCGCGGGCATCCGTTATTGCCGTAACGTTTCCAAAGCGGTCATAGGCGTATTTTGTAACCTCCCGCCCTTCGCCGGACGGAGTGTCTCCGGTCCTTCTTAGAATGACCTGATTCATTGCATCATACCTGAAAGTGGTCTTAATCCAGCTGCCCGGATTTAGGTACTGGTAAGTATCAGTCACTCGGTTCCTCGCGTCATAAACATACCGGACTTCCTGCCAGCCATCATTTTGTGCCTTCTTTTCACCAATTACATTTCCGGTTCCATCATAGTAATATTTTACAATCTGGCTGCGGTGGTCAAATGGCTTGGTGATTTGAATCAGACGCCCTGCATTATCGTATTGAAATTCAGTTCTCTTTCCGGTTTCATCCCAAAGAAAACGTTTATTACCTAATGCATCATATTGAATCCTGGTGATTCTCTCCTGGCCAGAGACTGTCCGAATGGATTTTACTACCCTTCCTGCATAATCATGCTCCCATCGTTCCGCGTGGTTTCTGGCATCAACTTTGCAAATATTGTTTCCTGCATTATCATACTCGTAGGTAAATACCTTCTCTCCGGCTAAAATCTCCTTCCGAACCTGACCTTTTTGATCTTTATAAGATTCCGTCACAATACTTGGAGCGGATGCGTCTCCTATAACATTTTTCAGTTCCCGATAGTACTTTCTGCCATCCGCCGGATCGGTAAATACCTCATTGTATTCATACTTCTCCTCATAGCCCACTTGCTGAATCGAACGGGATAACACCCGGCCAAAGGAATCATAGGTATAACGCTCTGTCTTTCTCACATGGTCCGCTGCTGTGCCGTTCCCATTATATGTAACTGCTTCTGTCAATTCGCCCCATGAATTATACCGAAAATCTTGCAGCACGACATCACCGGAGGCCGGTTCATTGGATACGGCCAGACAGACCTGTCGAATCTGTCCAAACGGTGTGTAATAAATTCGTCTTTTGTGGTGGTTCGCATCAGTTTCCGTAATATAGTTCAGGCTATCGTTATAATAGGTTTCATTTGCTGCCTGCTGGCCGTCTGCCGGAGGCAACGTCTGTGCTTCAATTCGCCCCACCCCGTCATAGCGGGTGGTAGTAACCTGATTCCTGGAATCCTTTTTGGAGATGAGCCGCCCCCAATCGTCATATTGATATTCTTCCTTTATTGGTTCGCAGGGCTGGCCGTCTGCATCTATCATGCCGGTTTGTTCTTTTATGATAAAGTTATGTGTGTATCTGCTGACTTTACTGGAAGAAGAACTATAATGATAAATTGTTTCAGCATAATTACCTGACTGTTCCAGATCCCCGCTGTCTGCCAGGAAATACCTTCTTTCGTTGGTCACACAATAGGGATTTTTCGGATCTTTATAATCATATCCTGTTTTTTCCTTTAAGACTCCATTTTGATATACTCGATGATATTTTATGACCTTATTTCCCAACTCTGTACAAGGCTCATAGGTTTCTTTAATCTGGTCAGAGCCCTTGTTTCTTTCTGTCTCAAGAATGATGCTGTAGTCTCCATAGCTTGTTTTCACTTCCTGATTACAGGAAGGATCCTCTGGATACTCTTCAATAAGCTGAATAACGTTTGCTTTTCGATCTGTAGAATATTTCCAAAACGTTTTCTTTTCTAAAAATTTTGATTCATCGTTCCTGTCAAAACTCTGGTCAACGGCTGACACAATTAATTTATTGCTGTATTTATAAACACTTTTTGATATAAGAGCGTTTTGATGTCGAACCTCTTTTTTTAATAGTTGCCCTTTTCGGTCAAACTCATGGGTTTCCACAATATCCTGATGATTTTTCACTTCTGCATATTCGATATACTCCCCACTGCTATACTCGTAGGTGGCTCTGGAATCAAGCCTGTACCTGTATTCAACCAGGTTGTATTCGTTTCCGTCTGCAATATCCTTTTTAAGCGTCAATGCAAAATGAGTAACCTTTCCACCTGCATCATTTTTAATATTAATTTTCTTGCCGTATGTAAACTGGGTGGAGGCATGATTGGGATATGTAACACTTTTTAGCAGCAGATAACTGCGTGCCATATTACCAGTAGAATTTCCAACTGCTTTTTTAGAAGCATAAGTCATAATTCCCTTATAATCTTCCGGATTATAGTAATTATACTGGGTTATGCGGCCTGCGGGGTCTGTAACTGCGGTGAGCTTAAGGGGATTTGTCTGATCGATATGGTAGGAAAATTCACATGCTTTTCCAGCAGTGCTTTCAGGTAATCTCCAGACAAGCCCATAATCTGTCTTCTCCAAGTTGATTTTACGCCCCCAGGTATCCACAATCATCATACCGCCGTAATCCTTTAAATCATAACAAATTACATTCCCATACTTATCCTGTCTGGCGACCAGTGTAAACCGTTGCGGTATCATCTTATCCCGTTCGCCAATATTTCCATATGAATCTTTAAAATAGTCTTTGTTTCCATTCTTGTATTCAATTATGATATCATAACCTTTTTCAACATCAACCGCATAAGGGTGCACAATCGTTCCTGATCTGGTAGCAATGGTAACATCTTTTAGGCTATAATTTTCAAATCGGTCTGAGGATCGGCTTATATTTAAACTTTTACCGTCTTCCAGATGCAAAATATAATCATAACCGGGAGTTCCCATTAGAATTGATTGCTTAGGATCAATTGATATGTTTATGTAAGTACAATTAAGATATGGTACAGTCTCAATGGACGGCAGCACAAAGGACCAGCCATATCCCAACCCATAAGTGGCAGTATTAAAACTATTATTTTTTGAACCTGTTTTTAGCTTATTATTTTTCACATATGGAGCCATATCCACTAAATTGGCACAGCCTGAATCATAGCGCCTGGCAATGGTAACATCAAAACCATTTCTGCCAGGCAGTACAAAATCTGTTACGTCATATTGAAGACTTCCCGTACTTAACTGAACATTTACTAGATTGGTGTCAAAGTAGGTAAATGGGGATTCCGGATACTGTTTTATATCAGAAAACTCTTCCTCATCAACAGGCACTTCTGCTCTGTTAAACAGTGCTTTCGGTCTATTTACTTCATTTTCTTCTCCACTTGATATATACTCCGCCGTCTTTATATCAGGAGATTCCCCTTCCTTTATATCTATGTTATTTTCATTAATCTTTTTATTGTCCATCGAATCCCTTCTTCATTCTAATGTAATAATACTGCTGCACTTCCGGTTCCCTTGGCAATAAATTCTACCAATGCAATGCAGCCACTAAAACATTCCTTCTTACTTAACTGTCTGGTCGATTGGAACCATAGGTTTCCTGGAACACTGGAATATACTCTTATATATTCTTCCGGATAATTTCCTGGTTTTGTTATGCTTCTTAGGCTGCCCGTTGAGAGGCTGGTTAATTCCAGTAAGTACGGATCATACCGAAGATTCATGCGGATCATGTCCAGACCGATGACCTCCTGTGCCTTTAAAAGAACTAAATAACGTTTACCGTTCTTTACCGGATATTCCATTGCGCTGCTGCGGTAAAATACAGGAATAACCGGCAACTGTAATGTCTCTAAATAATCAGACTCATTTCCTTTAGAACCACATGCTTTGATCCGGTACATTGCGTTGGACGCCCCAATTGGTATGTTATCTGTCATTCCTTGATGCTCTTCTATATTTCTCTGTGTATCCAATTCATGAAAAGTCAGTTCTTTTGTTTCCCATTCATTAAATGTCAGCCATCTGGAATCAACACTTTCCCATGAGATGCCAGGCAATGTCACCTTTTCCCCTTGAGCCCATGAATGTTCGGTTCTATCCAGACTGCTCCAGTCTTGATTAAGCTCGTCCAGTTCCAGCCAGGTACGTCCCTGCTCAATGCCAAGCTGTTTAACACCAGGACCGTTATATATTTCAAAACTGATTTCCCGTCTCTCTAATGCTTCCCAGGTATATGACTGTTTCTCAAACTGTAACCAGCTTAACTGTTCATAATCCAGGCGCTCCCAGTGCTGACCTTTTCCTGTTCTCGTTTCAATTTGATGCCAGTTTAATCTTGCCTGTTCTTGGCTGCTCCATGATTCATTGGTACTATCAAAATTATCCCAGGTATATCCTGATAGGGCTTGTAAAAAAGATTCATTGAATACTCGTTCTACAATATAATTTTTATCTGCTTCCACTGCTTCCCAGTTGATTTGTGCTTGTTCTCCTTCGTGGAGCGTGGGAATATGTAAACATTCCGGTCGGTTCATAAATAACAGGTTTTTCCTTTCATTTTTCTATTGGTAATATTCTTTTTGTCTCCGTTCTTTGTAGTTATTTTTGAATTTTGTTTTTTAATGATAAAACTGTTGATTGAAAAAGCTACTTATTGCTTTGTACTCCCTCTTTGCTATTGAGATGAAAGAAGGAGTATCAGCAGTTTCACTTGGATTAAATAAAATTTAATTTAAGTGATATAGCTGGACTTGGTGAAAACTCTTATAATGGTAGACAATCAATTACGTCTATAGTCGGAGTAGGCAATGATTCTTACAATCATGCTCTTGTTTTTCTGATATCTCCGTATATCGAAAATGCTGCATCACGTGCTATAATTGGATTTGAAAACATTGGACGTAACGCAGATGTTTTATATCTGGACATTGATGGAAGATTACACTGGCACTACCACGATGGCACCGAAAAAGTTATTGATTGTACTTAAATGGTCATTTGTTAATATATTTTTTTCCAGTCCCCAGGTGTTGATAATCCCCATTGAGGTCTAATGTAAATTTCGTTACCTTTCATTTTAAATTGTATTATCCCCCAACCCATTTTAAAATTATAATACATTGCAGTACCGTCTGCTAACACCCAACCTCCCGTTTTAGCAAGGTTAGAATCTGAATAATCAATAATTGTATTTGAGGGCAGATTTAGCGAATCCTGCTTGTTTCTTAAATTGCTATTTAACTCAGATATCTTCTCATCAATAATTACGTTATCATTAATAAAATCCTGCCTTACCGGTTTATCCGATGCTTCCCATATATTCAATCCTAATGATGTTTTATTTGTACTTGACATATTATTTCTCCTCATTCGTTTTTTTCTTGATTTTAACTATAAAACTATTAAATTTTTTAACTATACATATTGTCACGAAAAGTTCTTTACTCTCCGCAAACTCGAACATATGTTCTTTTGTCGACAATTAGATTATAATACCCTTCATTCTTATTGTCAATATTTTTTCGAACATATGTTCTTTTTATGGGATGATTAAGGTTATATATTTTTTAATAAATTATTCCTCCCCATTAATCCTGCTCAAGTAAGTAAATCCAACTAATTTTTATTATGTATTTATATAAATTAGATCGGTACTAGTCAATATAAGTAGTTCCTGCAAAGCAGAATTTTCTTGGCCGACAGTTCGACCGACTCCTTGACAGACATTTTTTCTGATCTTAAATTTTGCTATTATAATATATTAGAAATATTATTATTCAAAAATACCGCTTTAATAAATGACATCATTTTAACATAATAAAGCTCTGCATAACCTGTATAATCAGTTCTTCGGCACTACTGCTGCTACAATGGAAACATATTTTGAAACCGGGAGGAAATGGATAGAAAAAAAGACAAGCATGAGTAGAAAAGCAATTAAAGAAAACCGCTTTATGTGGAATTCTTTATTGAAGAATTTAAATAATTCATTTTCAAAAGTGAGCTTTTTTCCTTATGCAAGAAGTATGTCTAAAAGAGATATTCATGACCAGCCTCTTAATTTGTACTAAATTGAACGTTCCGCAGATATAGTTAGTAAAAATACAGACAAGATTAGGACATTCCGTCTTTACAGGTAATCATAACCGCTCCACGGGTAAAGCGGATATGATTACCATGAACCGTACGAAAATATTTTATGGAAGGATTTTCAACAATTTTATTTCGGTTCCTACCCTTTCTTATGGATTTTTCCGCAACAGCATTTGCTTCATTTTTATCCGGAAAATAGATGGACACCATATCATTGGGTAGATCATAGAAATCTAAATTTAAAAATCCTACTTTAACATTCACAATAAGAATTTCTAAAATACATATTTGTGCAGTTTTTCCGCATACTAGCAGTACGAGGTGAAGATATGAAATTACTGAATTATTACGAAATTATTTTTCTATGGCTATTAATAATACTGGCTCTCTATTATGTTTTTAAGCATGAATATAAAATAATAAAATCCATTGCATTGATGTTTGTGTTTTCCCTTTTACCCGCGTTCGCAAGGACATTCTTCCGAATTAAAATAGATATGTTCAGCATTCTTCTCTATTTTGTCATCCTGTTTATGGCAATGTACCTGGGCAGCTCGCTTAAATTTTATGATAAATACAAATGGTGGGACCGATCCATTCATTTTCTTTCAGGTGCCGGGTTTGTAGGCTTTGGAATTGCGATTATCAGTTTAAACCCCGGAATTTCCAAGTGGGCAGTAATCTTTTTCGGTGCCACATTTTCAATCACACTTCATGTGATTTGGGAAATACTTGAATATATAAGCGACTGTCTGACTCATGGAAATGCCCAGCGGTGGCAGAAAATAAATGCAAACAACAATCATTTATCAGAAAAAGCACTTCAGCCCTCCGGGCTTGTGGACACCATGAATGATTTCATCTGCTGCATTGTAGGTGTCATCCCTGCAGTCCTCCTATGGTCGATTGCTTTATGATCCTTGCAGCATTACTTCAGAAACTTTCTTTAATCTTTGCCACTTTAATTTTATTAAAGCAATTCTGTCTTCCTCTGTAATCAAACGTAATACGATACACGAATGACCAACTGAAAGCAGTACTGCAAATATGTTTTTCCCTACATTGCCTGCTCCGATTTCGCAACCCGCTTTCATTGGCGGGTTTTTGTGAACTGCCTTACCCAAATAGTCAAATGCCGGTGAAAATTCTTATTAAGCCATTGGATTTTTACATCTGCACATCTTTATCCAAATAAAAAACGTATCCTCGCTCTCATTCATCCCAACGTTTAAAATATTCAGTACCTCTTTCCTCCTTCTCCACAGCGTTCCTGTAAAACCTGAATTCAATCCACTTTATCCAGAAATCTCACACCTGGCAACAATGTTATTTAAAAAACCAGAATCCCGTCCAGCCCTTCCCCGAAAAATGTGCCATCATAGCTCTCTTACAAATAAAAATCATGGAAGCATTGAAACGAAACATCAACCATGTTAAAATATACTTAACCCACTCATATATTAACCATTTCATATATCAGTCAGAAAGGAAACACTATGTGCAATAATTATATCCGGGTGACCGGAGCCAGGGAACGGAACTTAAAAAATATAGATGTCAATATCCCCAAAAAGAAGATCACAGTGTTTACCGGAGTATCCGGTTCCGGCAAATCGTCTTTGGTATTTGATACCATCGCAGCAGAATCCCAAAGACAATTAAATGAGACCTACACCAGCTTTATCCGCCACCGCCTTCCCCATTATGGAAAACCCGATGTGGATTCCATGGAAGGTCTTTCTGTGGCCTTTATTATCAATCAGAAACGCTTGGGAGGCAATGCCCGTTCAACCGTAGGAACCATAACAGATACTTATTCCTTACTCCGCCTTTTATTTTCCAGGATCGGCAAACCGTTTGCAGGATATTCCGATGCTTTTTCATTTAACAATCCGGCGGGAATGTGCGGCGGCTGCCAGGGTCTTGGGACGATAGAAGCGGTGGATCTTGAACGCCTGTTAAATAAAGATCTATCTTTAAATGAAGGTGCCATACGTTTCCCGACGTTTGAACCAGGCGGATGGCGGCATACACGTTATATTCACTCCGGACTGTTTGATAACGATAAAAAGATCCGGGATTTTACTTCCCAGGAAATGGATTTGCTGCTATACGCCGACAACATGAAGCTGAAGAACCCGGACCCCCAATGGCACAAGACCTCACTGTACGAGGGACTCATCCCCCGGATTGAACGCAGCTTTCTAAAAAAGGAAGAAGGCGAAAAGGTGAAATACAGCAAAGAAATCGAGGGCTTTGTTACCAAACAAACCTGCCCCTGCTGCCATGGGCAACGGCTCAATGAAAAGGTGCTTTCCTGCAAGATCAACGGGAAAAATATTTCCCAATGTGCGGATATGCAGGTAAGCCAGCTGCTGGATTTTATCGGGTCCATCACTGTTCCAGCGGCCGTGCCCATTGTTAGCGAACTGACAAGCCGGCTGCAGCATATGGTGTCCATTGGACTGGATTATTTAAGTCTGAGCCGAGAAACCTCCACGCTTTCCGGAGGTGAATCCCAGCGGATTAAAATGGTCTGCCAGCTTGGGAGCAGCTTAACAGACTTAACTTATATTTTTGATGAACCAAGCATCGGACTCCACCCTCACGACATCAGCAAAATCAACGGACTTATGAGACTTTTACGCGACAAGGGCAATACCGTGTTGATTGTGGAGCATGACCCGGATATGATCCAAATTGCAGACCACGTGATTGACATGGGACCAGGGGCCGGAATCCATGGCGGTGAGATCGTCTATCAGGGAGATTATGAGGGTCTGAAAGCATCCGGTACTCTGACAGGAACCTATCTGTCACACCGTCCTTCGTTGAAAGAAACTCCCCGTACCCCAAAAGGATGGCTCTCGCTATCCAATGCCACACTCCACAACTTAAAGAATGTGTCCGTAGATATCCCAAAAGGAGTCATGACCGTGATAACCGGAGTCGCCGGATCTGGAAAAAGCACTCTGATCAATCAGATTCTGCCTGAGTTTTACCCTGAAACGGTATTGATTGACCAAAAAGGAATACCAGCTTCCAAGCGATCCAACCTTGTCACCTTTACAGGAATTTTTGATATAATCAGAAAGCTGTTTGCAAAAACCAATGGGGTCAGTGCATCGCTGTTCAGTTTTAATTCCAAAGGCGCCTGTCCGGTCTGCAAAGGCTTAGGCGTTACCTATACGGACCTGGCATTTATGGATACCATAGTAACCGTATGCGAGGAATGCCACGGAAAGCGTTACACAGAAGAAGTGCTTCATTACCGGTTAAGAGGAAAAACCATTGGCGATGTCCTCCAAATGACGGTATCAGAGGCTTTGGGATTTTTTCACGAAATGGAGATCGTAACCGTACTGAAGCGGCTGTCTGACGTGGGAATCACCTATATCACACTGGGTCAGCCATTAAACACCTTATCCGGCGGAGAACTGCAGCGCATCAAGCTGGCGTCTGAACTGGAAAATCAGAGTCAGATTTACGTGCTTGATGAACCCTCCACCGGCCTTCATATGGCCGATATCAGCCAGTTAATCCACATGATGAACCGCCTTGTAGATCGAAATTCCACTCTGATCGTCATTGAGCATAATCTGGACATTATGTGTCAGGCGGACTGGATCATTGACCTGGGTCCATATGCCGGGCAAAATGGCGGAGAAATTCTGTTTTCGGGACTGCCAAAAGATATTATTTCTTGCGAAAATTCCCTGACAGGGACTTATTTAAAGAACTATATTAAGAAAATTTAGGAGAATGTGAAATGGCTTCAAATAAATTAGAAGAAACTTATGTTCCTTTTCAATGCATGATCGTTTCCAATACCAACCGGTTCAACGTGGAGGGCGTTTCAACCGCTCAGTATTATATTCTGGATACCCTATTTAAACAGGGGCCAAAGACCGCCAAGGAACTGGCGGAAATGAAAGGCATTTCCCAGTCCGGCATTTCCAAGCTGACCAAACGTTTGCTGGAAAAAAATTATATCACGCAGGAACGGCAGACCAAAGACCGACGGTCCTATAACATTGTGCTTACCGGGGAGGGAATTGCCTTTTTAAGACGGGTGGAACGTCTGGGAAATGAAATTATGGATTTGATTGAACAAGCACTGACTCCACAAGAAGTAGAAACATTCTCAGCCATGTGCCGGAAAATTACGGATTTGTATGCGGAAAACCAACACGCTACTTTTCCATAAACACCACGATCGTCCTTGCCGGAACCAGATATCGTCTGCCCTCCGCCTTTGGTTCCGCCCCGCTTTCATACCTTCCGCCGGTATCCTTCGCGTCCGTATGAAACACCACATGCCATGACTTTCCCTCTTTCCGGTTGGGCAGATCAAATTCATGGGGCTCCCAGTGCATGTTATAGACCACATAGAAGCTTTTATCCTTCGTGCCATCCGGTTTCACTGCATATTCCCCGCAGAAAAGGACCCCTAACTGCCTTCTGAAATTGTCAAACTCCGGGCACCAGGCTCTTACGCCGTGGTAGGACATATCCGGCAGTCCGCAGGCTAAATAATCCATCAGTCTCGGCTCTTTTGGCATATGAAATACCGGATGGGCTTTCCGGAAGGCAATCAGGGCTTTTACAAAATCAAAAAGATCCTGGTTTTTCTTTCTTAAATTCCAGTTCAGCCAGGACACCTCATTGTCCTGGCAATAAGCATTGTTATTGCCTGACTGGGAATTACCAAATTCATCTCCCGCCAGAATAAGAGGAGTGCCCTGACTCAAAAAAAGAAGAAGAAATGCATTGCGAAGCTGTTTTTTTCTCAGCTCCAAAACCGTTTTTCTTTTCGTCGGCCCTTCGGCTCCGCAGTTCCAGGAATAGTTGTAAGGATTGCCGTCCCGGTTATTTTCCCCGTTTCCTTCATTATGCCTGGTGTCGTAGGAAACCATATCCATCATGGTAAAGCCGTTGGTAGTTGCCATATAGTTGATGATGCCATGTTCCGCCGGGTTTCTCCTGATACGGAATGCCAAGTTCTTCATCTGGTCCTCGTCTCCCTTTAACACCCGGCGCATATCCACCAAAAAACCGTCATTGCATTCTCCCAGGTGCTTTCTCCCTTCTCCTGGTCTCTCCCCCCACGAGCTGGCAATCAGCTTGATCCGGCTCAGATACGGATCGTCTCTCAGGATGTCCAAAGGCGGAAAGCCGGCTAAGTGGATTCCATCCACATGAAATTCATTTGCCCAGAAACGAACCACATCAAGCACAAAGGAAGCCGGCTCTTTCCCTGTAAAATAGAGTTCGGTGATCAATTCTATTCCCTCTTTATGAAGGGCTTTCACAAGGTTTTTAAATTCTATCCCAGGATCAGACTCCCCAGATGCAAAGGAAGCCTTAGGCGAAAAGTAAAATCCCGGCCCATATCCCCAATAATTTAATTTTCCAGTGGGTTTATCCACACCAAATGGATTTCCAGGCACATATTCCGGCATTATGACCTCCTGGAATTCATTGACCGGCAGCAACTCCATCGCCGTGATTCCCAGTTCCTTCAGATACGGGATTTTTTCCATAATTCCCCGGAACGTGCCCTTGTCTTTCACCCCTGAAGAACTGTGTCTGGTAAAGCCACGGCAGTGCATCCGGTAAATGATGGTATCCTCATAAGGGATTTGAGGCAATTGGTCTTGCTCCCAGTCAAAGGGCAAGACCTCTAAGGGAGAGAGCTGGAGACGCTGGGCCTGGTCCAAATCTCCCCATACCTCCCGGTTTGTAAACCTCTTTCCATAAGGATCGGGAAACCGTTTTCCATCAATCTCAAAGCAGTAAAAAAGGCCGGAAAAGTCCCCTGATACCGTCATGGAAAAGACATTTCCCCGTCTCCACTTTTGGGGGAAGGAAAGTGTCTGAAATGGTTCCTCCTCCCCCTCTTTAAAGAACAAAACACGGCAGTCTTCTCCTTCTGCGGCTACGCTGAAATGAATTCCGTTAAGTACCATGGTCTGTCCCATGGGAAATATTTCCTTCTCCGCTCTCATCCTGTACTGTTCCATACCTGGTTACTCCTCTGCCTCTTTTGTGTTGTCACTGGTTCCGAATCTGTTCTGCCAGTTCATTTAAGTACATCCAGCGCTCCATCTTCTCCTCCAGAAGCTGTTCCTTCTCTGATTTTTCCTTCATCAGAGCATTTAACCGGCTGTAATCACTGGCCGCCTCCGCCATCTGTCCGTCTAAGCCCTCCAGCGCTTCTTCCAGACCTGCGATCTCATCTTCAATGGTTTCCCATTCCTTCTGCTCTTTATAGGAAAATTTAAGCTTCCGTTCCAGTTTAGGCCGTTCCTTCGCCTTCTTCTCCCCGCTGTCTGCTTTCTTCTGCCTGGATTCGCTCTGACCAGGTAATCCATCCGGGTATTTTTTCTGAAATGCCGCCTGGTAATCCGTGAACCCGCCTTCATACTGGGTCACCTTTCCCTGGCCTTCAAACGCAAAGATCCGTCTTACCACACGGTCTAAGAAATACCGGTCATGGGATACGGTAACAACGATTCCCTGGAAGCTGTCTAAATAATCCTCTAAAATGGTCAACGTCTGAATATCCAGGTCATTGGTCGGCTCATCTAAGAGAAGCACATTGGGTGCCTCCATCAGTATCCGCAGAAGATAAAGCCTTCTTTTCTCTCCGCCGGACAGTTTATCAATTGTGGTATACTGGACACTGGGCGGAAATAAGAACCGTTCCAGCATTTGGGAGGCACTGACGCTGCCATCCTTTGTCTTTACATACTCTGCCACATTTCGGATGTAATCAATGACCTTCAAGCTGCCATCCATATCTTCGCTTTCCTGTGAAAAATATCCCATTTTCACCGTCTGGCCTATGGTGACGGTTCCCGAATCCGGCTCCTGCCATCCGGTGATGATCTTCATCAGCGTGGATTTTCCGCTTCCGTTTGGCCCGATGATTCCGATGCGGTCATTTTTCAGGAAGATATAGGTAAAATCCTTCATTAATACCTTATCACCATAGGACTTGCATATATCCTGAAGCTCCACCGTGGTACGGCCCAGCCGGCTTGCGATGGAATCCAGCTCCACAGTCTGATCAAGCTCGATCCCCTTTTGGTCCCTGAGCGTCTCATACCGCTCAATATGGGCCTTCTGCTTGGTGGAACGGGCTCTGGCTCCCCGCTGCATCCATTCTAACTCCACCCTTAAAATGGACTGGCGTTTTCGCTCCGAGGCAGCCGCCATATCCATTCGTTCTGCCTTCAGCTTTAAATAGCCCGCATAATTTTCCTGGTAGCTGTAAAGCTTTCCCTTATCCAGTTCCACGATCCGGTTGGTCACGCTGTCTAAGAAATACCGGTCATGGGTAACCATGAGAAGGGCGCCTTTAAACCGGCGCAGATAGTCCTCCAGCCATTCCGCCATACTGCTGTCCAAATGGTTGGTAGGCTCGTCAAGAACCAGTAGGTCTACCGTGGAAAGCAGGACGCTGACCAAAGCCACCCGCTTTCTCTGTCCTCCCGATAAAGTCTCCACCTTGGAGTCAAAGTCCGTAAAGCCAAGCCTTGTCAGCATGGTCTTCGCCTGGCTCTCCAAATCCCACACATGTTCGTGTCCTTCATTTTCCCGGACAATGCTCTGTAAAATGGTATCCCCCTCATGAAACTTGGGATTCTGGGATAAAAACCGGATATCCAGGTTCCTGCCCTTAACCACATTTCCCTCATCCGGCACCTCCAGACCTGCAACGATCCGCAAAAGCGTGGATTTTCCCGTACCGTTGATTCCGATCAGTCCGATCTTTTCTCCTTCATTGATACTGAAGCTGGTATCGTCAAACAGCAGCCGTTCCGTATATGATTTTGTCAAATGTTCAATCGTCAGTAAATTCATTCCTTATCCTTCTCTCCTGTCTTTCCCATTACCGGATCACAAGCTCCACCGGGCAATGATCCGAGCCCAGAACCTCCGTATGGATGGCTGCGCTCTCCAGCCTGTCCTTTAAGCGTTCCGAAACGCAGAAATAGTCAATGCGCCACCCGGCATTTTTCTGTCTGGCACTGAAGCGGTAAGACCACCAGGAATACACCCCTTCGGTATCCGGGTAGAAATAGCGGTAGGTATCCACAAATCCGGCTTCCAAAAGACCGGAAAATTTCGCTCTTTCTTCATCGGTAAAACCGGCATTCTTACGGTTGGTTTTCGGGTTTTTCAAGTCGATCTCCTTATGGGCAACATTGAAATCCCCGCAAAGAATTACCGGCTTTTTCTCTTCCAGCTTTTTTACATAAGCCAGAAATGCATCCTCCCAGGTCATGCGGTAGGGAAGACGGGCCAGCTCATTCTGTGAATTAGGAGTGTAACAGGTAACCACATAATACTCGTCAAATTCGGCGGCAATCACACGTCCCTCTTTGTCATGCTCCTCTGCTCCAATCCCGTAAGCCACCGACAAGGGTTCCTCTTTGGTAAATATGGCAGTTCCCGAATATCCCTTTTTTTCGGCATAATTCCAGTACTGGTGATAGCCGGGAGTGGGCAGATCAATCTGTCCTTCCTGCAGCTTGCTTTCCTGTATACAAAATACATCTGCATCCACTTCTTTAAAATAATCCAAAAATCCCTTTTCTACACAGGCACGAAGGCCGTTTACATTCCAGGAAATCATTTTTTTCATCGTTTTCACCTCGGTCTAAAGATAGGTCTAGTATACCATTCCCCCATGAATTAGAAAAGGGGGCTTGCGCACGAAACATGCGACAGCCCCCAAATCAATGGATTTTTCCGTATTCTTACTTCTGCTTGTCCTGCCATTTTTTCCGTTCCACAAAACGGCCCATGAAAAAGGCCATGACTCCCACGCCGATTCCGGTCTGAAGACAGAAAAGAAGGCTTTCCACTTCGCCGGGAAGCTCCCCGCCGATCACGGTCTCAAAAACGGGAGTGAACCAGGGCTCATATTCCGCGCCCCGGATCTCAGAGATCATCTGGCTTCCTGCATCATCGGA
This sequence comes from uncultured bacterium, assembly GCA_905215155.1. Classification (GTDB taxonomy): domain Bacteria; phylum Bacillota; class Clostridia; order Lachnospirales; family Lachnospiraceae; genus Lacrimispora; species Lacrimispora sinapis. The sequence continues at coordinate 134,253 of CAJMPJ010000001.1, read as the reverse complement.
CCCGCCAAACTCTGCCCCTTTAACGGCAAATAACGGAATGACCGCGATTAAACATACCAAAATCAAAAGTGCGGCTACGATCTGTTTGTTTTTCTTTGTCATTTTACCGAACCTCCTTTGAAAATCCGATGGCTTTTAATTCGGGAAGTGCATAGGTCTCAAGCGTCATGATGATAACGGTAGTAAGGATTCCCTCGATGACTGCCAGAGGAAGCTGGGTAGGCGCAAAAACACCTAAGAACTTCACGGCAGAAGCAGCCACACCGCCCATCTCTGACGGGTAAGCAAGTGCCAGCTGAATGCTGGTCACGCAGTATGTAAATAGATCTCCCAGCATGGCGGCCAGAAATACACTGACAAGTTTGTTGACCTTACAAGCCCTGCATAATTTATAAATTCCAAAAGATACAAAAGGCCCTGCAATCGCCATGGAAAAGGTATTGGCCCCAAGCGTGGTCAGTCCTCCGTGAGCCAGTAAAATCGCCTGAAAGATCAGAACAATAATCCCCAGAATGCTCACAGCCGACGGACCGAACAAAATAGCCCCCAGCCCCGTTCCTGTCATATGGGAACAGCTTCCTGTGACAGACGGGATTTTTAAAGAGGAAATGACGAATACAAACGCTCCTGACATGGCAAGTATGGTCATTGCTCTTTTGTTTTCCCTAAGGGTTTTCCTGATGGAGAAAAATCCTGCTGCCAGAAACGGTACACACACCGCTCCCCAGGCGATGCAGTATCCCAAAGGCAGATACCCCTCCATAATGTGCATGGCATAGGCACTTGGCATGATCCCAAAGGCCAGTGCAAATGCGACTGCAAGTCTCATAATACTTTTTTCTTTCTTACTCATTGTTATTCTCCTTCCAAAAAAATAAGCCCCTCTCATCCGATGATTCCCACTCATCAGACAGGCGCTTGTTTAAGAAATCTTTGCACAACAAAAAGACTTCCGGCACCGGTCATCACTCGTAACCTGTGCGTAGCGAAATGAAAGGCAGGTCTTCTGACTCATGGATCTTCACAGCAGTTTCTCTTCCCAGTTTCCCAGTGATCTATGAAACTGTGCTCCACACTTACAGCGGCGGGACCGTAAGGGATTCTCACCCTTTTCCCTATTATCCTGCGGAGAATGTACACAGGCACCTTTCACGTAATACTCTCCTATTTTAGACGTTTCACACCATTCTGTCAATTTCTTTGTAAATTCCTGGAATTTCGCTTAAAAGGACCTCCAGCTCCTTTGTATTTCTCGGAAAACGATCCCCCTTTTTTAAAACACCATGCCCCACCAGACTTTCATAAACCTCCATCAGCACAGGCTTTTTTAGATTTGCCTGCTCCAACACCTCCTTTGATTCAAATACGTCCTTAACCGGACCATCGGCGATGATCCGCCCATCGGCAAAGACCAGCACCCGATCCGCCCATTCATACGCGAAATCCACATCATGGGTGGAAATCAAAAGAGTTTTCCCCATTTCCCTCATCTTATCAAGAACATCCTTTAACATTTCCACATTTACCGGGTCCAAAGACGCCGTAGGCTCATCAAATAGAATAATTTCAGACTCCATGGCAAGGATATCTGCGATGCTGACCCGTTTTTTCTCCCCTCCGCTTAAATAATGGGGGGGCCTGTCCTGAAACCCGCTTAAATTCATATCTTCCATGGCAGCTACCACCCGCCGCCGCACTTCCTCCTTTGGAAGCTTTAAATTCATAGGGCCAAAGGAAATCTCTGCAAATACCGTGGAAGCAATGATCTGATTGTCTGCATCCTGAAAGACGATTCCCACATTTTTTCTAAGTTCATTTAAGTCCTTTTTTTTAATCTCCTTCCCCCGATAAAAAATTTTTCCGCCGCTGGGCTGATATACGCCGTTCAGATTGAAAAAGCAGGTTGATTTTCCCGCTCCGTTAGAACCTAAAACTGCGATTTTTTCTCCCTTTTTTACCGTCAAACTGATTCCCTTTAATACCTCTTTGCCCTGCTCATAGGAATAGCTTAAATTTTCGGCCTGTAAAAGGATTTCCTCCATGTTTCCTCACCTCTCCTTCTCTTTGCTATCTTTAAATGGACAGCAGGTATCCCAGGAAAAGAAGCAGGAAATAACTGACTGCCGCCCAGATCTGCCATTCTTTCAGCCTCTTTTCCTCTTCCAGAAACATAAGCTCCCCATCGTAGCAGCGGGCCGTCAGCGCATCATAATAGACCCCCGCTTTCTTTAAGGAAACCACAAATAAATTCCCGGCCAAACTGCCAAAGGAACGGCAGGAGGTTCTAAACCCCAAAAATCCCAGTCTGGATTCGGCTGCCAGCCTCATGCGGTACTGGGTGTCCATCATCACGAAGATGAACCGGTAAATCATATTCATAAGCTCCAAAATGATCTTAGGTACATGAAGCCTGCCAAATATGCAGATGATCTCACTTGCGGGAGTGGAAAGCACCAGCATATACATGGCACTTAAAGCCGCCATCGCCTTTAAAATCAGCCGGACCGGCATCCGCAGCCCATCTTCTGTCAGATACAGATAATATCCAAACACCGATACAGAAACGTTCCCATAGGGTACGGGGGACAAGCCCACTGCAATGGCCGCAGTTCCCATCAGGAGAAAAGCTAACGGAATCCGAAGAAGAGCCAGATAACTTCTCCATGAAACTCTTCCTGCGAATACCGTCAGAAAAGACATGGGCAGAAACACCAGCATGGACACCCATACCTTATCCGCCCCAATGCAAAAAAACAAGGCTGCCACAGCCACAATTGCCTTAAATTGGGAGTTCCAGCCCTTCATCCCGGAAACATAAGCATAATAATCAATGGTATGTATCGTTTTCACCTCCTTTTAAAGGCGATTATACGTCATATGAGAAAAATATTCAATCACGCTTTAAAATAACCTGCATTTTATCATGGGTCACAAAAAAATCCCCCAAATGAGTGTTATAATAATCATTCATTCAGGGGATTAACTGCTTATGTGATTTACCTTCAAGCCGGTAAATTACATGGATTAATTGTTCTCTTCTGCCTGTTCCTCTGTCAGAGTAAATACCTGTCTCTTACGAGCCATCTCATCACTTGCCAGATATTCGTCATAGGTAGTGATCTTATCAATCAGCTGGCCGTTTACGATCTCCATAATACGGTTTGCTGTGGTCTCAACGATCTGATGGTCACGGGAGGAAAAAATAAGAACTCCCTGGAACTTCACAAGACCATTATTCAGTGCAGTAATCGACTCCATGTCCAAATGGTCCGTCGGCTCATCAAGCATCAGAACATTGGCACCGGAAATCATCAGCTTGGAAAGCATACAGCGCACCTTTTCTCCACCGGATAACACCTTCACTTTCTTAACACCGTCTTCACCGGCAAAAAGCATACGTCCAAGGAAGCCTCGTACATAGGTGGCATCCTTTTCCGGGGAATACTGGGTCAGCCAGTCAACGATGGTATCATCGTTGTCAAATTCAGCCGTATTATCCTTTGGGAAATAACACTGGGAAGTGGTAAGCCCCCACTTGTAATCGCCTTCATCCGGCTCCATCTCTCCTGCAAGAATCTTAAAGAGAACTGTCTTTGCAAGTTCGTTAGGCCCTACCAAAGCCACCTTATCTTCACGGTTTAAGGTGAAAGAGATGTTATCAAGGATCTTCACACCGTCAATAGTCTTTGATAAGTTATTGACGGTCAGCACTTCGTTTCCAATCTCACGGGCGGGACGGAAATCAATGTATGGGTATTTACGGCTGGAAGGCTTGATGTCATCCAGCTCGATCTTTTCTAAGGCACGCTTTCTGGAAGTCGCCTGCTTTGACTTGGAAGCATTGGCGGAGAAACGCTGGATAAAGTCCTGCAGTTCCTTCATCTTCTCTTCCTTCTTCCGGTTTGCTTCCTTCATCTGCTTAACCATAAGCTGACTGGATTCATACCAGAAATCATAGTTTCCGGCATAAAGCTGGATCTTGCTGTAATCAATGTCCGCAATGTGGGTGCAGACTTTATTTAAGAAATAGCGGTCATGGGAAACCACGATCACCGTATTTTCAAAGTTTATCAGGAACTCCTCCAACCATGCAATCGCATCTAAATCCAGGTGGTTGGTCGGCTCGTCCAACAAAAGAATATCCGGATTGCCAAACAGGGCTTGTGCAAGAAGCACCTTTACCTTTTCCGCACCGTTTAATTCTCTCATGGTTTTATAGTGCAGATCGGTTTCTATCCCAAGACCATTTAAAAGGTTTGCTGCATCGGATTCCGCCTCCCAGCCGTTCATCGTAGCGAATTCGCCTTCCAGCTCTGCTGCCTTGATGCCGTCCTCGTCGGTAAAGTCTTCCTTCATATAGATGGCATCCTTTTCCTTCATGATCTCATAAAGTCTGGTATTTCCCATGATAACGGTGTCCAGTACCTGGAAGTCATCGTATTTGAAATGATCCTGCTTTAAGAAGGAAAGTCTCTGTCCTGGTGTAATGACGATGTCACCGGCTGTAGGCTCCAGTTCACCGGAAAGAATCTTAAGGAATGTGGATTTTCCAGCACCGTTGGCACCGATCATACCATAGCAGTTTCCCTCAGTAAACTTAATGTTTACATCTTCAAACAAAGCTTTCTTCCCGATTCTTAATGTTACGTTATGTGCACTAATCATCTTAAATTTCCTTTCTGTGATCTGCTTATGAAAAAACCATAAAAAAAGGGTCTATAGACCCTTCCGCTGTCATCTCTCTTATTTTACATGAAAATCCCGAATTTGCAAGCCTTTTATCAAAAAAGCCTTGGTTATCCGGGATTTCCTGGGGTATTACTTTCTCTTATTTGGCAGCTTCTACCTTCAGAGGAAAATTAGAAGCGCTTCCTGCATCATATTTGACCGTCACATAAGTAACCTTCACGTTTGCTCCGCTTCCGTTGCTGTCATCTGCGGCCTTTCCAAGTACATCGGAATCCAGACCTTCTGCATTGTCTTTCATAAAGCCCATCTCCGTTCCGGATTCGGTCTTGATGGTAAAGGTGCTCATGGCCTGGTCTGTCACGATTCCTGTGACTTCCTGCACTTTCATGCTCTCCTGGGCATCTAACACAAGTAAGATCTTCGCATTCTTGGCATCATCACCGGAGATTTCCCCTTTATAAACCACGGAAACCTCTACTCCATCTTCAAGCGCATAGGAAGTCTCTACTGCCACACGGTCTAAATCAAGGGTAGTCTCTGCTTTCCCATTCAATACGGTGATCTGATCCATGTTGTCGGTAACATTTACCACTTTGCCGGTCAGGATTTTAAATTCCTCTGTTTCGCCGGGAGCTTCTGTGCTTACCTCAGCCGAGGTTCCTGAACTCTGAACCGGAGCCGATGTCCCGGTTGTTTCTTTATTAACAGCTGATCTTCCACAGGCCGTAAAGACAAGGGCCGAACAGATAAGCAATGCTGCCATCCATGTTTTTTTCATAAACTTCCCTTCTTTCTTTTATGCTTCAACGATGATTGCGATTTCAGTATACCATCCGATTGTGAAAAATCTTTTTCTTTTTTCTTAAGTAATTTTAATAATTACCTAAAAATGGTAGTTTTTCGCTTAAAATAAGGGTTTTAGGGACTTTTGGACTCACCAGCTTTTACCAGATAAATGCAGTCAAAACCAGATGTCATGCAGTCAAAATGCAGTCAGAAAATGATATAATCTCTTCTATATTAATGGGCAGGCCCTGAATACCGGATACCTGCCTATTTTATGGATAGCGTCGTTCAGCCGAATTTTATTAAATTTATATGCTTACATTGCATTTAATTCACTCAACTTCTTCAATATCTCTTCACCCTTTTGATCAGTCCAACAAGAGCTTATGTTTTTTTCCTTACTTATCCTTGCTTTCTCTTCACCGAAAGCACTTCTTGTTTTTTCTAAGTTCTCTATACTAACCTTGCTTCCTATTGGATTTCTTCTCCAGCCACAAAAATATACTTTATCGATTTCTTCAATACGTCTACGCTTAGATGCAACTTTTATAACTTCCGAATAATTTGGTGTATCTTCAAATTTAGAAGGAATGTTCCTATTCAACGCTTCAAAAAAATCTATTGGCATAAATTTATGATCAGAACTATATTCCAAACTAAGATATTTAATCAATTTCTTGTATTCGACTTCTTCTATATAACACTTTACATTATATCCAGCGTGTACCTCGAACTCAAATACTATAGGATCAACGCCAAGAGTTGTCAAATATAATCTATATGGCGTAATATCCGTCAAAAAAATACAGCTAAAACTTTTTTTGTTATACTCGAAGGAGAAAATTGCTCTTTTCTCTCCAACGTTTTTCATATCATTATGTAAAACTCTTAAGCCAGTAAATTCAAACATTTTCATATTATTGTCTCCATTATCATGGTGTTATCTTTAGTTTAGTAACCATATCAATTAAAAGAAGGGGAAACTTCCCCTCCCCAATCATCTTTTAATTCAGTTGGGAGTAGAACGTCTATGCGCATCAACTCTTGTACCGTCCTTTTTAGTATATGACTTAACGGGTACAATTTTCTTATGTTGTTGTCCTCTAATACTTGTTTTTGTTTTTGCCATATTATCCTTTTCTTTTCACAAATAAAAGTCAAAGGCACCTCAGCTGGTAAAAGTGCCCTTTCAGTTAACTAGTTCTTCTTAACTGGTTCCGGACCTGGACCTACCCAGATGCGGAAGGCTTTTTTACCATAAGTCTTGGCATATACCTTTGTGCCATCCTTAGTTGTAATCCATGCACGAAAAATATACATAAAATCAACCTCCTTTGCAATTTTCACTTGCAAAAGCATCACTAAGGTGTTATACTCAAAACGACCAAGAATTAAATATAACCAGCCACAGTTAGTAATACTTTGGCAGTGACCAGACATCTCATGGTGCCTGGTTTTTATATGTAAAGAGTACTTACTCTAAACATCATTTTTTATGGCATTCATTGTATTGAATATTTGCTGCCATTTTAGACATTCCACATTTTAATGAAATTTCTTCTGGCGACATGTTTTTAACTAAATCGTACGGAGCCATCAATTCAGCTGCAAAAGTATTGGCTTGCCATTCCGGTTGGCAATATGTAGGAATAGCTCCACGTGCAAAACTTATAAATTGAGGCTGATGTAATAAAAAATGTCCTAATTCGTGACATAACGTAAAGCGATCTCTCGGATTACCCGCTACTGCTCCGTCATATACATCTTCTCGAATTTTCATTATATTGCTCTCAGTATTAGTGGTTCCATATGTATCTTCCATTTCAGCTATTGGAACGATTTTAAAGTTAAAATCATTATCTGGATTCCCTAATACCCACTCAATAAAATATACAATTGGAAAATATAATTCATTTTGGACTCCAATTATCTCACGTAATTCCCTTGTCAAATCACGAATCTTAATTCTCGACAATGCCGTAGCGCAAATATTCAATCAGTAACACCTCCACATTAATTTCCAAACATTTTTTTTAACTCATTTTTCTTTGTATCATCCATCGAACCTAACTTTCGTGCAAAAGACAAAAGCATTTGCCTATTGTCATCGTTAAACTCAGACATATCAATACTATCGTAGTTTATTGCCTCGAACATGTATTGCCTTAATTCTGAAGATTTACTTTCATCAAGATCGTACAAAGTAATAAAACTATCTTCCCATTCTTTCGGTGGTTTCTTATTTCCATTTTCAACCTTAGATAAAAATGCAGATGAAACCCCGAGTTTTTTAGCCATATCAAATAGTAATTCACCTTTGTCAATTCTTAATTTGCGGCAAAATTTTCCGAAGTTAGTAACCATCTTGCAATCCTCCTTCTAGTGATATTCTCATCACATTTTAATTTTAACCTATTTAGGTTAATTTGTCAACAGCATTTCGGAAAAATTTTTAAAGTTTTTTGAAAAATTTTTCAAATAAATTTGATCTCTAGTAAGTACATACTAAAAATATAAAATAGCGGTCCAATAAAGCTTTGCATTCTCAACCTCTACAAATATTAATATCACTAATCAGGAAATTCTCCTGGCCACTGGCCCCCGTTGCTATTCGTTTTGTACAGCGCACACTCCAAATCATGCCCCGCTCTAGGCTCAAAATAATACCATTCACCGTCAATCTCCTGCCAACCAGTGAGCGCATCGATATTAAACAAGCCCAATACCTCCTCGGCCATGATGATATTAAGACCACCTTGGACACCTATACACATTTTGGATCTGAGGATGTAAAAGTAGATAAGCTAGAATCCTATTACGATGCAGTCAAAATGCAGTCAAAGAGCAAAATCATACCCCTGAAACACGCATAAACAGGGGATTTCAGGGGTTTAATGAAAATCTTTTTCTTTTTTCTTAAATTTTCCAATTTCTACAAGATTTCACCATACCTGCCCAAAAAACTCTGTGTGCGGACATTGATGGAAGAGAACACTTCCTCCGGTGTCCCTTCCTCCACGATGACTCCGTCTGCCATAAAGATGACCCGGTCGGAGATATCTCTGGCAAAGGCCATCTCATGGGTGACGATGACCATGGTGATCTGAAGGTCTGCCAGGGATTTAATGACCTTTAAGACCTCTCCTGTCAGTTCCGGGTCCAGGGCGGAGGTAGGCTCATCAAAGAATAAGATCTTGGGATTTAAAGCCAAAGCTCTGGCAATTGCAACACGCTGGCACTGACCGCCGGAAAGCTGGCAGGGATATGCCTCTGCCTTGTCTTCCAGTCCCATTTTCTGAAGCAGCTTTATGGCTTCTGCCTTGACTTCCTCCTTGTTTCGCTTCTGCACATGAACCGGGGCATCAATCACATTGTTCATCACCGTCATATGAGGGAATAAATGAAAGTTCTGGAATACCAGCCCGTAATATTTCTGAATCCGGCGCAGCACGTCCTTGGCTGCGTAGACGGAATTTCCCTCTGTTCCGGAATATGCTGCTTTTTCGCCCAGATAAATGAGCTCTCCCTGGTCCATCTGCTCCAGCATGGCAGCACATCGTAAGAGGGTGGATTTCCCGGAACCGGAGGGACCGATGATGGAGACAATCTCCCCCTCTTTTACGGACAGGGAAATATCCTTTAAAACCTCCTGGCCGTTAAATGATTTTTTCACGTGGTTCATTTCCAGTAAATACATCTCGGTCCTCCTACTCATAATAATTCATCCGTTTCTCTAAGGATTCCATCCCGACTGCAACGATCAAGTTAAAGACATAGTAAAAAAGTCCTGCTGCCACAAAGGGAATCAGGCTCGTCTGGGAAGAAGCCAGCGCTTTTGCCACGGCAAACATCTCCAGGACGCTGATGGTAAATGCTAAAGAGGTATCCTTTACCAGCGTGATCACCTCATTGGTGACAGAAGGAAGAATCCGTTTGACCACCTGAGGAAATATAATGCGGAAAAAAGTCTGGGACTTTGTATAGCCAAGCAGCCTGGCGGCCTCATACTGGCCCGCAGGCATGGACTGGATGCCGCTTCTGTAAATCTCCGCAAAATACGCCGCATAGTTGATGACAAATCCGATAAACGCAGCATAAAGGCGGTAATCATTCCCCACCTTTATACCGAATAAGTTATATGGACCGAAATAAACCACCATCAGCTGAAGCATCAGGGGCGTTCCTCTCATGACTGAAATATAGAATTTAACAATGGCCTTTATGACCGGATTCCTTGACATCCTTCCAAAGGAAACCAATAGTCCCAGGGGAAGAGAAAAGATCAGGGTCACCACAAAGATCTGAATGCTGACCCACATCCCCCCTGCCAGTTGTGATAGTATCTGTATGAAAGTCATGATTACTCCTCCAATTACGTTCTTTTATTTTGCAACAGTGGTAACATCCTTGCCAAACCACTGTTCTGAAATCTTCTTTAAGGTGCCATCGGCTGCCATGGCTTCTAACTGCTCCTGAACCTGATCTCTTAACTTCTCATTTCCCTTTTTAAAGCCTACTCCGTACTCTTCGGCAGATAAGGATTCTTCCAGGATCACAAAATCAGCTTTTCTCTGTTCAATCTGGTATGCGGCTACGATCACGTCCATGGCAACGGCATCCACTGCGCCCATTTCCAGATCCATAAATGCGGTGTTGTAATCCGGAGTGGTCTGTAAGGTCTTAAACGTATTCAATAAGGTCTCATCTTCCTTTAAGGCTTTTTCTGCGGAAGAATCAGCCTGGACTTCAACGATCTTTCCGGACAGGTCCCCAAGGGTCTGAATTCCGGAGTCCTTAGCTACCACAAATACCTGGCTGTTTTTCATATAGGGTTTTGTCCAGGTGTAGCCGTCTTCCCGCCCGTTCATGGTAAATCCGTTCCAGATGCAGTCGATATTTCCTGATTCCAGCTCCATATCCTTGGCATCCCAGCCGATTGGCTGTGCCACAAACTTCTTCCCCAGGCGGTTTGCCACTTCCTTTGCCAGATCCAGGTCAAAGCCGGTGTATTCTCCATTGTCCCCTACAAATCCCATAGGCGGGAAATCCTGATCAAAGCCTACCGTAAAGGTTTCTTCCCCCTCGCCTGCCTTTGCTGCACCGGACGCTTCGGAGCCTGACTCTTTGGTTTCCCCGGCCTGGTCTGCCGGTGCTGTCTCCTGCTTTGAAGAGCAGCCGCTCAGTAACGCCAGTACACTCAATGCTGCTGCCATTTTTATCATTATTTTTTTCATCCTTGTATCCTCCTCGTTAATTTCATGTGTTACCATGGTAGCATAGTAAAGTGTTTCTGTAAAGCAAAAAGTTTACACAAAGAAAAAAATATGATTGAATTTAACAGCATATCTGAAAACCCCTCAAAAACATTTAAAGAAAAACAACTGCAAGCAGTAAAATAAGGAAAACGGCTGCGCCTCCGATCAAAAACAGGGAGGAAGCCGGTACCGGTCCTCTATCAGGCTTGTTTTTCGGTTCTGCGAACATGCCCCAGGGACTTAATTCCAGAACTCCAAACGGCATTCCGTTTTGGTCCTGGCCATTTAGAAAGGTTTGGAATTCCCTGAAATCACGCTCTATCTGACGTTTTCCCTCCTTCCAGTCCTCTATGGCATCTTTTTTGCCCTTAGAGAAAAAGAATGAGGATTCGTCCCCATCCCTCAACCCTTCCTTTTTCTTTAAAAACTGCCGGTATGCATGGCGCATGCCTTTGTTTGCCGTCTCCTGCAGGTCTTTTGTAGTCTGATAAAGATTCATCAGATAATAAAAGATTTTATAGGCCTCCTTGGGTTGAAAGGACTGCCGTCTGCCTTCCAAACCCCTGCTTCTGTTTGCAATCCTCTGATCCTGTTCCTGTATGTAGAAGTCAATCATCCGGTCAATGGAATCCCTTAAATCCGAAGCCAGCCCCTTATCAATGCCCGAATACATACCAAAGGCCAGGGATTTCATAGCCATTAACGCAGCAAGAAACCCGTACAGCTCTTCACTTCCCCCGGATAAGGCAGATGCACCTAGCAAGTTGCCGGAATGATTCATGTATGCGGCAAAACGCTCTGCAAGAGCAAGGTCCGCCGGAGTATAGAGGTTCTTTTCCGCCATTGGGGAAATGGATACCTTGGCACCGAAGACCTTTTCGCTTTCCGCTCCCTTTCTGTTCTTTCCATCAATGACCGATATGTAAGCTTCCTTTAACATCCGCCTGGAATATCCTGCATCGTTTTTGATCCGCCCTTCGCCGGCGGGCTGATAAATGATTCCCTGTTCTCCCTGGTTCTCGGATTTATTGACGGGAATCCTTATGCCACCCTGTCCCTCTTCCATGGCTTCCGCCCCTTTAAGAACGCCTTTAAAAACCTGTTCAAGCTCCCGTTCGCTCAGGGCATTGCCTGTCACGTTGTAATAGAGGGCGGCTCTTAGTGCATTTCTGGCACTCTGAGAGCCAAAATTCTGAAGCAGGGCTTCCAACTCTCCCAGGCTGACATTCAGAAGCTTTGCAAGGAGGTCCGGAACCATCTCTTCCAAAGCCGAAAGTTTTCCCTGCCTCTCTCCTTCTGAAGTATGCTCCAAAATGGCAAGCAGCAGTTCTTTGTAGATAACAGTAAGGTCCCTCAGCTCGTCTGCCAGCTCTCTTTCCGGGGACGGAATCCAGCTTTTGATAGTTTTCCAGGCCAGGTCCGGGTCCGAATCGTCTTCCTGCCCTTCCTTATAATGTCCACTTTCATCGGAGACAGAGGCCCTATCCCTGGAGGAATCAGCCTCTTTGGGCGGCTCTGCCCCGGCTTCCCCGGCTTTTTCCATAGAGGTCTTAGCCGTTTCCCCTATGTCCTTTATAAACTCTATCTCAGCCTCAATGGTCCCTTTTCTTATGGCCCGCTCCATGGCCTGGGGCAAGTCTCCGGCCAGCTGGTCCTGTACCTTGATTTCCATATCCATTGTCCTCATTGGCATTTTCAGAACGTATATTTTTCGGGGTTAATATCAGTCCTTTTCATCCTGAAATACGATCTTTCCATTGCAGATGGTATACTTTACCTTTCCAAACAGGGACTCTCCGGTAAATGGGGAGTTGGAGGACTTAGAGGCATATTCCCCTACGACCCATTCCTCATTGGGATCGAAGATCACAAGGTCCGCAGCACTTCCTTCCTTTATCCCGTCAAATGGCAGCCGGTAAAGCTTTGCAGGATTGCGGCTCATTTTTTCCATCAGCTCCATCATGGTTAAATGACCGGCACGCACCAGATTGGTCACACCCAGGGCTAAAGCCGTCTCCAGGCCAAGGATGCCGCTGGGAGCCTGAGTAAAGTCCCTGGCCTTTTCCTCCGCACTGTGAGGTGCATGGTCTGTCGCAATAATATCAATGCTTCCGTCCTTTAACCCCCGGATAATGGCCTGTCTGTCCGCTTCCGTCCGCAGGGGCGGATTCATCTTCGCCAGAGTCCCATGCTTTAATACAGCTTCTTCTGTCAATGTGAAATGATGAGGCGTTACCTCCGCATACACATCTGCCCCTAATTCCTTGGCGAACTTTACCATCTTTACAGAAGCGGCGGAACTGATATGCTGGATATCCACTGCAGCTTTGGTATGAAGGGCAATCATTAAATCCCTGGCCACCAGACTGTCCTCCGCAACAGCCGGGGAACCATAGATTCCAAGCTGTTCGGATACCCTTCCGTGGTTGATCCCGTTATTTACTATAAAAGACGGATCTTCTTCGTGAAAGCTCAGAGGCACATCAAGTCCGGCCGCCCGTTCCATGGCTTCCTTTACAAGCTTTGTGTCGAGAAGAGGGATTCCGTCATCCGTAAATCCAGCCGCACCGTTGGCTTTTAATTCCTCCATATCCGTCAGCTCCAGCCCTTTCATTCCCTTGGAAACCGCAGCAACAGAAAGTACGTTGATCCCAGTCTTTTTGCCTTCCCTAAGCACATATTTTAATGTCTCTGTGTTATCTACAGGAGGTCTGGTGTTGGCCATACAGACCACTGTGGTAAATCCGCCCTTGGCTGCCGCTCTGGCCCCCGTCTGGATATCTTCTTTATAAGTAAGTCCGGGATCACGGAAATGAACATGAACATCAATCAGTCCCGGAGCCACCACATAGCCGGAAGCGTCAATTACCACATCCTCTTTGGAAACCCTGAATTCCAGCCCTTTGCCGATGGCCGCAATTTTCCCGTCAGCAAGGCAGATATCCACCGTTTTCTCCGATTGATCCGCCGGGTCTATGACGTGTGCATTTCTAATCCATATCATTTTATATTCTCCCTTTCTTTTCTCTCATCCGTCTGTAACGGCTTTTTTACAAATTTAAAAAATCCCTGAGGCAGTTCAAACACAAATACAATGCCCAGCACAATGGCAACCGCAACCTTTAACGCCATAAATCCCGTTCTTGCCGCCAATGCCAGTTGATCGGTCACAATATAATAGGCAGTCCAGTATAATCCTGCCCCCGGCACCAGTGGGAAAATACCGGATATTAAAAATATGGTGACCGGGCACCGTTTTCCCACCGCAAACATTCTGGACAATAAAATGACCACGATCGTGGCAATCAGCGCGGAGGCCGGAGCCGTCAACCAGTTCAACAGCACCGCATAAACGATCCATCCGGAGCCGCCGATAAAGCCGCAGTAAGGATAATAAACGGTAGGTACACCAAACAGCAGGGAAAAGGAAACGGTTCCGATGACAGCCGCCCCGGTCTCAAGCAAAAGGCTCATAAAAGCGTACCTCCTATCAGCTGATGGATCACACCAAACACCATTCCCACCCCTATGGCAATGCTGAAAAATACCAACAGGGCATCCAGCATCCGGACCGAACCGGAGATGTAATCCCCGTCTGCGATATCCCGGATGGCATTGGTAAACGGCACACCCGGAATCAAAGGCATGATGGAGCCGATGATCATATAATTGAGATGTTCTCCTATTTTCAGAAGATAAAATGTGGTGCAGACAAAGGTGACAAGGGCACCGCCGCCGATGTTTCCCACGATTTTTGAAAGACGTGGAGCGCTTAAAAATATCACATACAGATACAGTACGATCCCTGTCAGGAAAGCGGCTCCGCTGTCCCTTAAATTTCCGCCGAAAAGATAGCAGAAGCAGGCGCTCCCCACACCCGAGGCAACGATCTGCATGGTCTTTGATTTCCCAGGCATGACCCTTATCTCTTTCAGGCGGCGTTTCACTTCCTCTAAATCTACGGACCCAGCTTCAATTTCCCTGGATAATTGGTTCACAGCCGCCACCCGGTCTAAGTGGGTTCCACTCACCGGAATGTGCTGGACCTTTGCAAAAATCTCCTCCCGCTCATTGCCGGCAGTTGTAAAAATTCCGTTGCTGAGGACAAAGGAATTGCCGGATTCAATTCCATAGTAGCGGCAGATCCGCTCCATGGTCTCCTCCACCCGGAAAATCTCCGCCCCATTCTCTAACAGGATGTCTCCTGCCTGCATGGCAGCATTAAGAACCTCCTTGGGGTCGATTGCCGCCTTTTTATCCCCCGCTTCCCTATGATCCAGCACTTTTGTCTGGTCTTTTTCATGTTCCATTGCCGCCAGTCTCCTACCCGATTAAAAAGCTCTCTCCGTCCTCCCGGATCTGAATGATCCGGTCCCGGTAAGGGCCTGACACTTCCATGTCTATCAGTTTCCTTATAACGGAAAAATCACCCCAGCAGTGCATGGGAAATGCATGGCTGACATTGGTCTTTCGCATAAATTCATCAAAGCCAAGATAAAAAGCGTTCTCCTGTCTTGGGTCCAAAGGCAGAAAGGCTGCATCAATGCACATCCCCTTCATCTTGTCCACTTCCTCCGTATAACGCTTTGCCATGGTCTCATTCCAGTCTCCCGGCTCTCCTTCCCAATACCAGTTGTTCAAATCCCCGGCATGGTAAAGCACCCGCCCTTCGGCTTTTACAAGAAAGGCAACGCCTTCATCGGTGGAGCAAAAGGTAAGGACCTTCATATCCGCTTCCCCTTCATCAAAAGATCGTTCCGTGATCCTCCCATCCGCAAACCGGAGTCCAAGCTCCTCCCCCGGTTTCATGGAAGTGATATCCTCCAATCGTTCTTTGGGCAGACGGCTTCTCCAGATATCATCCGAGAAAATAAATCTGGTATTTTCATGTTCCTTTCTAATATCCAAAACCTTTTCTGAATAATGGTCCCCGTGCCGGTGGCTTGCAAATACCAAAAGGGGCTTATCCTTTCTGATTTCCGGCAGAGTGCCTTCCGTATAGTCAAACAGCAAAGTCATTGTTTCCAGTTCCGCTAAAAATGAGCTGTGGTGGATATAATGGATCTTCATAAGAACAGGCCTCCTTTATTTGGCTGATTGAAAAAATTATATCACAATAACCGTCCATCTGCATAGCATTTGAGCACAAAAAAAGACGAGGACAATTGTCCCCGCCCCAGAAATAAAAATTCCTGATTGATCCGGTTATGTACGGATTAGTTAGCTGCTGTTGTAGTCTCAGCTTCTGCAGATGTTTCAGACTCAGACTCAGAATCAGCTGCTTCAGAGGAAGCATCTTCGCTGTTAGCTTCTTCAGAAGATTCTTCTAATGTAGTCTCTTCTTCAGTTGTTGTAGTTTCTTCTGTTGTAACTGCTTCTGTTGTAGCTTCTGTTGTTACTTCTGTTTCAGTAGCTGCTGTTGTTTCTTCTGTCTTGCTTCCGCATGCAGAGATGGTTGCCATTGCTAATACAGCTACGCCTGTAAGTACGAGTTTCTTTGTTGTTAATTTCATAATAATTCTCCTCCTTGCGACCTACATAGGTTGTCTTTTTTTAGTATGCTGCCGCGACCTAAGGTTGTCCTATGACCCTCAGGTCGAGTCCCAGTTTAACACCTTAGGATTACAAAGTCAATGACCTTTTCATGATTTTTTTCTTAATTAAAATCAGGGGAATTCTTAAAAATTATTACAAAGGCAGTTGGGATACAGAAGAATCTTTTTATGAATTTATACACTTGAAGCAAGTGTTTTTTTCGTAGTTTTAATTTTGTCTACTTAAAAAGTGCAATATTTTATCTATATATAATCATAAATTTTTGTAAATAATATATAAATAGTTTTCCTTTTTATGGAAATTTATAACCCAATATCATACCATTTTTCAATCATACGCACTCTTTTCTTGTTCGGTACAGAACCATAAATGAGCACCGTATTCCTGTGTTTCTTGTTTCCATGGAGCCCCGAAAGAGATCATTGTTGTCCATTGCAGATAAAGCAAGGACCTGATATACTAAAACTATCAATATAATTATGGTGGAAATCCAAATTGACAGGAGGAATTTTGTATGCTGAAAGACCTGGTTACTAAAAGCCGCACGTTCCGGCGTTTTTATGAGGACGTAACCATATCAACTGAGGAATTAAAAGAACTGGTGGAGCTTGCCAGATATATTCCCTCAACCGCCAACTCCCAGGCACTTAAATTCCGGCTCTGCAATACGCCGGAGGAAACAGAAAAAGTATTTGATACCCTTGGCTGGGCCGGTGCCCTGAAAGACTGGGATGGTCCGGAAAAAGGAGAACGGCCTTCCGCTTACATAATTATACTATGTGATTTATCACTCGGCAAAAACAAACTATATGATGATGGAATTGCGGCACAGACTATCATGCTGGGAGCTGCCGAAAAAGGCTACGGAGGCTGTATCCTGGGGAATGTGCAAAGAAACCGTCTGGCGGAGGCTCTAAATATTGATACTGCCAGGTATTCCATTGATTTGGTTCTGGCCCTTGGGAAGCCGAAAGAGAACGTGGTTCTTGTGCCGATGAAAGAAGATGGGGATGTCCGGTATTACAGGGATGAAAATCAGGTGCATTACGTTCCGAAGAGAAATCTTGAGGATTTAATCGTTTAAGTGGGATCAAACAATGATCAGCCGGTCTATGAAATTTACAGCCGGCTGATCGTTGACTTTCTTTCGCTTTCATAAGAAACCTAAAATCTCTGTCCGCATTTCGGGCAGTATTCAAAGTCTTCTGCCGTTTCATAACCGCAGCTTGTACACTTCTTTCTGTTCCATTCCGAAGTTCTTTTTCCAGGCTCTATGATGGTTAGATCCTGTTCTGTAATTACTACGGCTTCTCCCTTGCTTACTCGTTTCCCTTTTTCCGGGTTCAGCTCATAGAGCGTGTTACAGCACGACGTTTGAACATAATATCGACGGTCCCATTTGAAAATGGGGATAAAGAAAACGCTGAAATAGCTGTAGGTCATGAAAACCTGATACCTGCCGTAGCCTCCGCACTGGCTGCAGATTACGGTCCTGGCATAATCAAATTGTTTTCTGCCTTGGCTGATGCCGCATATGAAAAACATAGGTCACCTCTCCTGATAAACTGCTAAATACCTTAAATTATCCTATCACATTAATATTATAGGAAACTATGATTTATTATAATATCCATTACTGTTGTTTTGCAATATACTAATTATTTCAGTTATGAAATAATAGCATAAAGGAAATAACGGATATTTATATCAATCATTCTATTAAATTACTATTTTTTTATTATATGGAATTATGTTATTCATGCACAGAAATACATTTTTAAGAATTAAGATAAAATCAACTTCGCAGATAGGAACTCTTTTATAAAAATATCAATGCTTTATACAAATTTTCATACCGGATACCTACACTCTGCTGCAATCAAACGGAACGTACTGTGCGTCTAATGGGCAGGTATCCGACTTGTATATTGTATAATATTGTATTATTTCATAATTCATTTAACAGCTCTTTAAAAGTACAGCCAAATGAGCCAAGCTGTTTCCATGTTTATTAAAATCTCCTATGACTTTATCAAACAAGCTGCTATTATGTCCCAACTTACGGAAGAATACGCTGCAACAATGGATGAGGTCTTCATCTTTGCTGTCTGGCTCAAGGTAAGTACTAAGGGAAACCTTTATCATACTATACACCCAAACTAAGTAAAGATAATTTTCCCATAGGCTTTTCTTTGTATCTTTAAACGGAATATTGGCATACAGCATATAAGTTACCAAAATATTCTCAAGAAAATATTCCTTGCCTTTCATTCTTTCCTGGAACTGAGCCCTGTATTTGTGGTAGAGTTCCTTTTCTATCTTAAACGAAGAAAAGTCCACGGTCATATCCCCATATTCAGTCTCTATACCCAGATTCAGTTTTTCGCAAATTCGCTTCATAATCTTACTATAGCAGTGATCTCCCCGGTTTAAATACTGCAAGCCTGTTAAAACACTGTAATAGACAGACAACGTGTTATCCGCCGAAATCTCTTGAATTGTCTTAAGGATATCACCTTGTTCCAGCTGTTCTATAAACTGCGCCATGTACGCAGAGATATCGGAACCTCTTCCCTCTGCGATTAACTCATCAATCCGGCGCATAGCCATACCAAGAAGAAGAAGACGATCCTCCATCGAAATTTCTTCTAATTGTAGCAAAATAAAAAAAAGCGTCTGGATATCATAATAATACTTTAAAGCTGGGTTTTTCCTTCTCTTTTCCTGCTTAATGTAACTTCCATACCTGGAATCAGAAGAAAACGTTTTCTTTCCATTAACTAAAAGAATTCCCTCTTTTTCCTCCATCAATAATTCCAGAACCCTTTCGCATCCCAAAGACATGGAACACTCCACCTGGTCCAGATATCGGTGTGCCTGTCGGGGAAAGGTCTGGCAGGTATGAGACAATATTGTATATCCATGACTCTTCTGTGCCTGACAAAGTCCATCCTCTGCGAGCATAGGACATTTATTTTCTTGGTCCAGAATAAACTTTGCGTAATTGGCATCCGTTTTTTTATTCAGAGGCTGAATCTGAATAGTCTGATCCCATTTCTCTCGCTCCACCACTTTTTTCTTTCTCCACTTCCGGTATTCATCCTTTGACATGGAAATCTCCCAACTCTGACAGCAATTATAGGAACAATCCCCGCCTTTGCACTGAAAGCGGTCATACCAGGAAGGTTTTAAAATATCTAGTTTTTCCATCATTGTCTCCATCATTTATAAATCTATAATTTAAAAAATGGATGGACCTAAGTCCATCCATAAAGAGAAAATAAATTACTTTAATAACTGAAGAACACCCTGAGGTACCTGGTTTGCCTGAGCAAGCATAGCCTGAGATGCCTGAACAAGAATGTTGTTCTTTGTATAAGACATCATCTCTTTTGCCATATCAACGTCACGGATACGGCTCTCAGCTGCTGTCATGTTCTCAGTTGTTACGCTTAAGTTATTGATGGTATGCTCTAAACGGTTCTGAAGAGCACCAAGGTCACCACGAGTGCTGGATACAGTATTAATTGCAGTCTTGATTGTTTTAACTGCTGCTGCTGCTGCCTCCTGAGTATTAACTTTAACATCTGTTAAACCTAAACCTTCAATACTCATAGAGGAAATATTTACTGCAAGCTGATTATGCTTATCACTAGATTCACCAATCTGAAGTGTCATTGCATTACCTGGCTTAGCTAATGCGTTACTTGTAGATAAATTAGTATTTGCTGTTGATTTTTGTGTAAAGGTAATATCATCACTCAACGTAACTTTTACCTTATCAGCACCAAGTGCAGCAAGAGCTGTTTCTTTTGTATCATCACCAGCAGCAGCTGTTTTAGCTGCATCAAGTGCACTTTTAATGGCACCATCAATATCCTTCTGACTAATTGTTCCTTTGTCTTTCTGATCTATTGTTATAGTTAATTTTTTACCATCTACATCTAATACACCACTTGCACCATTTGATGATCCATCACCTGTAGCAAAAACTACCTTAAAATCTTTATCTGTAGTGTCATCACCAGAAACAGTATAAGAAAATGCTTCAGTACCTGCTGTATCATTCTTTGCTACATTATTTTTGCTCTTTAACTGTCCATCTAACCCACCATTAAGTAATGTGATACCATTGAAGTTTGTTCCGGCAGAGATACGATCAATTTCTGAAGTTAAAGAATCCATCTCTTTCTGCAGGTTATCTCTATCTACTGCATCCTGATATGTACCATTTGCAGACTGCTGAGCCAGCTCAACCATACGGTTTAACATGGAGTGAACTTCTGTTAAAGCACCTTCTGCTGTCTGAACTAAAGAAATACCATCGTTAGCATTCTTTGATGCAGTCTCAAGACCTGTGATCTGTGCTCTCATCTTCTCAGAAATAGCAAGACCTGCTGCATCATCACCTGCACGGTTGATTCTGTAACCGGAAGATAACTTCTCCAGGTTCTTGGATACGGTACCGTTATTGCTTGTTAAGTTTTTGTAAGAATTTAATGCTGCGATATTGTGCTGAATTCTCATTTGTATTACCTCCTTGAATTATGACGGGGACTTCCCTGTCCCCCTATTTTTTTATCTATTTCAAACCTGTCATTCGGGCCCTGAGCAACAGGCTGAAATCTTAATTTGATGCCATATGATCCTTTTTTCAAACAGCCAGGGACCAGTATGGAGAAAAGTTTGTCCGAACAACGGATACTGCAAAGTAGCGGAAAGAACTTTCTAATTGCTATATCGTCATATCTGAAGTTTTCATAAGAGTTTTTTTTTAATTTCTATCATATTTTTTTGCGGCTGCGGAATCGAATACAAAAACAGTTCTTCAGCCCGCTGCGCCCCCCTTATTACTACACAGTGAAAGGGTACTGCCCCATGACCAAAGACCAACGTCATGATGCAATGCCCTTTTTTGTACAATCATCTTACTATCTTTCTGCTCTAGCCTCTGAATTACCATAAAATGTAAGCAGATATAAACCTGAAATTCCCACCAGGCCATACACGATCCTGGTAATCCATGTCATGCTGCCGAAAATAAATGATACCAGGTCAAAATTGAAGAATCCAATGAGTCCCCAGTTTACTGCGCCGATAATGGCAATGGTCAGAGCTGTGTAATTCAATGCTTTATTTCCCATGGCACTACCTCCTTTTCTTTCTTATTATGGAGCTGCCCGATGGTTTTTATACATTATTTTCCCAAATTATCAATGCGGGTTCTTAATTCATCTTCCCGGTCTTTGAATAAAAGCCTTTCGTTGTACTGATAATACCTCTCGCACTCGTATTCTTTCAAAAATTTCACGCTGTAATACCCGGTATTCAGCTCGGTCACGAATACTACCATTTCCTGACCGTCCATAAAGGCGGCTTCCATAAAATCAAAGGCGTATTCCAGGGTTTTTCCGGCATCGGCTAAGAATGTTTCGTATTTGGCCGTTTCTTCTGCAAAAAGTTCCCGGAGCTTGTCCCAGGAAGCCTGATCGTCCAGGTCATCTCCGTTTCGGAGGGTTTCTTCGTATTTTAAAAGAAGGGCTTCCACATCCTGGCGCAAATAATCCTCCCGCCGGTTGATGAGTCCTGCCTCCCGTTTTTTATCCCAGGTTTCCTTCCAGGAACTCCTTAAATCAGACAGGCGTTTGATCATGGAGTCAGATTCCACGCCATTTAGGTCCGGGCTGATCTTTTTAAGCTCGTCCATAAGAAGGGCTGTCCGGTCTCCCTGATCGGCTACCCTGCGGAAATGCTGTGAAAGTCTGGAAAGCAGAAGTCCGATTACGTTTAATTTTTCATCAAACGGCGCCCGGCTTAATTTATTGCACAGGCTTTCCCGGATGGTGCCGGATAAGATTTCTTCGATCTGGTAATCCTCACGATATTTGTAGTATAGCTCCAGATAATTGGTGAAATCCTTGGCAATCCTTGGAAATTGAATGTATTCCCCAACGACGTCCCGATCCGCCTTCTTATCCAGGCGTTCGTAAATCTGGATAAACCGGGATAAATCCTCCCAGCCTCTGGGAGTGGCAAAAAATTTGCCGTCTACCGTGGTTTCGATGCGGCAGAAGTGCTCCGGTTTGGTGTTCAGATAGGAGATCACAGCCGGATGCAGATCATTTTCATAGGCATAGGCCTTCCATACTTCAAAATCAGGTTCTACGTGAATCAGCTTGATTCGGTCCAAGGTCACCACATCAAAATCCCGGACGGATTTGTTGTATTCCGGGGGATTTCCAGCGGTTACGATGACCCAGCCTTCGGGAATCTTATGGTTTCCAAAGGTTTTATACTGGAGGAACTGAAGCATGGTAGGTGCCAGGGTTTCGGAAACACAGTTGATCTCATCAATAAACAGAATCCCTTCCTTTAAACCGGTGGTCTCCATCTTTTCATAGACCGATGCAACGATCTCACTCATGGTGTATTCGGTCACCCGGTAGGTTTCATTTCCAAATTCCTTATCAAGAATAAAGGGAAGGCCCACGGCACTCTGGCGGGTATGATGGGTTATGGTATAAGCCACCAGTCCTATTTTACATTCCCTTGCTACCTGTTCCATGATCTGGGTTTTCCCCACTCCGGGAGGTCCCATGAGAAAAATGGGTCTCTGGCGCAAGGACGGGATCTCATAAGAGCCGTAGGCATCCTTTAACAAATAGGCTTCAATGGTGTTTTTTATTTCTTCTTTTGCTCGTTTTATATTCATGGCAGTTTCTCCTGTTATGAAACATTTAAATCCTCTTCCGTTAGTATCACTTTCATGGCCCAGCTTGGGACTGAGATATCTTCATACTGGTCTTCCATAAAAACAAAGGCCGTATCATAAGGGGGCATGGTGACCGGATAGATACCTTTCCCGTCGGTGAAGTACAGCAGTCCGCGGAGTTTTTTAAAGACTCCCCTGTTTATCATGCCGTTTACATATTCAAAGGCTGGCCGAAAATCGGTTCCTCCAAACCCGGACAAGGTAAAATGTTCCATATAATCTTCCATTTCTTTTTTACTGGTTATGGTCACATCCGATTGGATTGCTTCGTCGCACTGGATGATATGGATATTGACCTTTCGGAAATAGCTTTCCGATTCTCCCAACACTCCATAGGTTTCTTCCAAAAAACGCCTCACCAAATCCCCGGATACGGACATGGAGGTATCAATGACGATGACGAAATCTTCAATTTTAAATACTTCTCTGGTCTCTAACGGCTCGATCAGGGGCATTCGTTTATAAAGGGTCATGCCGTACGTATAAAAGATGGGGTCAAAGGAATCCGGATCAATCTCAGCCTCTTCCCGAAGGACAGCAAACTTTTTTAAAAAATTTTTGTAATCATACCGTTCCCGGTTTTCTGCCTTCACCTGTTCCAGAAGATTTTTGCCGGACTTGGCATCCTCTTCTCCGAAGGACTCCATCTCCGTCTCCATCTTTTCCCGCATTTCCTGCCACTGATTCTGCCGTTCCATCCGGACCCTGGGGTCTTCCTCCTGATCCCACAGCTCATGGCTGTCCACATAAAATTCTGCCGCCATTGTGCTGATCTGTTCGGGTGTCAAGTCCATTTCCTTTAAATCCTTGTAGATTCCTTCTGCGGTAAAAACCTTCCGCTTTGCCGCGATTTTCCCGTAGACCTCTCTTCGGTAGGGGGACTGATGGCGGTAAACCGATTTCACATAGAAGCTGTCTAAGATGGACTCGATGGCAATGTCGCTTGCAATATCCCAGAGGACCTTTTCCCGGCTGCCCATCTCACTCAAATGGCAGAAAAGGCAATGAAACAGCATATGCAGATAAGCCCGGTTTACGAGGATGCGGCTGCTCTTATACATGGCAAACAAAAGGTCCGGCTGATAATAGATCACATAGCCGTCAGTGGCAAGCCTTTTTCCGGTTCTGTCCGCTTCAAATACAAAGCTGCTGAGTGCCACATCCAGGTACCTAAAATTCAGATATAGCTCGTTGCGGGCATTCATTAAAATGCTGTGTCCCACTTTTACTTCTTCCAGTTCCTGCAGCTGCCTTTCTTTTACGGGATCGACCATAATCCACCTAACCTTTCCTGACTCATCTATTTATAGGGAAAAGGTCCTTTTTTTCGCCGGAAATCTGCGTCGCCTTAAATCCATTAAGTTGCTTAACAGCTCCGGTTTCTCTTCCTTTGAGGCCATTTCCACTATGGAATCAAATTGCTTCTGATCTTTACCATATTCCCTGACAAGCCAGAGAAACATGGCGGGATCTTCTTTTAATGCCTGTTTGGCAATATTTTCTATGTGTTCTTTTAAATAGTCTTCATATAAATTTTTATCATGCTCCAGCAGATGCACCGGTGTATAAAGCCGGTTTATGACCAGCGATCCGATGACCCGTTTTGTCTCCTGGACCAGCAGGTGGGGAAACAGAGCATCGTATTTATGAAACTGAAACTCTGTATGGTCAAAGCAGTACCGGTACATGTGTCCGCAGCCGTGCATTTCCCGGATAATGATCCTGGCGGGAGTATGCTCCACCGATTCCTCAAACATCTCAGGAAACAACAGTCTGGCATTGCCGGACGCGCTGTAGTAGTTTACATAAAGTTCCTGTCTTAATTCCGATAATATTTCCTTTAAACAGGAATGGGGTTCACCGGTCAGATGGAAATCCAGATAACGGATTCCGATGCAGCCCGTAAACAGACCGGAACCTAAATCATTGATGGAACTGTAACACTCCACACGGCTTAACTCGACGCAATTATAAAATGCGTAATTTCCGATTTTCCGAATGGTTTCCGGCAGATAGATTTCCTTGAGTGCTTCACAGCTTATAGGGGGAGGTAATTGCTTTTCCTCCGCTTGAACAGGATTTCCTTCTTCATCACAAAAGAGCACCTCCTGCTCCAGAGAGGACATCATCTTTTCCCTTCCCCAGCCCCCGGAAAAAGCGTAGGCGGACAGCTCGGTTACAGGCATTGCCTGGATCTTTTCCGGAACCCTGACAAACCCGCTGTATCCCCGGTAACCGAGAATCCGTATGTGTTCATTGATAACTTGATATAAAAACATTTTGAAATCCTCTCAACCAATCATTTAACAACCAAATATAACAGAAATGCAAGGTAATTGCAACGAATATTTCCTGTCAAAAGAAAAACGGCATACCTCTCTGACGAAATAGGTATGCCATTTGCCTCACCGGATGAACCAAACCGTCAATACTTACGTCTCGTTTCATCATTCCGAGTCTTTTAACGTCGCATTCATGCTTCCCGTCCGGTAGCCATCCAAGTCCATGGTAACGTAGGTAAATCCCAGTTCATGAAAATACCCGGCAATTTCCTCTCTGACCGAAACCAGACGCTCCAACTGGTTCGGAAGCACTTCGATACGTGCAATGGTTCCGTGAATCCGCACCCTCACCTGCTGAAATCCCATATCGAGCAGACGCTGCTCCGCTTTGTCCACCATGGAAAGCTTTTCCCTGGAAATGGTCTCTCCGTACACAAAACGGCTGGAAAGACAGGCAAAGGACTGCTTATCCCAGGTCTTTAGCTCCAGTTCCTTTGATAAGGCTCTGATCTCCTCCTTGGTAAGTCCGGCATACCGCAGAGGACTTTTAATGTTTAATTCCGCTACGGCAACCAGCCCGGGGCGGTAATCTCCGTTGTCGTCAAGATTGGAGCCTTCGGCGATCTCTTTGATCCCCTGCTCTTTTGCTATGACTGCGATCTTTTCAAACAGCTCATGTTTGCATAGATAGCACCGGTTTTTCGGATTGCTTTCAAAACCTTCGATGTCCAGCTCCTCACTGTCCACGATAAAATGCCGGATTCCTTCCTCTTTGCAGAAGGCGATGGCTTCCTTTAGTTCCCTCTCCGGGAAGGAACAGGAGCGGGCGGTCACTGCGATCACCTTATCCCCCAGCACCTCATGGGCCGTTTTTAAAAGAAAGGTGGAATCGACTCCTGAGGAAAAAGCTACGGCAAGGCTTCCCATTTCTTTTATATAAGATGTTAGTATTTCCTTTTTTTCCTGTAATGTCATAGGCGCTCCTTATCAAACAGATCAGATATATATGTTAATAGAAATTATACCAGTGTATCCTGTCCTGTGTCAATCTTACGAAAAGGAGAGGACTGCGTAGATTTATCTTCGGATTTAATGGTGCACAATTTACCCACGATGCTCTGATAACGTATCAGGCAATGATCTCATCAACAGTAAGCCGCCCTGTCAGTTTTAAGTTGATCTTGTGACAATGTAATTGTACCTTCTTTCATATCTTAATAGTTTACCAAAAAGAGACATTTTCTCAAGATAATCCTAAAGTGATATTATCATAAGTTAATAACAGTGTTGACAATAACAACATTGACACACCAATTATAACATTGTATAATTAATAAAATTTTTGAAAGGGGCACATTAAATGCATTATATAGTTAGTTTTGTGGTCTTTACTATTTTTTCTATTGTTGCAGAATTTATATTACTGAGTATTATTGATAATTCCGATAATCAAGAAATGAAAAGTAATTTAAGGAAAATTTGTAAATTTGTTTTTATTCTCCTTGCTGTATTTTATTCTCTTTTACTTGTTTTTATCGGTGTAGTGGCTATTTCAAATTTTAAAAATGGTCAAATCGAAACTGGAATAAAAATGATAATTACAGTTGTTATATTAGCGGTAGGGATATATTTTCTTTTCATCAGAAAAATTAGATTGAAAATAAGTAAATAGGCATAAAGTAACAACATAAAACTTAAGAAGCAACCAGTTCTTTTTACTGGCTGGTTGTTTTTTATTATTTAATATGTTTTCCTTGTTTCACTTCATAACCTTCCGTGCGCAACCGTGCCAGAAATTCCTCAAAATCCATGCAGCCAGGCATAACCATTTCGATGGTTTGGCGTAGTTGCTCCTTGAAGCTGCCCCCGTATTTCACAGCCTTTGCTTCACCGGGTAACATGGCGCGTTTTTTCGGATTCTCTATAACGGATAATCCATACTCACGACACAGCTTATCATTCAAATCCCGTTGGGTAAAGGCAGAGTTTTTAAAGTTATTAAACTTACCATGGCACTCTAAATTAGTGCTGTTAAATTCAATATGGGTGTGAATGTGTGCCTTGTCGGTATGGGTGGAAACCACAAACTGATGATTTCCCTTTGTAAAGGTCAGGGCAAGTTCACAACCGATTTTGTTTGCACGCTCCGGTGTAATTTCTCCTGGTTTAAAGGAGAGGATCACGTTTCTTTTCTGCTGTAACCTTCCAGATTCTCACACATCTTTAATAATATTCTGCAGAATAATTCTGCCTCTTCTTCTGAAATGTCTTTACAGGCGATCTCTTCAAACTGCTCAAACACTTTGTGTATTTCCCTGGCTTCTGCAAGGCCTTTTTCCGTCAGGCAAATCAGAAAAGACCGCCTGCGGTCCGGATTGTTCTTCCGGGTGAGAAGTCCAAGCCCCTCCAGTCTGTCTAAATTTCTTGACATGGTGGCCACTTCCATATGGCAGCTGTCAGCCAGCTCCTTTTGGGTGATATGATCCTTTTGCAGAAGACAATGCAAAATTCTGGCCTGTCCCTGCCCCGGCGTCAATCCAAAACCAGACAGCAGCGGAGAAAATATCTGTTTTCTGGCTTTTTCTCCACGTACCATCAGTTCTCTTATATTTTGCTTTTTCATAGTTCTCTCCTTTTAATATATCCCCGCTCCTATTCCAACTCAAACTGCCCCATATGCAGCTGATAATATTTTCCCCGCTGCTCCAGCAGTTCGTCATGGCTGCCCCGCTCAATGACCTCTCCCTGTTCAAGAACCAGGATGGCATCGGAATTTCTCACCGTGGAAAGGCGGTGGGCGATTACAAATACGGTGCGGCCCTTCATGAGCGCATCCATCCCTTTTTCGATCAGCTTTTCCGTTCGTGTGTCAATGGAGCTGGTTGCCTCATCCATGACAAGAACCGGCGGCTGGGATATGGCGGCTCTGGCAATGGCGATCAGCTGACGCTGTCCCTGGGATAGATTGCTGCCGTCGCTCTCAAGCATTGTGTCATACCCATTGGGAAGGCGGCGGATAAAGGAATCCGCATTGGCGATTTTTGCAGCTTCCAAAACGTCTTCGTCGGTGGCATTCAGTCTGCCGTAGCGGATGTTATCGGCAATGGTTCCTGTAAATAAATGGGTATCCTGAATGACCAGGGAAATGGACCTCCTCAAATCATCTTTTTTAATGGTCCTGATATCAATCCCATCATAAGTGATGGTACCTCCATTCAATTCATAGAACCGGTTGATTAAATTGATGATCGTGGTTTTGCCTGCACCTGTGGAACCCACAAAGGCGATCTTCTGTCCAGGCTTTGCGTAAAGGCTGATGCCGTTTAATATGGTTTTTTCTTTGTTATATCCAAATACCACGTCGTGAAAACGGACATCGCCTTTTAAGGGCACCAGCCGGTACCCTTGCGTTTCATCGGGAACCTTCCAGGCAAAGGAACCGGTATAGGAATCGGTTTCCTCCAGGCTGCCGTCTTCGTTTTGGATGACACGGCTTAATGTAACTGTACCATCATCCACTTCCGGTTCAATTTCCATCATGTTAAAGACCTTTTCCGCACTGGCCAGTGCCACCATAAGAAAATTGATCTGGTTGGTAAACTGGTTCATGGGCATGGCACTTTGTCTCACATAAACCAGATACGATGCCAGTGTTCCAAGATTAATCAGCCCTGATAACGCAAATAAGCCTCCCACACAGGCAGAAACCGCATAGTTGATATAGGAAAGAGATACGATGGTGGGAACCGTGATACCGGTATAGGTCGTTGCTAACGTCGAGGAAATTCTCAGCTTCTCGTTCAGCTCGTTAAATTTCTCCAAATCCTGTTTTTCATGGCGGAAGATTTTTTCCACCTTCTGTCCCTCAACCATCTCTTCCACAAAGCCATTGATGTTACCAAGGTTCTTCTGCTGTTCTACAAAATATTTGATGCTCAGTTTACCGTTATGCCGGATGTAGACCAGCATTACGATCAGAAAGAAGATTACGATGAGAGAAAGCCGGATATCCAGGACCATCAGCATGATAACCGTTCCCACCGATGTAATAAAGCTTTGGATCAATAAGGTAAAGCTGTTGTTCAGTGCTTCGGAAATGGTATCCACATCGTTTGTGAAATGGCTCATCAATTCCCCGTGGGTGTGGGTATCAAAATAATTTAAGGGGAGCTTTTGTGTCGACTGAAACAGATCCTTACGGATCTCCCCCACAACCTGCTGGGATACATGGACCATCATTCTGTTATAGAAGAGACAGCAGAAAGCGCCGGCTAAGTAAACTAATCCCATGACACCGATCATGCGGATCAGTCCGGGAATGTCTCCGGGAATAATATAATTATTGATTGCCGGCTTTAAGAGGTATGTTCCCATAATTCCAGCCAGCGCACTGATGCACACAAATATGGCGATAAGCACAACGGAAAACTTATAATGCCCGATATAACCCAAAAGCTGAATCAGGGTTTTCTTTGCATTCTTTGGTTTGACGATTTTTACATGTTTCATAAGCCCTGGGTCCCTCCTTTTTGCTGAGAATAATAAATATCCTGATAGATCTCATTTTCTTCCAGTAATTGTTCATGGCTTCCGATGGCATTGATCCTGCCGTCATTCAGAACAATGATCTGATCGGCATGCATGATGGAGGTGATCCTCTGGCTGATTATGATCTTTGTGGTACCCGGAAGTGTTTTTTCCAGTCCTTCCTTAATTTTTGCTTCCGTAGCCGTATCCAAAGCGCTGGTGGAATCGTCTAAGATCAGTACCTTCGGTGCTTTTAAGATGGCTCTTGCAATGCACAGACGCTGCTTTTGTCCGCCGGACACATTGACTCCGCCCTGCCCCAGCTCCGTATCATATCCATCCTTTAAACGGTCCATAAATTCATCCACACAGGCAATTTTGCAGGCCTGTTCCAGTTCCTCGTCTGTGGCATCTTCCTTTCCCCAATAAAGATTTTCTTTTACCGTACCGGAAAAAAGAGTGTTTTTCTGAAGCACCATTGCAATCGAGTCCCTCAAATGGTCCTGGGTATATTCGTAAATGGGATGGCCATCAATATAGATGTTGCCGGACGTGGCTTCATAAAGCCTGGGAATCAGCTGGACCAGCGTACTTTTTGCCGCTCCGGTCTGACCGATGATCCCAACGGTCTGGCCCGGTTTGATTTCAAAAGAAATGTCAGAGAGTACATATTCTTTTGCAGTATCCTTGTATTTAAAAGATACGTTTTCAAAACGGATTCCGCCTTTTGTAATGGTGATATTCTTCGCCCGGTCATCATTGATCACCGGTTCTTCCTCTAAAACTTCGGAGATTCTTCTCCAGGATGTCAGGGAACGGGTAAACAGCAGGAAAACATTGGAAAACATCATGAGAGAATTCAAAACCTGAAGCACATAGCTTAAAAAGCTGGTCAGTGCCCCGACCTTCATATTCCCCACAATGACCATATTTCCTCCAAACCACAAGATACTGAGAATGGTTCCATACATGACAAACTGCATGGCAGGCATATTGAGTGCCGCCAGGGAAAAGGACCGCTCCGAGGTGTTTTGGAGATTGGAATTGACCTTCTGGAATTTCTCAATTTCATAATCTCCCCGGACATAAGCCTTCACCACCCGGATGGCCACCAGGTTTTCCTGAATGATGCGGTTTACCATATCCATGGCTCCCTGCATCTTTGCATACAGCGGTCTGACGTTTTTAATGATGAAAAATAAAATGACAGCCAGAGTCGGGGCCGCAAGATAAAATACCATGGCCAGCTTCGCATTTAAGTAAAAGGAGACCACCATGGCGGTGATCATCATGACCGGAGAGCGGAATCCGGGGCGCATTCCATTGCAGATGGAGTTCTGAATGGTAGTGATATCGCTTGTAAGTCTTGTGACCAGAGACGGGGTGCTGAACCGGTCTGTGTTTGCGAAGGAATAGGTCTGCATTTTTTGAAATTCAGCCAGTCGGATCTGTGCGCCGACTCCGTTTCCGCAGCGTGCGGTAAACCGGGCACAGGCATGGCCGAGGATAAGTGAAAGAACAGCAAAAAACACCATTTGAAATCCTTTTGCCAGGATGTAATGCCGGTCTCCGCTGGCAACACCAACATCAATGATATCCGCCATGATCATTGGTATGATGAGTTCAAATATGGTTTCAGCCTCGATGCAGATAACTGCAAGAATAAATTCTTTTTTGTACTTTTTTGCATAAAGCAGCAGGTTTTTCATGTTAGGTTCTCCACATTCGTAATTTAATAATAGTTGCACGTGCAACAGTTGCATTTACAACTATTATATCTCTGTTTTAGAAATAGTCAATGGAAATATGTATTCCCTAATATTTTCATCAAAAATTATGTACAAAAAAAGCCGTAATCCGCCAGATGGGATTACAGCTCTTTTTTACTTCTATATAAACCTGCTTTTAACCGGAATCTTTTCCTTAATCCTTGAAAGACGGTCAAGTGCATCGAAAAGTGTCTCATCCTTTTTTGCAAAGTGGAACCGGATCAAATGATTCACCGGCTCCTTAAAGAAGCTGGAACCGGGAACCGCTCCCACGCCTACCTCTTTTGCCAGAACCTCACAGAATTCCAGATCACTTTCATAATGGAAGTCCCTGATATCTATCATTACATAATACGCACCCTCCGGCACCGTATGGATAAGCCCGATGTCATCAAGGCCCTTTAAGAATAAATCCCGTTTCCTGGTGTACTTTAAGAGCAGCTCGTCATAATATTCCTGTCCGAATTTAAGACCGGGAATCACGGCCTCCTGAAGGGGTGCAGCGGCTCCAACCGTAAGAAAATCATGGACCTTTCTTGCCACATCAACGATTTCAGGGGATGCGATGATATAGCCAAGCCGCCAGCCTGTGATGGAGTAGGTCTTTGATAGGGAGCTGCAGGAAATGGTCCTCTCCCACATTCCGGGCAGAGAAGAAATATAGGTGTGTTTGTGAGGCGCATAGACGATGTGCTCATATACCTCATCTGCAATCACGTATACATCATACTTTTTGGCCAGATCCGCTATATAAGTCAGTTCCTCCAGAGTAAACACCTTGCCGCATGGATTGGAAGGGTTGCAGAGGATCAGTGCCTTGGGGTTCTGGGCAAAAGCCGCTTCCAGTTCCTCCGGGTTGAACTTGAACAGAGGCGGATGAAGGGGCACATAGATGGGCTCTGCTCCGGATAGAATGGCATCTGCCCCGTAGTTCTCATAAAAAGGAGAAAACACGATCACCTTATCTCCAGGGTTTGCCACGGTCATCATGGCTGCCATCATGGCTTCCGTGCTTCCGCAGGTCACCACAATTTCGCTGTTGGGGTCAATGTCATGCCCCATAGGCCCGGACTGCTTTGCCGCCAGTGCCTCTCTGAAATTCTGGGCCCCCCAGGTAATGGAATACTGGTGGAAATCCTGATAAGCCACCTCTTTTAGACGGTCAAGGATTTCCTTTGGCGGATCAAAATCAGGGAATCCCTGAGATAGGTTTACCGCACCGTACTGGTCGGAGATCCGGGTCATGCGGCGGATCACCGAGTCCGTAAAGCCCGCCGTCCGGTCAGATAGTTTCTGCATCTTCTTTGCCTCCTGTTATGTATGATTTGCTGTGATATATGATTTGCCGTTATTTAAGATGCCCTGGGGGTCCAGTGCCTTCTTGATCTGGTTCATTACCATTATATTTTCCTTTGGTGTCTCATGAAGGAAATAAGGACGTTTGCTTATTCCGATTCCATGTTCCCCGGAGGTAAGTCCCCCCAGAGCATAAGCCTTCGCATAAATCTTCTTCATATTTTCCTTTAATTCCCTATGCCAGGTTTCCTCATCCCGGTCCCCCCGCACCACACAGAGATGTACGTTGCCGTCTCCTGCGTGGCCGAAGCTTACCATCTGCATGTTGGAATCCTGCTCCAGCTGATTGATGTAGTCAATGAAAGAATCGCTTTGGTTGATCGGCACTACGATATCCACAGGCTCCTGTTCCGATACGGCTTCCACCGCCCTCACAAGAGCCCCTCTCACTTTCCAGATGCCATCGGATAAATTTTTATCCTCCAAAAGCAGAAAATCCATGGCTCCGTGTTCCATCACCAGTTTCCTTGCCTGAGCCGCCGACGCTTCCACCTCTTCCTTTCTTCCGTCAAAGGTGAGAAGAATGTAGGAGCCTGCATCCGGCCTTGGATATTTGATTCCCATAAATTCCTCTCCAAGGCTGACCACCTTTCTCTCCACGAACTCCACCGCCGTGGGATTTACATTGGCCTGTAAAATGGTAAGGACATTTCTTATGCCCACATTTAAGCTTTTAAAGGGAACCAGAACACTGAAAGACACTTCAGGCTTTGGAATCAGCTTTAATATACATTTTGTGATGACCGCAAGGGTTCCTTCCGAACCTATGATCAGGTTTTTAAGGGAAAGACCGCTTGCATCCTTTACATTCTTGCTGCCAACCTGCAAGACCGTACCGTCTGCCAGAACGATCTCCAGCCCTCTCACATAGTCTCTGGTCACTCCGTATTTGACTGCCCTCATGCCCCCGGCATTGGTGCTTATGTTTCCTCCCAATGTGGATTCCTTTTCACCCGGATCAGGGGGATAGAAAAACCCTTCCCCTTCCACAAAGGCCTGAAAATCCTTTAGAAGCACTCCCGGCTCCACCGTAGCGGTAAATGTCTCCCGGTCCAGTTCTAAAATCCGGTTCATCCGGGATAAATCAAGAATGATCCCGCCTTCCTCCGGCACCGTGGAACCCACCAGATTGGTACCTGCTCCCCTTGGGGTCACAGGGATTCGGTTTTCATGGGCGTACTTTAAAATCCCACTGACCTCTATTTGAGAGACAGGGAAGACCAGCACATCTGCCCTGCCTTTTAAACGCCCCAGATTATCACTTAAAAACCGGGGTTCAATTGTTTCAAACACGATGCGGGAATCTTCTTTGATGATCTCCCGCAGAGCTTCTCTGTTAAGGTCCATCACTGCCTCACGATCCTTTGATGATTATTTGTTCAACATATCCTCATCCCAGCCGGCTTTGATGAAATAGCCGCCAAAGGTGTCGTTGAATACGGTTTCTGTTTCCGGTGACTGGAAGGCTTTTACGACTTTTTCATAGACTGCTTTCTTCTCCGGATCGGAAAGATCCCCGGTGCGTGCTGCAATCAAGTTCCAGTAATTTTCTTCTCCAAGGCTGGTGTCCTTAAATACGGCCTCATCGGTCTTTAAGCCAAAGTCCAGAGCATAGTTTCCATTGACCACACCGGCCGTCACATCCGCCAGGGTGGAAGGAATGGTGTTGGCAGCCAGTTCCTCAATCTTGATTTTAACGGTGTATTCCTCAATATCTCCCACGGTCGGGTTAAAGCCTGCTTCTTTCTTTATTTTGATCAGTCCTGCAGACTCTAAAACTTTCAGGGCGCGGCCGCCGTTGGTGACGTCATTGGGAATGGCAATGGTATCGCCATCTTTAATTTCAGATACATCCTTTACTTTGGTGGAATACAGGTTCAAAGGAATGATAAAGGTATTGCCGATGTTTTGAATCTGATAGCCGTAGCTTTCAATTTCATTCTTTAAATAAATGCGGTGCTGGAATGCGTTTAAGTCGATTTCTCCATTTGCCAGTGCATTGTTGGGAGTCACATAATCGGAGAACTGCACGATCTCAAGGTTAATGCCTTCCCCCTTTAATTTCTCCTTTGCCGGCGTCCAGAGATCTTCATAGATACTTCCAACCACACCAAGCTTCACGGTGACCGGATCAGTCTTTTCTTCGGCTGCTGCCGTTGTTTCCGTTCCTGCTTTTTCTTCTTTTGAACCTTCGGAACCGGACGTTTTGCCGGTCTGTGCTCCGCAGGCGGTCAGTACCAGGGTCAATGCTGCTGCCGATAAAGCAAGCGTAATCAGTTTTTTTATTTTCATCATCGTTTCCTCCATTGTTTTTCCTTATAAAGTAAGTGCCAGTTCAAAATTTTCTTTCATGGTCTGACAGGACTTATGAAATTCTTCCAGTTCTTCTTTTGTTAATGCAAGTTCGATCACTTCCGCCACACCATGACGGTTTAAAACCGAAGGAACACTCGCGTAAACATCCGTTTCCCCATATTGACCCGTAAGAAGTGTTGATACGGGTAAAATCCGGTTCTCATCCCCAAACAACGCACGCACGACCTCCGCAATGGCTGCGCCGATGCCGAATTCCGTAGAGCCTTTTCCAGCCAGAATATGCCAGCCTCCTGCCTTTCCTTCTGCTGCTATGGCTTTTAAATCAAGAGCCCCATAGGTTTCCGGCTGTTCCTTCTGAAGCTGGGAAAGGGGCTTTCCACCGATGGTTACTGCGGACCACGCGGCCATCTGGCTCTCTCCGTGTTCCCCAAGCGCGTAGGCCAGAATGGACTTCTGATCCACTCCAATGGCTTCTGAAATCGCTCTCCGAAGTCTTGCGCTGTCCAGGGTGGTGCTGGTCGAAAGAATCTTTTTCACCGGATAATCAAGTGCGTGCTGGATATAATGGGTCACCACATCCGCAGGATTGGAAATATTTAATATGATTCCTTCAAACCCAGAGGTGCGTATGTTTTCCACTACGTCCTTTATGATGGCAATGGTCTGGCTTAACGTATCCATTCTGGTCTGGCCCTTGCTCATATCCGGCAAAGGTCCTGCTGCCACGATAAGCAGATCCGCGTCTTTGGCATCCGTATAATCTCCTGCCCTGACCAGACACCGTTTCGGCAGATAGACCGTGGCATCAAATAAATCCATGGCCTGGGCCGCCGCCTTTTTCCTGTCAATGTCTATATAAACGATTTCCTCACAAAGCCCCTGGGAAATTAGAGCATATCCCGCATGGGAGCCAACATGACCTGCACCTACAATGATAATCTTTCTTTTCTGAAGTTCCATTTCCTGCCTCCTTTAATCCTAAACCTATCAATGAGTGTTCTTTTTTACAATCTGATTCCCGATGATCTGTATGATGCTTACCATGAGAACCAGCACCAGAATGGTTACATATGTCACATCCGTCTGATTCCGGTCATGCCCGTAACGGATGGCATAATCCCCCAATCCTCCTGCACCTACCGCTCCAGCCATGGCCGTCAGACCAAGAAGGCTGATGGCAGTAATGGTGGTGCTTCGGGCAATGCCGGCAATGCTTTCCCGTAAGTAAACACGGAAAATGATTTCCATAGGACTTTTCCCCATGGAAAGAGCCGCTTCCACCAATCCACGGTCAATCTCTGCCAGCGCACTTTCGATCTGCCGGGCAAAAAACGGGACCGTTCCAAATACAAGCGGAACAATGGCACCCTCCACACCGATGGCCGTTCCCATAATCAATCTGGAAACCGGCATAACACCCGTCAGAAGAATGATAAATGGAATGGAACGGAAGAAATTAATCACCTTATCAAGGACCTGAAATACTCCCTTATGCTCCAAAATCCCGGAGGGCCTGGTCACGGTGATGGTAACACCAA
The DNA here is from genome assembly GCA_905215155.1 of uncultured bacterium. GTDB lineage: Bacteria > Bacillota > Clostridia > Lachnospirales > Lachnospiraceae > Lacrimispora > Lacrimispora sinapis. The sequence continues at coordinate 97,407 of CAJMPJ010000001.1, read as the reverse complement.
AAATCATACCCAGAAGAAAGGAAATGGAACCGGACCAGAACGCCATAATCAGCGTATCAATAATGGCCTCATAAAAGGTGGGAAGCTTTCCCATAACATTTGGTATTATACTATGAAGCAATTCCAGCATCTTTAATCACCTCCACGCCTACATTTTTTTCTTTCAGATATTCCATGGCCTTTGTTATCTGCTCCCGTTCTCCGCTCATAATGGCCACCGTGCCGCCGATGGGTGCATCCTGAATGATCTCAATATCAGAAAATATGATGTTTAAGTCAATGCCAAAGGTCCTTGAAACGGTGGAAATGAGCGGTTCCGAAACGTTTTTCTGTACATAAGACAGACGGACAATCATCTCTCCCGGTTTCAGCCTGGTTACCGGAGAATCCTCTGCCAAAAGGCCCTCGATCTTCTGTAAATTGGAGGTGGTCCGGATAAAATCCCGGGTCACTGACTCTTTGGGATTTGCAAAAATGGAGAACACTTCTCCTTCCTCCACAAGCCTTCCCTTTTCCATAACAGCCACACGTCCGCAAATCTCCTTGATGACCGCCATTTCATGGGTGATGACCACTACGGTGATACCCAGCTGCTGATTCAGCTTTTTCAAAAGCTGCAGAATGGATTTGGTGGTCTGCGGGTCCAGAGCACTGGTCGCCTCATCGCACAGAAGCACCTTGGGATCATTGGCCAGCGCTCTGGCAATGGCAACTCTCTGTTTCTGTCCCCCGGAAAGCTGGTTGGGATAGGCATTTTCTTTATCACCGATATCCACAAGCCGTAACAGTTCCCGGACCTTTTTCTCCTTTTCCGTCTTGCTCATACCGCTTCCCTTTAATGGAAATTCCACATTTCCGAATACCGTTCGGGATGGCATCAGATTAAAATGCTGAAAAATCATTCCGATCCCTTTTCTTGCCGCTCTCAGTTCTTTGGGTGACAGAGCGGTAAGTTCCTTATCATCTACCTTTACTTTGCCGCTTGTCGGTACCTCCAGCAAGTTGATGCATCGGACCAGTGTGGACTTTCCCGCTCCGGAAAAGCCGATGATGCCGAATATTTCCCCTTTCTCAATGGAGATGGATACATCCTGAATGGCATGGACTTTTCTCTCACCGGTTCCGAAAACCTTAGAGATATTCTCAAGTTCGATCACTTTAATTCCTCCCTTAAACAGAAAAAAACGGACTCCCGAAGGCTCCCGTTTCTGGTCTATGGTAAAACCGTACAAAAATATGTACCTTTTTACTTACCTGACTGAGAGCTCAAAAAATGGAAAGAATCGCAGCACATGAAAAACATGACCATTGCCATGCTCATAACCATATTGGATTTTTTGTTTGCTGTGTTTGCCATCTTTTTCATTTAAAGCTCCCATCTTATTCTCATTAACATACTAGTTTTGTTGGTATAATAGCACCCTGATTCTCCCTTGTCAACTTAAAATTAATAAATATTCATAACATTTTTATTTTATTCGTTTTTGCCTAAAAAAATAAAACGTGCAGGACACCGGTTTTTCCCGTCTCCCTGCACGCTTTTTTAATCTCCTACTTTTTTAATATCAAACATCTGTTCCAGCAATAACCAGTTGGCCCGGAAAAACTGCATCAGCTGCCAGTATCCGGCTCCGGTCAGTCCAAATTCCTTGATCAAATCAAACTTTGCCTTATAGCTTCTGACATCTTCAAACCAAACCTCATGCTGCACCCCGTACTGCCAGTAACGGAAATAAGGGGTCATGGCAACCTCGTCAAACTGGATCTCCACGCCATGTTCAATGGCAAGCTGAACGGCTTCCAGATTGTTGATGGTGGTGGCACGGGTGACCCCTCTCTCATAAGGAAGCGGCCAGTCATAGCCATAGTTTGGGATTCCAAGACTTATCTTTTCCTTAGGAATTTCCGTCAGACCATACTCCACCACTCTCCGCACCATATTGATGGGCGCAACCGCCATGGGGGGGCCATATGTATAGGAACCGTCAGGTCATAAGTCATAAAAGCCCTTAATTGTCAACGGAAATATTCACCTCAAAGGGGATTCCATCTGCGGACATCTTAACACAAAGCACCTGGCTGGAACTCATTTTTATGGATATATTGTTTCCGTATAACAGAGTCGGAGTTGAAATATCGACGGTGATTCCGATCTCAGAAAAAAATGTAGCCGCATTGGCTGTCAGCATATTGGCCAGTTCGGAAACTGCACTCTGTGCCATTTCATCAAATTCTTCCACCGGCGCTCCCATCATCATCACAGACGCAATCTTTTTGGAGTTTTCAAGATCCGTACAATATACCACATTCCCCTTAACCTCTCCAACGATACCCACCGTCATGACCACACCGGAATTGGTCAGGTTGTCCTCTTTGAGACTGATTCCGTCTTTTTTTATCTCGTTAAAACCTAGTTGGGGCATTACAGAAAAAAATGCCTGTACAAAAGGATTTATGTATTTTACATCCAATGATCATCACTCCTTTGAAATCCGACGTTAATAAGAACCTCTCCGTATACTGTTTCAGCATGGACGGAAGTGGTGTAAAAATCGGAAGTGGTTATGTGGACATTCTCACCATGCATAATGGTCGGAGGCGCCACACGCAGTCCAAATGCCTGATTCTTCCTATTCAGTACGGAACAGGCGTTGCCGGAAATAATATTGGTAAGCTCACTCATCACTGCGATCACTTCATCGTTTGAATTGTCTTCCTTTTTCAAAATGGCTGCCGTCAATCTGCCGGCCGTATCCATATCCAGATCAATCAGCATCCGGCCGGAAAACTTTCCGATGATTCCAACAATAATGGTCAGCCCTTTGGATTCAAATTCCTTATCACAGGAAGATTTATCCTCAAATTTTACCAGTGTTTTTGTCATCTTGTTAATCCCATCCATCAAGGCATCCTTAAAGGATCCCATGTGTTCAGCCATTAACTCTTCATATAATTTATCCGATTCCAGCACCCGGCTGATGGCAGTCACAAGGCTGTCCTCATCAATGGGTTTCTGCACGTAAGCCGAAACCTTATTCGCCCTGGCGGCTTTCACAATTTCGTCATCCATCATGGAGCTGATAACAATTACTTTAATATCTTTATTGATTTCATGAATGGCCCGTGTACATTCCAATCCATCCGTTCCCGGCAATGTCATATCCATGGTTACAAGCTGGGGGTTTTTCTCTTTTACCACTTCTTTTACTTTGTCTAATGTTCCTGCTTCCCCAACGACTTCAAGCCCATGTTTTTCAAGAATTCCCTTGATATAGGCGATCGAGAAAGAGGAATCATCAACGATTACTACTTTTGTACCAACCATATAAGCAAAAATCCTCCTGATTTAAAAATTCAATAAAAAACCAATTTCTTCCCATAAACATAGCATGTATTTCCATATTTTGTCAAAGATTTTCATATTTCATTTTTTGATACATCCCATTCAGCCCTCATTGCCGGCAACACCTCTTTTGAAATTTGATCTAAAATAGCCCGGATCTCCCCTTCTGTGGTGTCTTTACAGCAATCCTCATAGAAAATAAAGGTCGTGTCCTGTTGTTTCATTTCCTTTACCGGTTTATGCTCCATTTTGCAGCCCCCTTTTCATAGATTCTATGCCATAAAGATTGTACACCTTTCCTAAGTCACTACTATTCACCGGGGATCTGCCATAAGATTATATATACATTTTAAGGAGTCTCTCATGTCATATCTCATGTATTTGCGTAAAAGCCGGGCAGATAAAGAAGCAGAAGCACGGGGAGAGGGGGAAACACTGGCCCGCCACGAACAATTGCTTAAGGAACTGGCGGCTAAAATGCAGCTTCCCATCGGTGCCGTTTACAAAGAGCTGGTATCCGGGGAAACCATTTCCGCACGCCCCAAAATGCAGCAAACCCTGCTGGAAGTCATGCAGGGCATGTGGGAAGGTGTTCTTGTCATGGAGGTGGAACGTCTGGCCAGAGGCGACACCAAGGACCAGGGAACCGTGGCAGAAGCCTTTAAATTCAGCAACACAAAGATCATCACCCCCTTAAAGACCTACGATCCGGCCGATGAATTCGACGAAGAATATTTTGAGTTCAACCTATTCATGTCACGCCGGGAATATAAGACCATCAACCGGAGAATCCAGAGAGGCCGCATCGCCGCTTTCCGGGATGGCTGGTACATTGCGGGAACCGCTCCCTATGGGTACAAAAAAGTAAAACATAAGGAAGAGAAAGGATATACCCTGGAAATCATCCCGGAAGAAGCAAAAATCGTCTCCTGTATTTATGAGCTTTATACCCATGCTTTTTTCGGCTGTTATCAGATCAGGGACCGGTTAAATGAACTGAATATCCCCTCCCCAAGCGGGAAATCCTGGTCCGCCTCCACCGTGAGTGATATCCTGGGCAATCCGGTATACTGCGGATACCAGCGGTGGCAGCGGCGAAAAGTCCAAAAACAGATCATTGACGGAAGAATCGTGGAATCCAGACCAAAGGATAAGGACTGCGAACGGGTAAAGGGACGTTTTCCGGCTATCATAGAAGAAGAAAAATTTGACCTTGTGCAAACGATCAAGGCCCGAAAGCCCCTTCCCAAAAACCCGGAAACCGCTCTGCAAAATCCGCTGTCCGGACTGATCTACTGTGCAAGGTGCGGCACACTTCTCACCAGACAATCAAACAATGCCCGGCTGCCCCATGCCGTTCTTCGCTGCCCCAACAAAAAATGCAGCAACATATCATCCCCCCTTTACCTGATTGAAGAGCAGGTGCTCGCAGGCTTAAAGGAATGGTTCGGGGGGTACGAACTAAACTGGCCGGAAGATATGGAAGAAGAAAGCAACGCCACACGGACTGTTCTGGAAGATTCCATTCATAACATAAATGATAAATACGAAAAGACCAAAAAACAACTCAATGCCGCCTATGATTTATTGGAGCAGGGCATATACTCCCCGGCGATTTTTAATGAGAGGCGCAGCACTTTGGAAGCACAAAAAGAGGCGTTGAAAAAGGAACTGGAGCACTTAAAAGAAGAACGGAACCGGATTGCCGCAACAAAACTGGCAAAGAAAGACGTATTTCCGTCATCAGTTTCTTTCATTGACGTTTACAGGGAAATAAAAGATATAAGAATCCGAAACTTTATGCTTAAAAATGTTTTAGACCATATAGAATATTTAAAAACAGAACGAAATAAAAAAGGGGCAGGGAATACGGCCAATTTCACCTTAAAGTTTTACCCAAAGCTCCCAAAAAGCCATTGATACCTGCGGCTTACAGGTCCTTATGTATATCCCCACTCATAAGTCATCAAGAGCACCCGGTTGGCTGCGGCCCCAAGAAGCCCGTAATCCACGCCTTCATATAAAAGACCGGGCTGATCGGCGGAAGTCTTCGGTGCAAGAGCCAGAGTTACCTGATAGCCAAACTGGTTCATAATCTGGGTGGTTCTGGTGACAAAATCCGCATAGGCCAGCCGGTCATCAGCCATAATATATTCAAAATCAATATCCAGGCCCCCAAACCCCTTCTCCTGCATGGTCAGTCCCAGGTTCCAGATCAGCCGCTGCTGGACCTGAGGATTATGTACCACGATCGAAACCAGGTTGTTGTTGAATTTCCCGTCAGGACCAAGGGGCGTCAGGGTCAGGATCGGACGCACGCCCACCCCCAAAGCCCGTTCAATCATCCAGTCATCGTCAATCGCAGGAGGAACCAGATCTCCATTTTCCGTAAATCCATAGGAAAATACATAAAGATCCGTCAAAAACGGGAGCGTATTATCCAGATTATCCGAATCAATAAAGGGATACGCATAGCCAAATACATAAAGAGGAATCGTATCCTCAGGAGGACTGTCCTCTGCAATATAAAGCGCCTGGCCGATTGCCAGGCGGTAAGGAGGATTGATCTGGTTATCATAGACCAGGGTTTCCACCGGTATCCCTTCCGCACTTGCAATGGAGTCCACACTATCCCCGGGTTTTACCACGTATATTCTCATAACAGCATCCTTTTACCAGAATTGGTAAAGCATATGTGAAAAAATGGTGAAACATGACAGCTGGGGGGCCGCTTTCTTATTTCTTTAGAAAAAAGTAAAGTGCTTTTTCATTATCTTCGTTGTATAATGATTGAAAAGGAGGTTTTCTTATGCAGAATATCTTAGTATGTGATGATGACAAACAAATCGTAGAAGCTATTGACATATATTTAACAGGAGAAGGGTTCCATATTATAAAGGCATATGACGGCTTTGAAGCCCTGGAACTTATGGAAGAGAATGAGATCGACTTAATGATCCTTGATGTGATGATGCCCGGTCTGGACGGAATTCGTACCACGTTAAAGGTCCGGGAGACAAGCAGCATTCCCATCATTATTCTTTCTGCAAAATCCGAAGACACGGATAAGATTCTGGGTCTTAACATCGGTGCTGATGATTATATCACAAAGCCCTTTAATCCCCTGGAACTGGTTGCCAGAGTCAAATCCCAGCTGCGCCGCTACACTCAGCTTGGCAACATGAATCAGCAGCCTGCCGGGGCCATTTATAAATGCGGCGGTCTTGCCATCAATGACGATAATAAAGAAGTGACCATTGACGGCGAACTGATCAAACTTACCCCCATCGAATATAACATTCTCCTGCTTCTGGTGAAGAATGCAGGAAAAGTATTTTCCATTGATGAGATTTACGAACAGATCTGGAACGAGGAAGCCATCGGCGCAGATAACACTGTAGCCGTTCACATCCGCCATATCAGGGAGAAAATTGAGATCAATCCCAGAGAGCCGCGGTATTTGAAAGTGGTGTGGGGCGTCGGCTATAAGATCGAGAAGCAGTAGGAGTGATTATGAAGAAAAGAAAAGAACTTGCGGTCCTCTTGCATATCTTCTTCTCCTTTCTTGTAGTAGTTGGCGTTACCATCATGTACAACAACGTCCACTACGGGGAGGGGATCGACTGGATCGCCCATGAAACCTATGAGGACACACCTGAATTCACCCGCCAGCTGAAATCCGATATTGATGAGATCTTTAACTATGTTAAATATAAAGAAGTATTTGAGACCGATGGCCGCATTGATTATTCAAAGCCCATTGTCCGGGTTACCGACGGTCCCGGAACCACGAAGGAATATACGGTAGATGAGATGGTCCGCCGGGCCAAGTCACAGGGGTATTATCTGAATGAGCAGTTTAAGGTCAGCGGAGGCCACCCTCCCTCTTCCGACAGGGATAATCCGGATGTCCGGGTGGATTACCGGGCCTATGAACCTGATTTTGAAGCCACAGAACCGGGAGAAAGCTTTCTTACCATGGATCAGCTCTCCTATGAGGTTTTAAGCCATCTGGGAAATTATTACTCTTTTTATTACCGCTTTATCCAAAATCCCAGCAACTTAAAATTCGAGATCCTTTATCAGAATACCAAAGACGATTATAAGCTGTACCGCAACGTTACAGGAAAAAACTTAAACGACTTTAAGGCCATGGGGAAATATCTTTATGTGACCGGGGAATCTCTATACGCAGATTCTAATTTGACCACCATTCCGAAAAACGTTTCCTCCCAGCTGGAAAAGATGAATCCCTATAACAACGGCAATTATCACATGACCATCGCTGTGGATACTTCCTACCCCTACAACGACGCTTACGCCAAGGCAGACGCTGCCTATAACCGCATGAGGCTGTTCTATATCGCAGGGATCGTAAGCCTTGCAGCCGGAATTCTGGGCAGCGCAGTTACCCTCTACGTTTTAGTCTCCCTGGCCGGATACCGGGAAAAGGGGCCAAAGGCTGCCACGCCGGAACGGTTTGACCGGATTCCTGCAGAAATCTGCTTTCTTATTTTTGCAGGCGCCACTTTGATTTCCCTGTTTCTGGCAGACAAGCTGTTTAACAAGATCATCCACCTGTTTCTCGCCTATGATCAATGGTTTTACGGAGAACTGGTCCTCCGGGTCCTGATCTATTATGCGGCCGGGCTTATGTTTGCATTGTGCTTGTTAAAACGCTATAAGGCAGGAACTCTTTGGACGGCAAGTCTTTTATACCGCTGGCGGAACAACCTGGCCCTGTATTTTAAAAATCACCGGTTCACCACCCGGATTGCATTTTCCTATATCCTGTTTCTGGCCTTTAACACCTTGATGATCGCGGTCTTCTGCGTTCTATTGTTTACTTATAACAATCTGGCCTCCCGGATACTCATGGGGACAATCGGGACCCTGCTGCTTTGTTTTGATCTCTGGGTCTTTCACAAGATGTATCAAAACGCATGGCAAACGGATCAGATCAACCAGGCCCTGCTGCACATCTCCGAAGGAAATACCACCTATAAGATCAACACTGAGACCTTCTGCGGAAAAGAACGGGAACTGGCGGAAAATATCAACCACATCAGCACCGGTTTAGAAGCGGCCCTTCAGGAAAAAGTGCGGAGCGAACGTTTAAAAACCGATCTGATCACCAATGTATCCCATGACATCAAGACCCCCCTGACCTCCATCATCAACTATGTGGACCTGATCAAACGGGAGGGGATTAAAGACCCTAAGATTTTAGGCTATCTGGACGTCCTGGAACAGAAGTCCCACCGGTTAAAGACCCTGACCGAAGACCTGGTAGAGGCTTCCAAGGCAAGCTCCGGGAATTTAAAGCTGGAAATTGCAAGCATTGATTTTGTGGAGCTGATCCACCAGACCAACGGAGAATTTGAAGAAAAATTTGCCCTCCGCCATCTGGAGCTGATCTCTGATTTACCGGATGAATCCTTTTTTATTGAGGCGGACGGCAGATACTTATGGAGAGTCCTTGAGAATCTGTATAATAATGCCTTCAAATATGCCATGGAACACAGCCGGGTATATGTGGACATCATACAGGAACATGATATGGTGGTATTCACCATGAAGAATATTTCTCAAAACCCGTTAAATATACGGGCGGATGAACTGACGGAACGTTTCGTCCGGGGCGATGTAGCCAGAACCACGGAGGGAAGCGGTCTTGGCATTTCCATCGCCAAAAGTCTGACCGAGCTTCAGGGCGGCAAGTTCATGCTGTATATTGACGGGGATCTCTTCAAGGCCAGCGTGGCCTTCCCCATTCAGAGATAATATTAGAGGGAGAGCAGGAACCCACACCGGGTCCCTGCTCTCCCTCTTACCATTCTGCTTTCCAGCTTCTTAACCGAAGATTCTCCAGCCGCAGATAAAGTTATTTCTCCACCAGCTGCTCAAGGAACGCTCCACGACTCTGCCGTTACTGGAGGAAGCATCAATGACCTTTCCTCCTCCGGCTACGATGCCCACATGACCGCTGACCACGATGATATCGCCTGCCTGTAAGCTTCCAAAGCTGCTGATCTTTGTATATTTACCAACATTTCTCCAACCAGAGGAAGTCAGGTAACTCTGTCTTACCCCCACCTGATTTAAAGACCAGTATATAAACCCGGAACAGTCAAAGGAATTGGGGCCTTTGGACCCCCATACATAAGGACGCCCAACCTTTGATCTTGCGACGGATAACAGTCCGCCTACCCCGGAGCCGCCCTTAACGGTACCGCCTTTTTTACTGCTTCCTTTTCCGGTTTTTCCAGAAGAGCCGGCACTCTTTACTCCGCTTCCCGTAAGCTTATTAAGCGTATTCCGTCCGACAGATCCATCCGCGGAAAGACCGTTGTTGCTCTGGAATGCTTTTACGGCATTTTCCGTCACTTCCCCGTAATAACCGGTGATATTCGAGGATGACAGATAGCCGTATTGATTCAACAGCTGCTGGACCTTCGTTACGGAATCTCCCTGCTCTCCCAGCGTCATTCCGTTTGGCTGAGCGTCGGGGCTTGTTAAGGCCAATCGGGTGGAGGGTCCTAAATAACCGTCCACAACAAGATCATTGCGGGCCTGGAACTGCTTGACTGCAGTTACCGTATCGTTGCCGTATGCTCCATCCGGCTCCGACAGCAGATATCCCAGGGCCTTCAACCGCTGCTGGCTGACTAAAACAACATCACTTTTTTCTCCATAGGATATCAGGTTCGGCTTGATCTCTTCGCTGTACAGCAGGTTGATGGTCTGACGTCCCACTTTTCCATCAATATTTAAAGAGTTGACTTCCTGCAGCTTTTTGACCGCTGCCTCCGTCTCATCCCCGAAGTTCCCGGAAACCTGTGCTGCATTGGCAAGGTAGCCAAGCTCATAAAGACGGGTCTGTATCCGTAAAATATCATCTCCGGCCACTCCCTTTGATACCGCATAGTATTTGGCGGAAGGAGACATTATGGATTCCAGGGTCTGAGCACCTACGATTCCGTCCTGGTCCAGCCCATTCTGACGCTGGTACGTCTTAACCGCCGCCTCTGTCACGTTCCCGAAATACTGGGTCGGCTCATCATTATCCATGAATCCCAGGTCCATCAGCCGCTGCTGAAGGCTTGCCACCACCGGATGCTCCACGCCGTTTCTCAAGTATTGCGGAATCGGGTTCTCCTTCTGTTCCGGCACGTCTTTCAGCCGGGGCAGCAAATCTCCCCCCGGAGAGAGCAGGCTGATTGGCTGAAGTTCCTTTTTTCCCAGGGAAGGGGTAGCCTCAGAAGTTGTAGCGATCTCTTTTCCCATAACTCTGCCGGTATTGGTGCATCCGGACAGGAACGATGCTGCCGCTGCCGCTAAAAAAAAGGAGCAGAAGGAGCGTCTTTTCCATTTTATCTTTATGTTCATAAATCAATTTCCTTTCCTATGTAAAATCAGGTCTATTTTAGCATAAATTTGTCGGAAAGGGAAAGGGAATTTATCTCATTGCGTCAAAAGAACTCTTATGATATATTAAAAGCAGAAGAAAAACTGCTCTTTGAAAGGAATGGTTTTAAATAAAGGAGGGATTTTTATGACACCTATTTTATGGGCTGCCGGAGGTACCGGCTTTACATTTCTCATGACCACTCTCGGAGCATCTGTAGTATTCTTCTTTCGGAAGGAAGTGAATCAGGCGGTACAGAGAATATTTCTGGGCTTTGCCGCCGGCGTTATGATTGCAGCTTCTGTCTGGTCACTTTTGATACCAGCCATTGAAGAAGCAGAGGCAGCCGGAGGCATCGGATGGATTCCTGCTGCGGGAGGTTTTATTCTCGGTGTTTTATTCCTTATTGTTTTAGACTCCCTGCTCCCTCATCTTCATCCGGATATAAGCAATCCAAAAGGCAACGAAGCAGAAGGGATCTCTTCCACCTGGAAACGAACCACACTTTTGGTTATGGCAGTCACACTCCATAACATTCCGGAAGGGATGGCAGTCGGCCTGGCATTTGCTCTCGCCGCCCAGCATGGCAGTGATCCGGCACTTTACACCTCCGCCCTGGCGCTTGCTATTGGAATCGGCATTCAGAACTTTCCGGAGGGTGCGGCCATATCCCTTCCTCTCAGACAGGAAGGGCTCTCCACAGGAAAAGCGTTTTTCCGCGGCAGTATGTCCGGCATCGTGGAACCGATCTTTGGAATTCTGACGGTATTGATCGCAGGAAGTATCACTCCCCTCATGCCCTGGCTTTTATCCTTTGCTGCAGGAGCCATGATGTATGTGGTGGTGGAGGAACTGATCCCCGAAGCACATTTGGGGGAACATTCCAACGCAGGAACTCTGGGTGTTATGAGCGGATTTCTGATCATGATGATTTTAGATGTGGCATTGGGTTAAAAACCAATACACTATAATTGAAAAGTGGGTGGTGCAAAAGGAATTTTCCTATTGCACCACCCACTTTTATTATTTTGTTATTTCAGCCCAAAACGTTGCTTCATTCTTTCTACAGCCGTCAGTCTATGAATGGCTCTGACTATCCTGGAACAAATGGAAACGTTCCACAAGCTGCTCCAGATACGCCGCCTGGCCGGAGAGTTCCTCGCTGGCTGCAGCACTCTCCTCTGCGGTTGCGGAATTGGTCTGGACCACCTGGGAGATCTGGCTGACCCGTTCTGATATGTTTTCTACAGATTCTGCCTGCTTTTCGGAAGCATCTGCAATTAAATTTACCGTATCCACTACCTGAACGGTGGTATTCTTTACCACATCAAGAGAATGAGACGTCTGCTCTGCAATGGCCATTCCGTTTTCCACTGCTTTTACCGAATTTTCAATCAAAACAGCCGTATCCTTGCTGGCCTCTGCGCTCTTGCTGGCAAGGCTCCGCACCTCATCTGCAACAACTGCAAAGCCTTTTCCCGCTTCTCCCGCTCTTGCTGCCTCAACCGCCGCATTCAAAGCCAGGATGTTGGTCTGGAATGCAATATCTTCAATGGTCTTAATGATCTTTCCAATCTCCTGGGAAGATTCATTGATCTCATTCATCGCGGAGTTCATGGTGACCATATGAAGATTGCTTTCCTCCACTTCCTTCTGCACCTTAGCCGTCAGAGCGTTGGCACTTTGGGCATTCTCTGCATTCTCCCGGATCTGGGAGGAAATGTCTGTAATGGCACCAGTCAGCTCCTCAAGAGCCATTGCCTGCTCTGTGGAGCCCTGAGATAACATCTGTGCCGCATCCGACACCTGGTCAGAGCTTATGTCAACCTGAACGCTGGACTGATGAATATCTCCAAGCGTATTATTAAAACTTTTCAATATTGTAACAAAGGAACTTTTAATCTCTGAAAAATCTCCCATAAAATCCGTAATCTGATCTCTTGGAACCGTTAAATCCCCTTTGGACAGACGCAGGAGAATGGAAGAAATCTCCGTAACATAAGAATCCAGAATGGTCATAGTGCTTCTCAAGCTGTCCGCAAGAAAACCAATCTCATCCTTTGACTGATAGGTAATGTATCTGGAGGCTTTTAAATCACCCTTAGACATTTCCTTCGCCGCTACGTCAAGCTCTTCTAACGGTTTGACAATGGATCTTGAAAAACGCATTGCAATCAACGCACAGACGAAAACCCCTATGATCATTGCGCCAATTCCCATTACCACTGCATTCCGGTTGGTCCCATTTGCCTCATCTACAAATCCTTCCGCATCACTGGACACCGACTGAGCCAGATTGATTACCTTCCCTTTTAAATCCTCATACTTTGGTTCATAGACATTCTTGATCATAGTTCTGGCTTCATCTGATTTGCCCTGAGCCGCCAACTTCAGTACTGCTGCCTGGATCTGATCGGACTCCTCAAGCCCGCTTTTGATTTCAGTCAGTATCTGTTTCTCATTCTCTTTTTTTAATAAAGTTTCCAGATTAGCCAACGCTGTCTGCATATCTGCAGAGTCCTTGTCAATCAGAGACTTTGCCTGGTTTCCTGCACTTGCAATATCCGATTTCTTTTCACTTGCCAGCCGGTAAAGCACCATCTGGCTGTCCAAAAGGTTGCGGCGGATGACCCACATGTTATCCGATGCCGCATAAGGCCCCTGATAGAGCTTCCGTAGATTCCCCGATATCCCCATCATCCCCACAAGCATTACCATAACCGCCAGAATACTAAGTAAAATTATGGCGCTAAAGACAACCACCACTTTGGTTTTTATCTTTCGATTTCTATACACAACTCTGCCTCCACTTATCTCCTCTTTAAAAGGGGTTATTTATTCAGTGGCTACTATAGCACCGTTTATAGACATCGTCAATCGTTACATTTACCATATAATACCAATTATTTTAAAAAAATACATAACTGCTTTCCAAGGCTGGAAAAAGAAAAAAAGATACCCCTGCACAGTTTCCTGCGGGATATCTTTTATCTTTGTTCTATTTCCTATCAGATCCCATTTTTTGCTTTGTGCGCAGCCTTGCCAGTGATCTGGCTAAAGATGCTTCAAAATGAGAATGCTCCTGAAGGCTCTTGCTCTGTCTCAGCTGTTCCTCCGCTCTTTCCCTGGCTTCTTCGGCCCGGCGTTCATCAATGTCCTCCGGACGTTCCGCGGTATCTACAATGACGGTAACACGGTTATTGATAATCTGGGCAAATCCATTGCCCACCAAACCGCTGATCCATTGACCGTTTGCGTCAAGTAAACGCATTTCCCCAATCGCAATGGCAATCACCATGTTTTCATGCTGGGGAAGAACTGCCTTTTCCCCATCCAACAGAGGAATGATCAGCTCCTGACAGGAACCTTTGTAAAACACCTTATCGCTGGCAAGAACCTGAAGGAAAAATGTTTTCGTACTCACAGGCAGCACCTCCAAGTTAAGCCTCTAATTTCCTGGCCTTTTCAATGACCTCATCAATGGTTCCTACATTAAAGAACGCAGCCTCCGGATACTGGTCCATCTCGCCGTCTACGATCGCCTTAAATCCGCGGACCGTCTCTTTAAGAGGAACGTACTTACCGGAAACACCGGTAAAGTTCTCTGCAACAGAGAATGGCTGGGATAAGAACTTCTGGATCTTTCTTGCCCGGTATACGGTGGTCTTATCGTCATCGCCTAATTCTTCCATACCCAGGATCGCAATGATATCCTGAAGCTCTTTGTATTTCTGAAGCAGCTCCTGTACCTTACGCGCAACTTCATAATGCTCTTCCCCTACCACATCAGGTTCCAGAATACGGGAGTTGGATTCCAACGGATCAACCGCCGGATAAATACCCTGCTCCACGATCTTTCTGGATAAAACAGTGGTGGCATCCAGATGTGCGAAGGTTGTTGCCGGAGCCGGGTCTGTCAAGTCATCGGCCGGTACATATACAGCCTGAACCGAGGTAACGGAACCATTTCTTGTGGAAGTGATTCTCTCCTGAAGTTCTCCCATCTCCGTAGCAAGCGTTGGCTGATAACCAACCGCAGAAGGCATACGTCCAAGAAGAGCGGAAACCTCTGATCCTGCCTGGGTAAAACGGAAAATATTATCAATGAACAAAAGCACGTTTTTATGCTCTTCATCACGGAAATACTCTGCCATGGTAAGTCCTGTTTCGGCTACACGCATACGTGCGCCCGGCGGCTCATTCATCTGACCGAATACCAAAGCGGTCTTAGAAATAACACCAGATTCTCCCATCTCGGTCCAAAGATCATTACCCTCACGGGAACGCTCTCCAACACCGGTAAAGATGGAATATCCGCCGTGCTCGGTTGCGATGTTATGAATCAGCTCCTGAATCAGAACCGTCTTACCAACACCAGCACCTCCGAACAGACCTACCTTTCCGCCTTTTGCATAAGGAGCCAAAAGATCAATAACCTTAATTCCTGTCTCCAGGATCTCAGCTACCGGACTCTGATCCTCAAAAGCCGGCGGGTCTCTGTGGATGACCCATTCCGGACCACCGGATAACTGCTCTCCGTTATCAATGGTCTCACCAAGTACATTAAAGAGACGTCCCAGAGTCTGCTCTCCAACCGGAACTTTAATACCCTCTCCGGTTGCAGTTACTTCCATACCTCTGCTCAATCCTTCGCTGGAAGCCAGCATGATACAACGGACGGTACCATTGCCCATATGCTGGGCAACTTCCATTACGCAGCGCTTTCCTTCATTGATCACCTCAAGGGCGTCTTTAATTGCAGGAAGCTCACTGCCCTCTAAAAACTCAACATCTACTACAGGTCCCAGGACCTGAACGATCTTACCTTTATTCATATTCTGTTACTCACAGTCGTGAGGACTCCTCCTCTCTCAATTCATAGAAAACACGATGAAGCTACGCTTTCTTCCTTTTTTTCTTCTGGGCTTTCGCCCCGCTGATTACCTCAGTGATTTCCTGAGTAATGGCCGCCTGGCGGACACGGTTGTAGGTAATGGCCAGTTCATCAAGCATATCCTGAGCACTATTTGTCGCAGCCTGCATCGCCATCATTCTGGAATTCTGCTCGCTGGAATAGGATTCCACCAGACCGCCGTAGATGAATCCTGCAATATAATTGGGCACAATAGCATTGATCACGGCTTCAGGAGAAGGACTCATGGTGATTTCCTCCAAATGCACGTTTACCGGAACATTCAGAGATATCTGCTGCTTTGGAATCGGAAGAAGCTGCTTTACTTCCGCTTCCATCTTCATAGCATTGACCATTCTGGTGTAAATCATATACACCTCATCAAGTTTTCCAGACAGAAAATAATCCACGATCTTTTCTTGTATGATTCTGGCCCGGCTCATATTAGGCTTTTGTACCGTATACCGGAAATCCTGTTCCACCGGGATACCTTTTTTTGTAAAATACTGCTGTCCCAACTCTCCTACTACGAACAGCATAGGATTACCACCCTTGTCAATCTGCTCCTGGGCCAGTTTAAATACATTATGATTATAAGCACCCGCAAGTCCTTTATCAGCAGTCACCACGATATAGCCGATCTTACGGTCTTCTTTCTTGATCTCCGGCCGGGTATCCAGATAAGGATCATCAATATCAGGGGTATGTCTGATGATTCTTGCGATGGTGCTCTGCAGCGTATAAAAATAAGGCTCTGTATCAGTCAGGGCTTTCCTTGCCCTTTTAAGCTTTGACGAGGAAATGGTATACATCGCATTGGTAATTTTCATGGTGCTTTTGATGCTGTTTATTCTGCTTTGTATCTCTCTCGCATTTGCCATATCTTACACCCGTTTCTTTATATAATCAACCGCTGTATCAAGGATTTTCTGTTTCAGCTCGTCAGATAATGCTTTGGTTTCTTCGATTTCTTTGCCGATTTCCGGATGTGCATTGTCAAAGTATTCAAGAAGCTCTCTTTGGAAATCCTTGATCTTGGAAACTTCAATATCCAGTAACAGGCGGTTATTGGCTACGACCAGACTGATGACCTGTGCATGAAGGCTCAACGGATGACATAACGGCTGTTTTAACAGCTCCGTAAGTCCTCTTCCGTATTGGATCTGCTCCTTGGTTGCTGCATCAAGATCCGAACTGAACTGGGTAAATACTTCCATTTCACGGCACTGTGCCAGATCAATACGAATGCTGCCTGCTGCCTTTTTCATTGCTTTGGTCTGTGCCGCACCACCAACACGGGATACGGAAAGACCAACGTTTACGGCCGGTCTCATACCGGAGAAAAAGAGATCACTCTCCAGGAAAATCTGTCCGTCGGTAATAGAAATAACGTTGGTAGGAATATATGCCGCCACGTCTCCCGCCTGGGTTTCAATGATTGGAAGGGCTGTAATAGAACCGCCTCCAAGCTCATCCTTTAACCGGCTGGAACGCTCAAGCAGTCTGGAATGAAGATAGAAAACATCACCAGGATATGCCTCACGTCCGGGAGAACGCTCTAAAAGCAGTGACAGAGAACGGTAAGCAACTGCGTGCTTGGATAAATCATCATACACAATCAGTACGTCTTTTCCCTTATACATGAAATACTCTGCAAGAGCCGTTCCGGAATAAGGGGCGATATACTGAAGGGGTGCAGGCTCACTGGCAGAGGAGGATACCACAATGGTATAGTCCATGGCGCCGTAATGAGTCAGCGTATTAACCAGTTTTGCAACTGTAGAAGCCTTCTGTCCAATCGCAACATAAACACAGATCACATCTTTCCCCTTCTGGTTTAAGATGGTGTCGGTGGCGATAGACGTCTTACCGGTCTGACGGTCACCGATGATCAGCTCTCTCTGTCCGCGTCCGATAGGGAACATGGAGTCGATCGCAAGGATTCCTGTTTCCATAGGAACGGACACGCTCTTACGGTCAACGATTCCAGGTGCCTCATTCTCAATCGGACGGTAATCGTCGGAAACGATATCGCTCTTACCATCGATCGGGGCGCCAAGAGAGTTCACTACTCTTCCAATGAAGCCATCGCCTACCGGAATACCGGCACGTTTCTTGGTTCTTGTAACCTTGGAGCCTTCTTTTACTTCTCGGTCGGAACCAAACAGGATGCATCCGATATCTTCTCTTCTGATATCCTGGACCATACCTTTGATTCCATTATCAAATACAACGATTTCTCCGTACATTGCATGATCAATTCCATAAACCGTTGCAATGCCGTCGCCTACGCTGATGACAGTTCCCACTTCCTGGTCCCTGGCATGCGTTTCATAATCTTCAATTTCACTTCTTAAAATAGAAATAATTTCATCTGAATTGATGGAAGCCAAGCTTTTCACCTCCGCATTATTTTTTGTTCTAATTGTTTCAGACGTCCCTTTAAGCTCCAGTCCGTTTCCACATCACCTACACGGAGAATGAATCCACCGATTAAACTGGCATCTTCGATCAAGTAGAGTCTTACGTCCTTTTTGTCGTACTTTCTGCAAAGCATCGCCTTAATTTCCCGTAACTGTTCCTCGTCGGGCTTTGTCACGTAGTACAAAGAAGCTTCCAATATCCCTTCTTCTTCTAATACATGCGCACGCCAAGCCTTAAATATATCACCGGCAAGGTCCATATCCCGGCGGTCAACCAAAACCTTTAAAAAGGTTATCATCTCCTGGGGAAATATCCGTTCGATCACCCGATGCTTGCTGCTTATTGCAATGACTGGGCTGCTTAAAGCATGTTTAAGCTCCGGCACTACCTTTAGCACCAGAGCTGCTTCTTCAATGGCCGTTTTTGGAACGGACATCTCATAAAGCACCCGTCCATAATTAATTGCTGCCTGCGTCATGGGCATCACCTGCTTCTGCTAAAAATGAATCGTAAAGCGCCTTGTTTGACATCGCACTCGCTTCCTGATTAACTACCTTGGCCGCTGCTGCAATCACTAAGCCTGCGATCTGCGTCTTAGCTTCACGCAAAGCTTTTTCCTGATCAGCTTCTGCTTTTTTCTGCGCTTCTGCTATCAGCCGGCCAGCCTCTTCATCCGCATTCTTTAAAATACGGTCGTACTGAGCCTTTGCCTGGTTCTTTGCTTCTTCGATAATCTTTAATCCTTCTTCTGAGGAGGCAGCCAGTTTCTCTTCATACTGCTTTTTGATCTCTGCCGCCTGCCCCTCAGTATTCCTGGCATTTGAAATGCTGTTCTCAATCATTGCCTGCCGTTTATTGATAATACCCATAACCGGCTGAATCAGGAAGTGCCTAAGCAAAAAATACAGGACAATAAGATTTATCATGTTAAACACAACGTTTATATCCAGTCTAAGCATCTTTACCGCCTGCCTTTCTTTCTAAATTTTCCAACATAATCCCGTTCAAAGGCATTATTTAAGGAATAAGATGATAAGAAGGGAAACAACGAAACCATAGATGGCAGTTGCCTCTGCAAGTGCACAACCTAATAAGAGAGCCTTGCTGATCTTGCCTTCTGCCTCTGGCTGTCTTGCAATAGCATCTACAGACTTAGCTGTTGCTAAACCAATACCTACACCCGCACCAATACCTGTTAATACTGCGATTCCTGCTCCAATTGCTGTAAACATAATAATCTCTCCTTTAATTTGAACTGTTTTTACTCTACTGACTCTTTTAAGAAAAGTGCAGTCAGAAACACAAATACATACGCCTGAATCAATCCGTCAAAAATATCAAAATATAAGGAAAACGGAATCGGTACAATCGGCGCTGCAACCAGCTTTATAAGCTCCATAACTACAAACGCTCCTAAAACATTACCAAACAATCGCATGCAAAGCGACAAAGGTTTAATAAATACTTCCAGGACGTTGATCGGTGCAATAATAGCCACCGGCTCTGCAAAACCCTTAATAAAGCCCTTTAGACCTTTCTTATGAAAGCCTGCATATTCAATCAGCAGAATGCTCATAATAGCAAGCGCTGCGGTGGCATTTAAATCTTTGGTAGGCGGTTTCACACCCAGCAAACCAATCAAATTGGCCACACCGACATAAATTGCCACAGAAATCAAATAGGGGATATAACGTTTTTGTTCCTTACCAATGAGATCCTCAAAGAACCCGTAAAGTCCCCCAACGGCTAATTCCAATACCTGCTGCTTCCTTCCAGGGTTCTCAACCTTTAAATTTCTTACCAGGCAAATAGAAAGCAGGGTCAGAACCGCCATGATAACCCATGTTACCACAACAGATTCCGAAATCTGAATCCCTCCGAATATTGGAATCGTGAATACCGTTTCGCAGTTCAGTTCTTCCATTAACTTCTCTGCTAAATCCTCCGTAATGCTCACTTCCTTTCTTAGAGACAGTCTTTCTCTTTAATCTATTACCCGTTTGGATTGTACTTTTCAATGTACAATATTTCATGAGGTATATGGTGTATCATACTTTCATCTACGAAAATTGTCAACTTTTTGCAGGTTTCATAACATTTTATTAATGTCTACAATTGTTTAAACATTTGGAACAATTTTTTTGCCATAAAATCTTATTTTATTATCCATTTTTTAACGCTAAATGTAACAAAAATGTAAAGTGATTTTCATTCAGCTAATTTTTCTAGGTATTACGTAGGTTTTTCCCGGAATAATTTGTGAAATTTAACCACGTTTTTCTTTCATTTTTTAATTTCACCGTCATTACTTACTAATATCCAAGTATTTTAAAGGAAATACATGAAAAATAAGACAGGCTTATAAGAAACATCAGGGAATTTGCGTGGAATTTTCACAAATGCTCCCTTAGCAAAATTTTAGGTTATATAGGACTTTCTTCCTATTTAATAGCAACATGCAGAACCGTATAACCTAAAATATTGTTAAGGTATCTTACATCAAGGGAGCATGACATTTTGGATTTATAAAGAAACAGATACCCGGAGCATGGAGTTTCAAAGACTTAAATTAACAGATGTTAAGATTTCCTTTAGGTTCCCTATGGTTTCAATCTCCATCATGTTTTATAAAGTAAGTATGATTTATTCTTAACCGGATTATTCTTCCGATTTTTAATTTAAATAAGAAGGAATAAAAAACGAAATAAAAAAAAAGCCAAAGCTTATAACCGCTTCCGCTTCCTGCACTCCATAATAAGTTCTCCCCGGATAAATCCGGACAAAGGAAAAGCACCGTCCCCAACGCTCTCCGTCGTCAAAAACAGTACTTTTTTAGTGCGCCTTCGGGGGCTCGAACCCCGGACAAATAGATTAAGAGTCTACTGCTCTACCAACTGAGCTAAAGGCGCTTGTCTTTTGTTTTTTGTTGTGCCCTTGTCTCAAGCACGTGTGTAATTATATAACCGTCTTCAACAAAAGTCAACACTTTTTTTATAAATAATTTACCGTTTTTAAGTATTTATTTATTTTTCTTATTTTTATCAATATTTGTACCCAGTGTTTTGTTCACTTCCACAAAAGATTTGTTCCAGGAAAGCAGTTTCTTATTTAAGTCCGTCTTGTCACTGGTTGCCTGGAGAAGCTTTTTTGTAACCTTGTCTTTCATGCCCATGATCCTGCACCTGCGTTTTCTTTTTCTTTATTATATGCAGAACCGGTGCCCTGGTTATAAAAACCCGGCACCGGCAGGGTAAATTCTTATTTTCTTCCTGCAATGAGTTTATAGATCGGGTTTCCCTTGGAAGAAAACTTCTCTTCGTACTCTGTCATAATATTCCCCTCTCCCATCTCACTGTGGTGAAGGTCATAAGTAAACGCTTTGATCTCCCATACATCTCCTGGAACCGCCTCCAGGGAATAGTCAAACAGCCCTTTATTATCCGTTTTAAATTCCACGGTTCCATCGGGTTTTAGTATCTGGTCGTAAACTGCCATAAATTCCTCTGATGTGAGCCTGCGTTTTGCATGACGGTCCTTGGGCCATGGATCGGAAAAGTTTAAATAAATCTTCTGAACCTCTCCAGGTGCAAATATCTCAGACAATTTTTTTGCATCCACACACATAAAGTAAATATTGTCAAGCTCCAGCTCTGCTCTCTTTTGAAGTCCGCGCAAAAGCACGCTGGGATACCGTTCAATCCCCACATAATTGATCTCCGGATGAAGGGTGGCCAGTTCCATGATAAAACGGCCTTTTCCCATACCGACTTCTATTTCAATAGGATTCTCATTTCCAAAGACTTCCTTCCAGCAACCCTTTTTTTGTTCCGGATTCTGGACCACATATGGGCTGCGGGCGATTTCTTCTTCCGAGCCTGGTATGTGACGTAACCTCATATTTACTTCCTCCAAATCGTTTCTCTTCTTATAATCATAAACGTGGTTTGATCTTGCAAGTAGATTGTATCATAACTCAAGGGACCGGTGCAAGTGGGCACCTTCCTTGGTTGACGGCTGGAAAGTGGAAAATAACAGGTGCACAATTTAGAATAATAAGGTATAATGTCTGTATATTTGAATACAACCGTTATTGCAAAGGAGGAAATATATGGGAACCACAGATAACCGTTTCTGGATCAGAATCCAGCAGGGTCTTAAGGAAACAGAAATGCTCATGAATCAGAATCAGTATAACATGTCTATGATCAAAGCCCGCCAGACACTGGAATTTATGATTCATTATCTGGGAGAAAAAGCACTGATCGTGGAAGGCGATCTGGCCGACAGCATTGACCAGTTATTTGAAAGGCGCCTGATTTCCCAGGCTTCCAAAGACCACTATCACAGAATCCGCATGATTGGCAATAAGGCAGTTCACGAAGGCAATGACAGCCCCTATGATGCCAGGGAAGCCCTTCAGCTTCTCTCACAGGAAGTTCAAGCCTTTGCAAACGCCCTTCATAAAAATAATTCCAATACAGCTCCTAACAGGCAGCGCTCCCCTCAGCCAAAGACTGCTCCGATGGCTTCAAGGAGTGGTTCGGCCAGACGCAGTGCTCCTCAAAGAAGTTCATCCAGAGGCCGCAGCAGACGCCGCTCTCCAAAAAACACGCCTGACATCAACGGTCTTTTAAAGCCGGCACTGATTTTCTTAGGAGTGCTTGTAGTTGTGCTGA
Organism: uncultured bacterium; assembly: GCA_905215155.1. Lineage (GTDB taxonomy): Bacteria > Bacillota > Clostridia > Lachnospirales > Lachnospiraceae > Lacrimispora > Lacrimispora sinapis. The sequence continues at coordinate 74,644 of CAJMPJ010000001.1, read as the reverse complement.
TTTTTGTAAAGCTGGTGCCTGGAAATGGAGACAAGAAAGAAACGGGGGCGCCTGAAACCTCCACTCAGATCTCCACAGAAGCAGCCACCACGGAGGGGACTTCCGAAAATGCCACAGAGCCGGAGACACAGGCATCTAAAATCTATACCACCAAGTCCAAATTAAACGTCCGTTCCACACCGTCTACCGACGGCACCAGACTGGGAAGTCTTGCAGCCGGCACGGTTGTTGATTTTGTTAAGACATACGATGACAAATGGACGGTTATCAAATTTGAGGGAAAAGAAGCTTACGTTGCAACGGAATATCTGACAGAGTCCGAAGCTCCGTCTGATTCAGGTAAAACCACAGAATCCGGAGAAACTACAGAGAAAAAAACTCAATAAACCACCGAAAAAGCGAAGACACCAGAGTAAATATCCTCTGGACTTCGCTTTTTTTGATGAGGCATAACAATTGCTTGGGCTGCGTAAGCTATAAGCATGATTAAATATTTATAAATTTAGTGAATTTTTCCAAAATACTATGGTATTTTTTTCAAATTATAGTATCATTATAATATAATATGGTAATTTACAAACTTATTTCACAAGGAGGCTACGGTATGGATAAAGTGATTGAAAAGATTTCTGACATCGAATCGGCAGCAACTTCCATTATGGATAATGCCAACGAACGAAAGAAGGCATTTGCAAAAGAAATGGAGGAACGGACTGCCGCATTTGATCATGATTTAGAGGTTCAGACCAACAAAAAAATCGAAGCACTGCGTAAAGAAATGGAAATTAAGATGAATCATCAGCTGGAAAAGCAGAAAAACGATTCTATGAGAGTACTGGCCGCATTGGAAGCCCATTATGAGAAGGAGCATCACCGGTACGTTGAGAATTTATTCCAAACTATGATAAAGGAGTGATCCTATGGGAGACTTGCTGTCTTACAGCGGCATTACAACCAAGGTAAGAGCCATGGAAAGCCACCTGATCACAGAAAACCAGTTCCGGGAAATGTCCGGCTTATCAACCGTTTCTGAGGCCGTGGACTATTTAAGCCATCTAAGTGCCTATGAGGGGCTTTTTTCAGACCTGGAGGGAAGCGGTCTTCACCGGGGTGCGATTGAACAAAGGCTGGTTCTTTCTCTTTACCAGGATTTTGCCAAGCTCTACCGTTTTTCCAATTTAAACCAGCGTAAATTTTTAAATCTGTATTTTATGCACTTTGAAATCGATATTCTGAAGAAATGTCTCCGAAATGCCATTGGGGAGAATCCGCCGGATATTGATCTTTCTATTTTTGAGGATTTTTTTAAGAAACATTCCAAACTGGATCTTATGAAGCTGACTTCCTCTAAAAGTCTTTCTGAATTTGTAGCAAACCTGGAAGGTTCAGTCTATTACGGCCAGCTCTCTGGTTTAGACGATACCATGGAGCCTGCTTTATTTGACTATGAAGTCCGTTTGGATCTTCTATATTTTAAAACCATTTGGAAGGTAATGGGGAAATACTTGAAAAAGGAAGAGAGGGAACTTTTGACCCGGTGCTTCGGAAGCAAGCTGGACCTGTTAAACATCCAGTGGATCTACCGCTCCAAGAAATATTACCATTTACAGCCGGCAGACATTTATGCCCTTCTCATTCCCACCTATTACCACCTGAATAAGGAACAGATCACGAAAATGGCGGAGGCCGGAACCATGGAAGAATTCTACGCGGCGTTAAAAACCACCTTCTATGGCCGGAAAGCAAATATAGAGGTGTTTGAGATGCCGGATCTGGAACGGCTCACTGCGGAGGTGCTTGATAAAATTTACCGTTCTGCCAGCCGGCAAAATCCCTATTCCATTGCCACTCTGAATTCCTATCTTTATTTTAAAGAGGAGGAAATACAAAAAGTCATCACCCTCATAGAGAGCATCCGGTACCGCTTGACTCCGGATGAAATCATCTCCTATGTGGTAAAACAGTAAAGGGGGTTACTTTTCCGTGATAGAAAAGATGAAATTCTTAAGTATCACCGGACCAAAAGAGGATATTGACCGGGTGATTGACACCTATTTATCCAGATATGAAATCCATCTGGAAAACGCTCTTTCTGAGTTAAAAACGGTGCAGGACTTAAGGCCATATGTTGAAACCAATCCGTACAAAGATATCCTCCAGCGCGCATTCGAGCTGGTCGATCTGCTGCCTCCGGGAGAGATTTTTCAGACTTCGCAGAAAAAGCTATCCGTGGCTCAGGCGGCAGATATCATCGAGGAGATTGGGAAAGAAGCAGAAGAACGTAAGGCCAGGGAAGAGGAATTGGTATCCAAACGTGACTCATTAAAGGAGTCTGTGGAGCGGATTCTTCCATTTACCGGTCTTAATTATGATTTAAGTTCCATCCTTCATTTTAAGTATATCAAGTTTCGTTTTGGGCGTATCACTCATGAATATTACGAGAAATTTGAGAACTATGTATACGATACCATTGATACAGTCCTCTACAAATGCAAAGAGGACGAACAATACGTCTGGCTGGTTTATTTCGTGCCGGAAACCATCTCAAACCGGATTGATGCCATTTATGCATCCATGCATTTTGAGAGGATTGACGTTCCGGATGAATATAAGGGCACACCTTACGAAGCCAGCCAGTCCTTAGAGGAAAGCATGAAAGCCGTCCAGACAGAGATCAATGACATCCGCAAACAGCTTTCCGTTCTTTTGGAAACCAGACGGGAGGACTTACTGGCTGCCAAAGACCGTCTGGAAACCTTCTCCACTAATTTTAATGTGAGAAAACTGGCTGCCTGTACAAAACAGAGCCGGAACACCTTTTATATCCTCTGCGGCTGGATGAGCCAACGGGATGCCGATGCGTTTCAAAAAGACATTTCAGACGATGAAAAAACCTTTTGTATTGTGGAGGATGACCAGGAAAACATCATGAGCAACCCTCCTACCAAGCTATTGAATCCAGGGATTTTCAAACCATTTGAGATGTTTATCCGAATGTATGGACTTCCTGCTTATAATGAGATTGACCCTACCATACTGATCGGACTGACCTACTCCTTCCTCTTCGGATTCATGTTCGGGGATGTGGGACAGGGGCTTTGTCTTTTATTCGGAGGACTTCTTCTTTACCGGTATAAAAAGATCAGTCTTGCTGCTATTCTATCCTGCTGCGGCTTCTTTTCAACCATTTTCGGATTCCTGTTTGGAAGTATCTTTGGCTTTGAGGATGTGATTCATGCGGTCTGGCTCAGGCCCATGAAGCATATGACCGAGCTTCCCTTTATCGGACGGTTGAACACAGTTTTCATCGTTGCAGTTTCATTGGGTATGGGCATCATTCTTCTGACCATGATCCTAAATATGGTAAACAGCTTCCGGTTCAGAGATCCGGAACGAACATTTTTTGATACCAACGGTTTGGCAGGCTTTATCTTCTACGCCTCACTTGTGCTTACGATAGTTCTCTATATGACAGGCAACCCCATTCCTGCCGCTACTCTTCTGGTCCTGATGTTTGGGGTTCCGCTGCTCATCATGTTTTTTAAGGAGCCGCTCACAAACCTGGTGGAACGTAAGGCCAGGATTATGCCGAAGGAAAAAGGCATGTTTGTGGTTCAGGGCTTTTTTGAACTGTTTGAAGTGCTTTTAAGCTATTTTTCCAATACCCTTTCTTTTGTCCGTGTGGGAGCTTTTGCAGTGAGCCATGCGGCCATGATGGAGGTGGTACTGATGCTGTCCGGCCACGAAACCGGAACCGTAAACTGGCTCGTCGTCGTTTTGGGCAACTTGTTTGTATGCGGCATGGAAGGACTGATTGTGGGGATTCAGGTGCTTCGTCTGGAATACTACGAACTATTCAGCCGTTTTTACCGGGGAACCGGCCGCGCATTCAAACCCTACGGAAAAAAACTATAAAAAAACATATCAGGAGGTATTTCTTATGTCCATGTTAGTAAAAATCACTTTAGCAATCGCATTAACCTTGAGTATCGTTCTTCCCCTTTTTGTATTTGCCCTGGGAGAAAAAACAAAGGGCCGCTATAAAACCGCACTTTCCATTAATGTGCTGTTATTCTTTGGCACCATGATCGTATCCAGCGTGATGATGTTCCATGGCCAGGCTTTTGCGGCAGAAACTGCAGCCGGCGTTAGCGGAAGCGTCGCAGGCATGGGTTATATCGCTGCGGCCTTATCCACAGGTCTGGCCTGTATCGGCGGCGGTATCGCCGTATCCGCAGCCGCCAGTGCAGCGCTTGGCGCCATCAGTGAAGACAGCTCCATTTTAGGTAAATCACTCATCTTCGTAGGCCTTGCCGAAGGTGTTTGTCTTTATGGTCTGATCATCTCCTTCATGATCCTCGGAAAGCTATAATTATGAAAATGTATTTAATCAGCGACAACTTAGACACCTGGGCCGGCATGAGGCTGGCCGGAGTGGAAGGAGCTGTCGTTCATGAAAAGGATGAGCTTAAGAATGAACTGGATAAAGTCCTGGCCGATAAGGAGATCGGGATCATACTCCTGACAGAAAAGTTCGGAAGAGAATTTCCGGACATCATCGACGATGTGAAGCTGAACCGAAAGCTTCCTCTCATCATAGAAATTCCTGACCGCCACGGTACCGGCCGCAAGCCCAGCTTTATCACAGATTATGTAAACCAAGCTATCGGATTAAAACTATAAGAAAGAGGTGGTCATCTTGACAACTGAGGAAAAACTACAGCATTTCCTGGAGTTTTGCATGGAAGATGCCAGATCCCGCAGTGCAAAGATGCTTGATGAATATACGGCTGCTTTGGAGCAGACCTTTGCAGAGCATCAGGACAGTGCAAACCGGCGGGCCGAACAGCAGGTGGCATTGGAACAGAAACAGATCGAACGGGAAATCAACAAAAAGCTGTCTCTGGAACAGATCAATATCAAAAGGGAATATGGAAAAAAGCAGGATGAGCTCAAGGAAAAGCTGTTTGAGGAACTCAAAGAGCGGCTTACCGAATACATGAAGACGCCTGAATACACCAAGCTGCTGAACTCTCAGATACAGAAGGCTTTAGAACTGGCTGACAAAGAATTTATTACCGTTTATATTGACCCAGCCGATGAAGGGAAACTTTTGGATCTTTCCCTGCCCCAGAAAGCAGACATACAGGTAAGTGAATACTCTTTTTTTGGAGGGATCAGAGCCGTTATCCCATCAAGACATATTCTGATTGATCATTCGTTTCAGACAAAGCTTGCTGAAGCAAAACGTGATTTCCGCTTTGATGTGAAAGATATAATGGGAGGTACGGCCAATGAGTAATACAGGTAAAATCTTCGGCATCAACGGCCCTGTGATTTATTTAAAGGGTGATACGGGATTTCAGATGAATGAGATGGTCTACGTTGGAAAGGACCACCTGGTGGGGGAAGTCATCGGTCTGACAGACCGGCGCACCACCGTACAGGTCTATGAGGAAACCAGCGGCCTAAAACCAGGGGAAACGGTAACCTCTACCGGCTTCCCCGTATCCGTCACTCTGGCTCCCGGCATATTAAATAACATCTTTGACGGAATCGAACGTCCCCTGTCGGAGATTGCAAAAACCGGCGGTGCCTATATTGACCGCGGCATCCAGGTAGATTCTCTTGATACACAAAAACTTTGGGACACTCATATAACGGTGAAAAAGGGCGATCACCTTCTGCCCGGCTCCATCATTGCCGAAGTACCGGAAACACCTGCTATCGTCCATAAGGTCATGATTCCTCCTGATATGGAAGGTGAGGTGGCAGAGGTGGTTTCTGACGGCTCCTATACCATCAGCCAGCCTCTTCTGACTCTGAAGCTTTCAGACGGTACCACCAAACAAGTAACCATGACTCAGAAATGGCCCATCCGGGTCCCCAGACCTATCTTAAAACGGTATCCTGCCACCAAGCCTTTGATCACCGGCCAGAGAATCATTGATACTCTGTTTCCCCTGGCAAAAGGCGGCACTGCCTGTATCCCCGGCGGTTTTGGAACAGGAAAGACCATGACCCAGCACCAGATCGCCAAGTGGTCTGATGCGGATATCATCATTTATATCGGCTGCGGGGAGCGCGGCAATGAGATGACTCAGGTTCTGGAGGAATTTACAGAGCTGATCGACCCCCGTTCCGGCAATCCCTTAATGGACCGGACCACTCTGATTGCCAACACCTCAAACATGCCTGTGGCTGCCAGAGAGGCCAGCCTCTATTCCGGTCTTACCCTGGCAGAATATTACCGGGATATGGGATATCATGTTGCCATCATGGCAGATTCCACCTCCAGATGGGCAGAGGCTTTGAGAGAGTTATCGGGACGTCTTGAGGAGATGCCTGCGGAAGAAGGCTTCCCGGCATACCTGGCTTCCCGGCTGTCCGCCTTTTATGAACGGGCAGGTATCATGCAGAACTTAAACGGGACCGAAGGTTCCGTTACCATCATCGGTGCGGTATCTCCTCAGGGCGGAGACTTTTCCGAGCCGGTGACCCAGAACACCAAGCGTTTCGTCCGCTGCTTCTGGGGTCTGGACCGGAACCTTGCCAATGAGCGTCATTTCCCTGCCATCCACTGGCTCAGCAGCTATTCGGAGTATCTCACTGATCTGGCTCCCTGGTATGTGGATTACGTGGATAAAAAATTTGTGGATTACAGGAACCGTCTGGTATTTTTGCTGACCCAGGAAAGCAGCCTTATGGAAATCGTTAAGCTGATCGGCGGAGATATGCTTCCTGACGACCAGAAGCTGATCCTTGAAATTTCCAAGGTGATCCGGGTCGGATTTTTACAGCAGAATGCGTTCCATAAAGAAGATACCTGCGTTCCTATGGAAAAGCAGTTCTTAATGATGGATCTGATTCTTTATTTATACAAAAAATCCCGTTCTCTAATATCCATGGGAATGCCCATGTCCGTATTAAAGGAGGACCCTATTTTTGATAAGATCATTTCCCTAAAATACGATGTTCCCAATGACCGGCTGGATCTTTTCGATGACTACAAAAAGCAGATTGATGCCTTTTATGAATCCGTCATCGAACGCAACGCTTAGGAAGGAGGAAGAAAATGGCAATCGAATATTTAGGCTTAAGTGCAATCAACGGCCCGCTGGTCGTATTGGAAGGCGTCCAGAATGCTTCCTTTGACGAAATCGTGGAAATGACTGTCGCAGGAAAGAAAAAAAAGCTGGGAAGAATCATTGAGGTTTACGAGGATAAAGCCATCATCCAGGTCTTTGAAGGAACCGAAGGACTGGCACTCCGAAACGTCCACACCCGCCTTACCGGACACCCCATGGAGCTGTCCGTATCCGAAGACATGTTAGGCCGGACCTTTAACGGGATTGGAGTCCCCATTGACGGATTAGGAGATATTGGCTCCGACATCCGGCTGGACATTAACGGTAAGCCCTTAAACCCTGTAACCAGAGAATATCCAAGAGATTATATCCGTACCGGTATTTCAGCCATCGACGGGCTTATGACACTGATCCGGGGACAGAAACTGCCAATCTTTTCCGGCAACGGTCTTCCTCATGATGAACTGGCGGCTCAGATCGTTCAGCAGGCTTCCTTAGGGGATGATGCGGACTCCAGCGAAAAGTTCGCCGTGGTGTTTGCGGCAATGGGGGTGAAATACGATGTGGCAGACTTTTTCCGCAGGACCTTTGAGGAAAGCGGAGTTTCCGATCACGTTGCTATGTTTATCAATCTGGCAAATGACCCGGTGGTGGAGCGTCTGATCACACCAAAGGTGGCTCTTACTCTGGCGGAATATTTAGCATTTGAAAAAGGAATGCACATCCTTGTAATTTTAACAGATATGACGGCTTACGCGGAGGCTCTCCGTGAGGTTTCCTCTTCAAAAGGAGAAATCCCTTCCAGGAAAGGATATCCGGGCTATTTGTACAGTGAACTGGCCTCCATCTATGAACGGGCGGGAATCGTAAAAGAACAGCATGGTTCCGTCACACAGATTCCCATCCTCACCATGCCAAACGATGACATCACCCACCCCATACCGGACCTTACGGGATATATCACAGAGGGTCAGATCGTACTGGACCGCAGTTTATACGGCCAGTCCGTTTACCCGCCCATCAACGTCCTCCCCTCTCTCAGCCGTCTGATGAAGGATGGCATCGGAGAAGGCTTTACCAGGGCCGATCATCAGGGCGTGGCAAACCAGCTGTTTTCCTGTTATGCAAAGGTGGGCGATGCAAGAGCGCTGGCATCGGTTATCGGTGAAGATGAGCTTTCTCCCATTGACAAGAAATACCTGGTATTCGGGAAAGAATTTGAAAACCGGTTCGTGGGCCAGGGAAATCATACAAACCGCAACATCCTAGAGACGCTCACCATTGGCTGGGAACTGTTAGGACTACTGCCAAGAGCCGAATTAGACCGTATTGATACAAAAGTCCTGGATCAGTATTACAAGGAAACCACCCCTGACGCTTCGGAAGAATAGGAGGGAAATTCATGAATCCCAATACATTTCCCACGAAAGGAAATTTAATTCTTGCCAAAAACTCTCTCGCTCTGGCCAGACAGGGCTATGAGTTAATGGATAAAAAGCGGAACATTCTGATCAAAGAGCTGATGGAGCTAATTGATGAGGCCAAGGGCATCCAGTCTGAAATTGATGAGACCTTTACTTCTGCTTATAAAGCCCTTCAAAAGGCGAACATTGAACTAGGCATTGATTATGTAAAGGACATCGCTCTGGCGGTTCCTGTGGACGATTCGGTGCGCATCAAGACCAGAAGCATTATGGGGACGGAGATTCCTTTGGTGGAGCATGAAAAGCGGCCATTAAACTTAACTTATGCCTATTACAGCACAAAGGAATCTCTTGATGAGGCCCGCTACAAGTTTGAACGGGTAAAGGAACTGACCTTAAAGCTTTCCATGGTGGAAAACTCCGCTTACCGTCTGGCAAACAGCATCAAACGGACCCAGAAACGGGCCAATGCACTGAAGAACATCACCATTCCCCGTTATGAAACGCTGACCAGAAACATCACCAATTCTCTGGAGGAAAAGGACAGGGAAGAATTTACAAGACTAAAGGTGATTAAACGAACGAAAAATAGCAGCAACGGGTGACAGAGAATGCAAATGGGATAGATTTTTTAGTTCGGCCAAAGAAATACCAATTTATTATGCCCGAAAAAGAGTTCGCTGTACTTTTCTTCCATAAAACGGACCATTTCTCCCCTTGCCATCTTGGCAAGGGTTCCCTTTTGCTTTCCTTTCCCGCCGGATAATTCTCCAAATTCCACGGTAATAAACTTGCCCTCCTGGGCCAGATATTTCTCAATTGCTGTGGAATACTGCTTACCGGAAATGAATCACAAAATTCCCAACTCCGTAGTTGACAAAAATTATCTGCTTATGGTATGATACTAAAACACTTGAGGGAGTAGTTTGCGCAGTATTTCTGCGTGCCAAGTCAACATACTGACCATTTACGGTCTGGCTTGCCTTAATAAACGAGACTCATGTATAGCGTGGGCTATACATGGTCTATTTTTTTGACTCATGCATCGCTTGCCTATGCATGAGTTTTTGTTATATACAAATAATCTAAGGAGAGAATGGCATTGAAGGAATTTCAGGAAAACACACGGGATTTACTCAACCGGCTGCAGACCCACGATGCAGACGGACTAAAAAGCGGACAAGTAGAAATACAGCGGGAGAAATACGGAAGCAATACGCTGACCAGGGAAAAACCTGAGTCGCTGATGCGGCGCATTGGGGAAGCTGCCAGAGAACCCATGATTCTCATGCTCATCATGGCTGGTGTCATCGCGCTTCTGGTCAACATCATTCGCGCCACCACCGGCTCAGAGGCAGACTTTTTAGAATGCCTGGGCATCTTTGCAGCCATCTTTCTGTCTGTACTGATCACCGTCATCATGGAAGGCAAAAGTGCCAAAGCCTTTGAAGCCTTATCTAAAATCAGCGATGATACCATGATCAAGGTGATCCGGGACGGCCAAACGCATTTGCTGAGTCAGAGGGAAATCGTTGTCGGCGACATCATTCTTCTTTCCACCGGGGATAAGATTCCTGCCGATGGACGGCTTTTACAGAGTTCCGGACTGACCGCAGATGAATCCGCACTGACCGGAGAGAGCCTGCCTGCAAAAAAAGAGGCGGATCTTCTCATTGTGGATGAAAAGACACCGTTAGCGGAACGGGCCAACATGGTGTATTCCGGCAACTTCATCACGGGCGGTTACGGTAAGATGGTGGTAACTGCAGTTGGTGACAGCACAGAATTCGGAACCATTGCAAAAGAGCTTACAAATGCGGAACGCTCTTCCACCCCTCTTCAGGAAAAGCTTGCAAGACTGGGAAAAACGATCACCTTACTGGGTATTATTGCTGCTGCCATTGTTTTTTCCTCAGAGCTGATCTCCTTTGCTTTGGAAGGCAGGCTTACACTGGAAACCGTTCTCGATGCATTTGTTACCAGCATCGTCCTCATTGTAGCCGCGGTACCGGAGGGACTTCCCACCATTGTGGCAGTCTCCCTATCCATCAATATCATCAAGCTATCCAGGCAGAACGCTCTGGTAAAAAAGATGATCGCCTCTGAAACCGTAGGCTGTATCAATGTGATCTGCTCCGATAAGACAGGAACTCTTACAGAAAACAAGATGACGGTCTCCGCATTCTACGACGGCTCCTGGAAGGAAAAGACCAGAGACCTTGCTTCAGACTGGCTGATCCATAACATCTGTTTAAACACCACAGCGGACATTTCCCCGGATGGTTCCTTTATCGGCAATCCGACGGAATGTGCCATGCTGAACTTCTACCAGCAATCCGATGCCTGCAAAAAAAGCGGAAAGACTTATAAGGATGAACGCTGTGACCACGAAGTGCTTCATGCGTTCCCGTTTTCTTCCGAGCTAAAGCACATGACCACCATCAGCAAGGTGGATGGAAAGATCATCTCCTATGTAAAAGGAAGTCCGGAGTGCGTTTTCTCCATGTGTGCCCTTTCTGACGAGGAGCGCGCCAGGATTGAAACCTTCATCGTAAAAGCACAGGAAAAAGCCATGCGTGTCATTGCCTTTGCCCATAAGGAACTTCATGAAATGCGGGACTATGAAGAGGAAGCTCATCACAATGCCATGGAAAAGGACATGGTATTTGACGGTTTTGTCGCCATTTCCGATCCTCTTCGTTCCGATGTTTACGAAGCGGTCAAAAACTGCCGCATGGCCGGAGTGGATTTAAAGATCCTGACCGGCGACAATATCATTACGGCTACCGCCATTGCCAATGAGCTTCAGATTCTTGAAGATGGAAGGATGGCAGTGGAGGCCAGAGAAATTGAGGAGCTAAGTGATCAAGCGCTTCTTGATCTCCTTCCCAGGATCAGCGTCATTGCCCGGAGCACCCCTTCCATTAAGATGCGGGTGGTAAAACTGTTAAAATCCCAGAACAACGTGGTTGCCGTCACCGGTGACGGAATCAACGACGCTCCTGCCATAAAGAACGCAGATGTGGGCATTGCCATGGGCATCTCCGGTACGGAAGTTTCCAAAGAGGCCAGTGACATCGTGCTCCTTGACGATTCCTTCTCTACCATAGTAAAAGCCATTGCCTGGGGACGGGGCATCTATGAGAATTTCAAACGTTTTATCCAGTTCCAGCTTACGGTCAATCTTTCTTCCGTGATTGTTGTATTTTCCTCTATTCTATTGGGATTAAAAGCACCATTTACGGCTCTCCAGCTGTTATGGATCAATATCATTATGGACGGGCCGCCTGCCCTCACTCTTGGTCTGGAACCTATTTATGATGATTTGATGAATCGTCCTCCTACGGGAAGAAGTGACAGCATTATATCAAAGACCATGTTCCTTCGGATTGGACTTACAGGAATGTATATCTCCGTCATATTCCTATGCCAATATGTCTTTAACTTTTTAGGTGCAACCGACAGGGAAATGACGACCGTACTCTTTACCCTGTTCGCCCTATTCCAGCTTTTCAATGCCTTTAACTGCCGGGAGCTTCATAAAACCAGCATCTTCAAGCATTTATTCCAGAACCGGATCATGCTTTTGGTCATATCTGTTACCTTCCTTCTGCAAATTCTGATCATTCAGTTTGCGGGGGCATTTTTCGGAACGGTGCCTCTTGGCTTTGCCATGTGGCTTAAAATCTTCGGGCTTACCTTCAGCGTCATTCTCCTATCCGAGTTTGTGAAGCTGCTGCTGCGCCGTAAGTAAACATCAAACAGCCGGTGGAACGACCGCATGCTTTCTATGCCGGGGTTTCACTGGCTTTTTTTATGGTTACATCTTATAGGAAATGATATAATAAAACTTATGGGATATAAAAACAGAAATCAGGTTATACCAGAAATGGATAAGGAGCGTTATGAAAATTGCAGTTTGCGATGATAATATTTTGTTTCAGGAAGAAATCAAAAATCTTTTATATGAATATTTTGGAAGACTCTCTGTGGAGATAAAACTGTTTTCAAACGGAATGGAGTTTCTTAGAGCGGTCCAATCCATCAGCAATCCTTTTGACCTTGTTTTTATGGACATTGAAATGCCGGGAATTGACGGGCTGGAAACTTCAAGGCAGCTTAGAAATGAGAACCGGGATCTATTCCTGATATTTTTATCAAGCCACACCGAGCTGGCCTTTGATGGTTATGAGGTGGATGCCTTTCGCTTCCTTACAAAGCCGGTCAAGCGGGATAAATTATGGAAAGCATTAAGTGACTGGGAGAAATCACGACTTTCCGAGGAACGAATCTGCTTCAATCTTGGTGACCGCAGTCAGGTATTAAGCTGGAGTGAGATCCAGTACATTCAAAGCGAAAATGTCTACGTAAATGTGGTCACCGTAAGTCAACGGATTCTCGTCCGCATGAAGATGAAGGAGCTGGAAAAAAAGATGCCGGAATCCATGTTTTTTAAGCCCCACCGCAGTTATTTGGTGAACTTAAAGCATATTCTCAGCTTTGATTCCAAAAAAATCCGCATGGCGGACGGACTGGAGGTACCCTTAAGCCGGAGACATGCGGCAGAATTCCGGAACCGGATGATGAAATTTTTAAACCGTTGATAGAAACCTGCTTAACTTCTGTGGAGGGATCACTCATATGGATACCGTTTACCAATTGATCGGGGGACTTGAGATTTTGATTCTCATGACTGCAATCGCCCGATATGTATTTCTCATCAACGCCCCTCAGACAAGAAGCGGGCTGCTGCTTTTCTGGGGGAGCTTTCTCCTTGCGGAAACAATAGCGGGAGCTGTCTTTCATTCGGAGCCGGCAACTGCTCTGCTTCCCTTTTTATTTGCCATACTATTTCTTTGGCAGGGAAGACCGGCCCGACGCATTCGGGGAATGTTTTTTATCATTCCAATCTCCGGAATGATGCTCTCTCTTCTATTTCTTCCAATAATGATCGTATATCTGTTTACAGGCTCTATGAATCAGGTACTGGACAACAAAGACATCTTCTGGATTCCTATGGATATTCTGTTTTGGTTCTTCTGCATTCTATTTGCGGTAAAAGTCAGACGCTGGAAAAGCAGGTATTCTGATTCCTTTAATCAACGGAAACTGACACAATGGGAAACCCTTTTACTATGGGGAATCGGTTTCCTTTTACTGGTCCTTTTCTTCCTGTTGAGTCTTATTGATGAATTTTCTTTTACGCTTTCTATCGCCAGAGGGGTTGTCATAGGTGCCATTGTGATTTTAGGAATCCTTCTGTATACCGTTGTTGCAGTCACCATTCAGGGGAATCGGAATGCCTATTTTGAACGGGAAGCCGCTTTGAATGAATATTATTTGAATGCACAGCTAAAACATTTTAAGGCTTATCAGGAAACCCAAAAACAAACCCGGAGAATCCGCCACGATATGAAAAATCACATGGCCTGCCTGTACGCACTTTTAGAAAAGGGACATTATGAAGAGGCTCAGCTCTATATCAAAGAGATGAATGAGCTGGTAAACCAGTCCGAAGAACATTTTCATACCGGTGATCCCATGATCGACGCCATCTTAAACGAAAAAACTCCGGATGCTCTTTCAAACGGAATCCGCCTGTCTGTAGAGGGAATTCCCCAATTTTCCCATATGGAACCGGTGGATGTCTGTACGATTTTTGCAAACGCCATGGACAATGCCATCGAAGCCCAAAAAGATTTAAATGACCGGAACAAATGGATCCATGTTTCATTTGTCCGCCAGCATGCCATGCAGTACATCCGCATTGAAAACCCCTCAAATGAAGTCCGTAAATCAGGCACCTCCTTCCTCACGGAAAAGGACCCAAAAGAGCATGGATTCGGACTGGAGAATATAAGACGAGCCGTTGAAAAATATAACGGTCAAATGAATGCTTCCTATCAGAACGGGATATTTGTACTGGAAGTGCTCTTCACAACAAAATAACTGCCATCCGCAACAAAAAATCACCAGGAAATGATTCCTATGCTATATTGGGTCTATCAAACACCGCAGTCCGGCGGTAGAAGGGTGGTAGATATGAACGAAGAATTAAAATTAACGAAACAACTTGAAAAAAAGAAACAATCCGAAAAGAAGAAACAAGTCAATAAAGTTATAACCGGTGTTCTGCTCTATGAACTGATTACGGTCGTATGTGTGATGCTGGACGCCCTCATACAAATGATCCGGGTGGCAGTTCTCTACAGGAACAGTCCTGATATGGAACAGCAGGTGGAGGCCGTTTTGGAAGATTGCATCAACAGCGGAAGGGGAATGATTCTTTCCATTGCCGCCGGCCTTTTCTTTCTATTTATTTATTTTCGGAAACAGGAATATTCAAAAAAGATATTTAATCAAAGCCGTTCCATGAAAAGAGCTGAATTCTTTCCCATCCTCACGGTATTTATGGCACTTCAGGTCTTTTTCCTGGTGGTGGGCAACGGAGCCGAATCCATTTTGAATAGGTTCGGATTCAGTCTGATGGAAGAAATCGAATCGGCAACCAGCGCAAGTACCGTGTTTTCCATGTTTTTGTACGTTTCATTTATTGCCCCCATCGCAGAAGAACTGGTGTTTCGTGGCTTTGTGATGAGGGGACTGGAACGGTTTGGAAAAATCACAGCCATATCAGGTTCTGCCCTCCTGTTCGGAGCCATACACGGAAACCTGATTCAGGGTGTTTTTGCAGCCATGGCAGGTCTTGTCCTTGGTTATGTGGCTATGGAGTATTCGATTCTCTGGTCAATCGTCATTCATATCATCAATAACTTTATTTTCGGTGATTTGTGGGCCTATGTGACAGGTGGCTTGAATGAAACCCTGCAGGACATTCTATTCTATGGCGTTTATGGTTGTTTCTTTGTGGCTGCAGGGATCGAGCTATACTTAAAACGAAACGAAATCAAGGAGTACTGGAGGAAGAATAAAAACAAAAACGGCCATTGGAAGATTATCGTTACGTCCTTTTGGTTCATCCTTTTTATGATCCTCCAGCTGGCAGTCGGGATCAGCGGAATCCATAAAATTTAAGGGGATTGACAAACACTCTCCTAAATCATATACTTTCCTTAATTTCCAAAATGGAAATAATCCGGAGGTTACTAATGAAAGCTGAATTTTCCTTGTTTTTCATCATTGAAGTCATCGGCACCATAGCCTTTGCTTCTTCCGGGGCAATGGTTGCCATAAAAAAACAGCTGGATCTGCTTGGAGTCGTTGTTCTGGGAGTCACTACAGCGGTAGGAGGCGGCCTGTTAAGGGATATTATCATAGGCAATGTCCCTCCTGCCATGTTTCAGGACCCTTTGTATGTATTACTTGCCTTTTTCACGGTTATGATTCTATTTATTATCGTTCGGCGGAACCAGAGAATCCTGGCCGGCCGATCCATTGAAACCTATGAAAAGGTCATGAACATCTTTGATGCGGTGGGACTTGGTGCTTTTACCGTGGTGGGAATTGATACGGCTATCCTTTCCGGCTATGGGGAATACCATTTTCTCATCATATTTTTAGGCGTCATCACAGGTGTGGGCGGGGGGATTTTACGGGATATCATGGCTGGTCAGACCCCTTATGTCCTCCGCAAACACATTTATGCCTGCGCTTCCATCGCGGGAGCCATTCTTTATGCCAGGCTTTTAGAACACATCAACGGAAATGCCGCCATGCTCATCGGTGCCTGTTCTGTAGTTTTGATCCGTGTGCTGGCAACCCGTTTCTGCTGGAACCTACCGACCGCAACCAAAAAAAATTAAGGAAAGGGAAAAATCCATGAACCGTTTTTTGCAATACACCATTGGAATCATATTTTCCATCTGTTTCATGATCGTTCTTTTATTTACATCTGTGGAGGCCACAGTTTACTGGATTCCAGGATATTTTGAAACAGAATACACCAAATATAACGTCACAGAGGCCGTTTCCATGACTATGGATGACTTATTGGAGGTTACGGACCAGATGATGGCATATTTAAAAGGAAACAGAGCGGATCTGCACGTTCCCACCACCATGGGAGGTGTAAAACGGGAATTTTTCAATGCCAGAGAAATCGCTCATATGGAGGACGTCCGGGGGTTATTTTTAGGGGCAGTTTCCATTCGGAGAGGCTGCCTGGTGATCATGGCTCTCTGTGTGATTTTACTGTTTTTATTAAAGACCAGCTTTAAGAGAACGTTTCCCAGAGCAGTGTGCGTGGGGAGCGGACTCTTTTTTGCGTTGTCGGCTGTTACCGCCACAATCATCTCTACGGATTTTTATAAATATTTTGTCCTGTTCCATCAAATGTTTTTTAAAAACGATTTATGGATGCTGGACCCTTCCACGGACATGCTCATTAACATCGTTCCAGAAGGTTTTTTCCGTGACACGGTCTTTTTGATCGGGCTTATCTTCTTCCTTTCTGTTCTGATTATCCTCTCTGTATGCCTGTTTTTGATACATAAAAACGGGAAAAATCCCAAATAATCTTTACTTGTTACCTTAAATAACCTATACTGTAAAGTGGAGAATTGTTTGAAACCGATTTTGAATTTATGGAGAGATTATCCTATATGACTCAATTTATAAAAAGGTCCACTGTATTTTTCCTTTGTCTGCTTCTTTTTGTCTCCTCCTCTGCAGGAAATGCCCGGGCGGCCGCTGAATGGCCGTCTGGTTTGTCCGTGAATGCACAGGGAGCAATCGTGATAGATGCGGACACCGGAACCGTTCTCTGGGGCCAGAACATACATAACCAATATTATCCGGCCAGTATTACCAAGATCATGACCGCCCTGCTGGTGATTGAAAACTGTGATCTGGAGGATACCGTCACGTTTTCCCACAACGCCGTGTTTAACGTGGAATCAGGGAGCAGCAATGCGGGGATTAATGAAGGAGACAAGCTGTCCGTCAGGGACTGTCTCTATGCCCTGCTGTTAAAGTCTGCCAATGAATCTGCCAACGCCCTTGCAGAGCATGTGGCCGGAAGCAGGGAGGCATTTGCGGATATGATGAATGCCAAAGCAAAGGAATTGGGTTGTACCAATACTCATTTTGCCAATCCAAGCGGCCTGAATGACCCGGAGCATTATACCTCCCCCTATGACATGGCACTGATCGCCAAAGCGGCCTTCAACAACCCGGTGTTTGAAGAAATAGACTCTACCACGTATTACAAGCTTCCGCCTAATTCCATCAACAAAGAGGGACTTTCCATCTCTCCCGGACATAAGATGATGAGAAAAAGCAGTCCGTATTATTATCCGGGCATAATCGGCGGGAAAACAGGCTATACCACTCTGGCTGGGAACACCTTAGTCACCTGTGCGGAAAAAAACGGAATGAAACTGATTGCCGTCATTTTAAAAGGCTCTACCCCGGTGTACTGGTCGGATACAAAGAACTTACTGGATTTTGGATTCGAGAATTTTGTCTCTTTAAAAGCAGCCGACTATGAAAAAACCTACAGCTCCATCACCAGCGATTTAAGCTTCAGCGGACTTTCCATTCAACATCCTGAAGCCCTGGTACTGGACCCGGACAGCCGCATCATACTTCCCAAAACAGCGGATTTTTCTGATGCAAAAGCCGAATTAAGCTATGATGTCTCTGCAGATGACCCAAAAGGTGCCATTGCAAAGATTAATTACCGTTACAACGACCGGGTGGTGGGAAGCACATTCCTGGAAATCAACAAGGAGTTATTCCAGGCGGACGAACAAAAAGGACCAGTCTCCGAAACAGACGGAGAATCCCGTAAGACCTCTGCCGGGGTATCCGACGAATACCGGCAGAAAGCGCTTCGTCCGTTTAAGATTCCACTGGCCGCCTGGCTCATTCTGGGCGGAGTGGGTGTTCTTGCTCTGATCGGCTGTCTTGTGTCTTTCTTTCTGTATAAAAAGCGCAGGTATGAGGAAGATTTTCTCATTCGGAGGGAACAACGCATGAAACGGCTTAAGGATTCGGGTATTTCAGTCGATGAATTCAACAGTATCTTAGAACAGAGACGCAGCTCGTTTCCGTCAAAAAGAAAAGGCCGCCGGGGCGGCCGGTTGAAATTCCGTTAAAGCGATCAAGGGGGAGGGACATGGTGAAATTTAGAAAACCGACGAAAAAAGAACTGGTGCATAACGTTCTGACAACCGTATTGTTTCTATTGTCAGCCACGATTATCTCCTACCTGATCATGTTTTTCGGCGGCCTTACTAATAACGTGGGTATGGTTTATATTATGGCAGTTGTACTGATCTCCCGGTTTTCCAATGGTTACATACCGGGGGTGGTGGCATCCTTTATCAGCATCCTCTGCGTCAACTACATATTTACCTACCCTTATATGGAATTTAAAGTTTCTGGGATTGGATACTCCATTACGTTTATTACCCTGCTTGTGATTTCCACCATAACAAGCGCTACCACCACACACCTAAAACAGCAGAACCGGATTCTCAGTGAACGGGAAAAGCTTCTTATGGAGGCCGAAAAGGAGACCATGCGGGCCAATCTGTTAAGGGCCATCTCCCATGACTTGAGAACTCCGCTTACAGGCATCATCGGTGCCAGCAGCGCATATCTGGATAATGAAAGCAGCATGTCAAAGGAAGAAAAGAACAATTTGATTTCCAATATTAAGGAAGATGCCAACTGGCTTTTGAACATGGTGGAGAATTTACTCAGTGTCACAAGAATCCGGGATACCGGTGCTCATGTGACAAAGCAGCTGGAGCCTTTGGAAGAAGTGGTATCCGAAGCACTGCAGCGTTTCCGGAAAAGACTGCCAGCCGCCACCGTACATGTAACCATTCCCGACGAACTGGTCATGGTTCCCATGGATGCCACCCTGATCGAGCAGGTGATCATCAACCTTCTGGAGAATGCGGTCTACCACTCCAATTCCACGGAACCCATAAGCCTTGCAGTCTCCATTCATGACGGGTATGCATGGTTTGAGGTCAGCGATCAGGGGATCGGACTTTCTTCGGAAAGGCTTTCCACTTTATTCGACGGCTATACTTCTTTGCCCAACAGCAGCTATGATTCCCACAAGGGGATGGGAATCGGTTTATCTATCTGTAAAACCATAGTGACTGCCCATAACGGAAAGATCATGGCAGCAAATAAAGAGCACGGGGCTGTTTTTACGTTTACATTACCATTAGGGGAGGATATTTATGAGTAAATTTACAATCGTCATGATCGAGGATGAAAAGAATATATGCAACTTTATAGAAAGTGCATTAGAAAGGCAGGATTATAAAGTGAATACCGCCTTTAATGGAAGGGATGGACTTGCTTTGATCAATTCCCTTTGCCCGGATGTGATTCTTCTGGACCTGGGACTCCCGGATCTGGATGGAATTGACATTATAAAAAGTGTCCGCAGCTGGACGACTATTCCTATCATCGTCATCTCAGCCAGAACTCAGGAGCAGGAAAAAGTAGCAGCACTGGATTTCGGCGCTGACGATTATATTACAAAGCCTTTTGGCACCAGCGAGCTTTTAGCCCGAATCCGCACCGCGCTGCGCCATGGAAAACCGACCGTCAAAGCCATTGACGGAAGTGTGGTTCAGACTCCGTACCGGAGCGAAGGACTGCTGATCGACTTTGCAAAACGGCTCGTTACCCTCAATGATCACAAGATCCATCTGACCCAGATCGAGTACAAGCTGGTATCTTTGCTGGCAGAAAACTCAGGAAAGGTTTTGACCTATGACTATATCATAAGCCACATCTGGGGACCTTATGCAGATAACAACAACCAGATCCTGCGGGTCAACATGGCTCATATCCGCCGAAAAATCGAAGCAAACCCGGCGGAGCCAAAATATATTTTTACGGAAATCGGCGTAGGCTACCGTATGAAGGAAAGCGAAATTTAAGAAAGGGGCTGTGCCCCCTTCTTCTTATTCTGTTTTCGGACTTTTGTTTTCTCTACCCGCTTTTTCTTAGCTTCTTCCTTTTTCTTAAATATCTCACCGATCTCTTCTTCGCCCACCAGTTTCATGGTTTTGACCACATACACCTGTCCTTCATCACTTCTTCTAAGCCGGATCTTTCCCTTAACATTACCATGGACCGGACAGCATCCCAGGGCCGTATAAAACTTCTGATTGACAGAAAACCACCGGATCTTCTTTCTGAGCATCCGGTTGCACTTACAGCAGATCAAATCCGTTACGGTCTTATCCCCGATGGCGTCCTGTTTGGTGGCAAAGGGTCTGGATATATATTTGGAATACTCCGGAAATACCAGATATACCTCTTCCTCCCGGTTTTCCGGGAGACGGTAATAGTCTGTAGACCAGTATTCCTTCACCTTTTCAAAATCCATCTTGTGCATGATCCGCCCGGTGTAATGGGCATCATCCAAGGCCCGGTGAAAAGGCCTTTCCTCCATGATCCCCATCTCAAACACCGCAAGATCCAGTGACAGACGGTCCTTGCCGTCTCCATAGAGCAGACTGTAGAGTTTTTGCAGGTCATAGTAAAGGAGGGGCTTTGGAAATGGATTTGGTATTCCATAATAGGAACAGTTTCTCTGCAGCTCCGTAAGATCCATGGACCCCCAGGTGCAGTAGACGGCGTCCTTCCCGCACCATTGCAGAAACTCCTGAAACGCTACTTTAAAGTCTGTTCCTTCCTTTAACAGAAGCACTTCATCCATATGGGTCACTTCCAGAATCTTTTCATGAAGCTCTGTATAAACTTTGGGCTTTATCAGCCTTCGGAATTCCCCCACTTCCTGGAGGGATTCATCAAGCTTTACGGCTCCAATCTCGATGATCTCAAAGGGAAAATGCTCAACCGTATCTTCCTTTCCCCCCGCACTCTGGTTCCATTCCAGATCCAGTACAATATAATTATTCATAGTTTAAATCCTTTATTCTAACAGTCTGTTCAGCTTATCCGCCATGACCCGTCTGCGCTCTCTGCTCCCTTTTTCATCTATGCACCATACGCCGCTGTCCTTAAAAATGAGGTCACCTTCTTTCGCCCCTTTGGGAAGTTCCGACGCTTTCAGCTTTACGCTGTCCCCGTTTTCGTCCTCACAAACAGCGATTTCCCCGCTGATGCGGTCTATAATATATCTCATGGCTTTCTCCTTTCATTTGCAGGTCCTACGGCTTGCAGATTTTGCAAGGCTCATATCCCATCCCGATCAGTTCCTCTCTGGTCCCAATTATGGAGCTGCGGTTCATTTCTTTTATGGAATCTGCAGAACTGCAATCCGGCAGGTGGAACTTCTTTGTTTTGGTATTCACCACGTATTCCCGGCGGGTGGACTGGCTGTCCGGAGCTTCGGTTGAAACGCCGGACGCTTCTGAACCTTCTGCTGCCTTTGGTTCCATCCTATCACCGACACCCGGAAAGGTGACCTTCGTTCCATCGCTTACCGCCACGATGGTCCCCAGTTGATCGGTACGCAAAACTTTGATATGCTTTTTCTGAAACAGTTCCAGGGTCTCCTTATGAGGATGCCCGTAATCGTTATTTTTCCCGCAGGATATCACTGCGTATTCCGGGTCTGCCCGGTCAATAAAAGCCTGGGAGGAAGAAGTGGAACTGCCGTGGTGGGAAACTTTTAAAACATCGGCTTTTAAGGATAGTCCGTTTGCAACCATATCCTCTTCCGCTTCTTTTTCTGCATCTCCGCATAAAAGAAAGCTGTTGTTTCCGTAATCGACCCGGATTCCTACGGACCAGTTATTCAGTTCATCTCCGTAATCCCGGTTGGGCGCAAGGATCTGAAACGATGCGGACCCAAGATCATAAGTCGTCCCCGGTTTGGGAAGGGTGATCTTTAAATTCTTTTCTTCGATGGTATCGAGAAGACGTTCATAAAGTTTTGTGGTGTGGGCTTTCTCTGGCATAATGATTGTACCAACATCAAACGCCCGTATGACCGCTTCAAGCCCCCCAATATGATCCGAATGGGGATGGGTCCCAATCACATAGTCAAGCGTCTTCACGCCCTGTTCCTTTAAGTAGGAGACCACCACCGGACCCTGATCCCGCTCTCCGGCATCAATCAGCATGTAACGTCCGTCCTTTTCGATCAGCGTACTGTCTCCCTGGCCCACATCAATAAAATGTACGTTTAAATCCGTCCCTGACTCCGTTTTCGCCGCTGCGTTCTCAGCCCTGCCGCTTGATGGGGCAATTCCTGAGCAGCCTGTTAAAAACAGTGCCAGAATAAGGATTCCAGCTAAAAATATCCGTTTATAAAATTTTCCTGTCACTTTTTCTGCCATTTCCAAGTGCTCCTTCGTGCTATTATATGATAGAATGTTTCATCCTACAAGTATTTTTCAGAGGAACACCAGTTCACTCTTGCCCAAAAAGACGGACTGCAAGCTCAGGCAGTCCGCAGATTTTCCTGTATAATTTTAAAAAATTTGATTTGCTTCCCGGTTTTTCTCCGCCGAATCCCCATCCATGTATTTGGCCGAGGATTCTACCCAGTCGCCCTTTACCGCCTCATTGCGTTCATTGACCAGCTGCCAGATTTCCATCTCCCCAGCCCGCCTGCTGAACGGACTGGGTATATTCACCTACCTTAGGCAAATCCACCGTTACGGTAAGCGTCCGGCTTAAATCCGCCCGTTTCTGCTTGATATATGTTCCGCCGCTGACTAAAATGCCCTTCTCATCCGTGGCAAAATAATATCCATCTTCCGCATATAGCTTTATTTCCATTCTCGGAACATCGCCTTCAAACCACTGAAAACCGTCATTAATAAACTCACAGTCCCCCACGTAAACCCTGCTGTTCTCTGCCGTAACCTCCACCTGCTGCTCAGAAATGGAATCTCCCGGCATGATCTGTGCCGAGACCGTCATCTTTACTTCCGTGATTTTTTTTCTGGAAGCCGCCATGGCCGGCATAGAGAAAAGCCCTGCTGCGAGAGCCGCCGCTAGAACCGTTAAAATCATTTTTTTACCCGTCATATGGAATCCTCCTCTTTCTATTTCCTTTAAGCGTTGTAAATAATGGTAGGTCATTGGTTTATTATAACCCATTTCCAGTCATTTGTGAACTGCCGGCATAATTTAGGTCAATAAACACCTTCCGTAGCAGCAAGTCCTATTGTTTCATTCAACGAAAAAAGGGTAATAAATCTCATTTCTTTGTCTTTTATAAACGAAATTTGTCACATTTGTTTATATTTACAACTAGGAATCCCTTCTTTGATATGCTATCATAATTTTATTGAATGGTAATTAATAAGACTATTGCTAGAATTCAGGTTCAAAAGAACGTGGATCTTTTCCGTTTTCGATACATATTTTTACACTTTTACCGTAAGACAAGGAGTTTTTAAAGTTATGCACTGTTATCCACAAAATAGAAATATGAGTACCACAAATTGTTCCTTTTTATTTCCTGCTGGATTTAAACGGCAAGGAGGCCACGAGACTGATGGATATTAAGACTATTCTTTATCATGGTTCAGATGTATCCGAAACGGGACTGGAAGAGGACCAGGCAAGGTTTGAACGGTTTTTGGAGCATTTTATCAACCAGACTCCGGAATGGGGTACAGAAGCACTTTTGGTTCTTCCCAACGAAAAGGCACTTCCCAAGCCATATTACTGGACAGGCATGGCACGAATCAGCTGCATGGATCACATCGCAGCAGTAGGGATCCATACTTACTTGAACTTTTCCATCACGAAAAGCTTAAAGGCATTTGATGCTGCAGGAGGATACAGGGAAAAGCTCAGGATCTGTGCTGTTTATCATCCGGAGCTGATGGCGATGAGCAAATTCTTAAGCTGCTGCCAGAGATTAATAAAGGAAAACATATCCTTTTCCGTTGGTGTCATTGGCTTACCGGAGAAGCTGGATATGATTAAGGAACTCCGCCGCTCCCTTCCCTCCGACATTTACCTGTGGATTGAACCTGTATCAGATATGAATTATCTCTATTCTCATGAGGAAGAGATGGAATTCCGGTTCATTGATCCCCTTTTTTCCCAGGAATGGACCTATACACCGGCAGACAAGAGCCAATGCCTGAACCGGCTCTTTGTAGAAAGCGACGGGAAGCTCAGACTTTGTGCCTCCAGTGAGTATCTCGAAGGAAGCTGGAGCCAGCTTACAGATAAACTCCCGGCTCCAACATGCAATCAGTCCATCTGCAGCGGATATCTTTCCTATGGCGGGCGCAATGATTACAGGCCCGGAGACATTTTCGGACAGTACGCCATGTTCCGGATTCCGTATAAGCCGAAGGCTTACTTTTTGACAGCAGATAAAATTCCTTTTCATAATCTTGAAACAGAGGATTCAGAATTTCTTTCGGCACTCAAAGACCGGAGAGAGACTGCCCCTCTTTTTCTGGTCACCACACTGCCTTACCGGGAGGCTTCCAGGCATTTCCATACCCTGCTTCCAATTTGCGGAGGCGGAATATTTGCGGGGGGCGCCCATATTGTGCTGAATAAAAAAGGCCGTCAGCCCCGCCGGGAAGAGATTCTGGCCCTTGATCCTTCCATTCAGCCGGTTCTGGTGGAAAAACAGTCCGAATACGGATGCAGGCTCAGAATATTTCAACAGGAGGATACCATTTACCGGTTCACCATGGAAAAACCGTTCAGCCGTATGTGGCGGGAATCCGAGTATGATGCGCTGATGGAACTGATTCCTTCCAAAAATTACCGCTGTTTTATCGAAAATAACAGCTTTCACATCCTTCCTGCTCATGCAAATGAAAAAAACGGCATTAAAACCATCAGCCATTGGCTTTCCATCTGTCCGGAAGACTGTGTTTCCTTGGATAATTTATCTTAAACAAAGGGATCAAAAGAGACGCCTTCTCCCTTTGCAAAGTCCGCCAGCTTTTTGTTAAACTCATCTTTCTGATCGTAAAATGCGGCGTGCCCGCTGAACTCAAAGGCTTCCAACACAGAATTTTTAATATACTGATGCTGGATCTGACCGAGTACAAAGGGCACCACCTCATCGTGAATCCCGTGAATGATGAGGGTCGGTACGGTAATTTCCGCAAGATCCTGAAACAGCACTTCTCGGACCCAGGTCTTGGCTATGGCTGCAGTCGCCCAGCCGGCAGCCTGAAGACCGATCTGGAAGAACCACTGGGCAAACGGCTCCGTAATATGCTGAAAAAAGAATCTATTGCCAAAACCGTTCAGCATATTGGGGCGGTCCGCATAAGTACCGTCAATAATATCCAGGACGGTTTGCTCCTCGATCCCGTAAGGGAAATTGGGCCGTTTGATCAGGCTGGGGGCGGCGGCGGCAAACAGGGCCAGCCTGGAAACTCCATATTCATGATGTCTCGCCATGTAGCGTATGGCAATGGCACCACCGGTGGAATGTCCGGCTAATGTAATATGGTCAAGCCCCAGTGCCTCGATCACCTGTCTGACATCATCTGCCAGCCGGTCATAATCGTATCCGTAAAAGGGTTTATCCGAATCTCCAAATCCTCTGGTATCAATTCCGATGCAGCGAAATCCCATCCCGGGAAGTACATCGAACTGGTACTCAAACAGCCTATGGCTTCCAGGCCAGCCGTGAAGGAACAAAATGGTATCTTTGCATTCCGGGTTTAAGTCCTCCACATAAATTTTCACATCTCCGTCAACGGTAACATAATATCCCATAATATCAATTCTCACAGGGTTTTAGTTTATACTATTCCCCATAAAAATCCAGCGTTCGGTTTTCTACTGTAATTTTAAAAGAATACAAAAAAAGCCGAAAACCTGATAACCATGGCTTTCGGCGAAACTTCTGGTGTTCCTGAGCGGATTCGAACCGCTGGCCTTCCGCTTAGGAGGCGGACGCTCTATCCTACTGAGCTACAGAAACACATATCAAAATTATATGGGCGAATCCCAAAAACGACTCTGCCTGACAGCAAATGCTGGAAACAGTGCAATATTTATTATATTCACAATTGTCCTTTTCGTCAAGCGATAACTTGCATTATTCCGCTTTCTCTTTAAAATTTACGATTCCCTGCATCCAGATCTGCCCCTTAAATCTGCGTCCGACCTCTGGAGTTCCTACCAAATCCTTCTTTGCAATGCCCACATGAAAGGTCAAGTCACTGCACTCTATGGTGAAATCGTATACCTCTTCTCCTGTGATCGAATTCTTTTTCTCGTCGATCTTCATGATCTCTCCGATGATGGAATACTGGTCACATTCCACCCCGCATGGCATGAAACAGGAATCAATAATGGAATACAAATCTTCCTTCATGGCTCTTCTGGAGGCCTGGGAATATAAATCAATATCCTCGATGGTCAGGGTTTCCATGGCATCTTCATCACCGTTTTTCGCGGCTTCCAGTAAGGTGTTGCGGTCTTTTGCCGCCACTCTGGCCTTCTCTCTCTGCTTATCTGATTTCTGTATGGGAAGAAGGATCTTTCCGCTAATGGACAGCCCGGAAAGACATGCATCCTTTGTGTCCATAGAATGATGATCTAACAGCCGTTCCCTGCATTCAAACGAATTGTCTATATAAAAGATCAGGGAAATCCCCACTTTATATTCATCCAAAAGACCGGCATAGGTTTCCCGCTCCGTATGGCGCTGTATGGTGCAGGGTACATCCGATGTCACGTCACTGGTTCTTAAATAAGGATAATAATAGCTTCTTCGAAATTTCCCTTCCCGGTCCATCTCTCCGAAAATGGCGATCCCCATTCCTGGTGCCACTTCCTTTCGAAGTTCACAAAGATTGGATTCCTCGTCGATCTGAATCCGCTTTAGTCCGGACAAATCTTCACAGATCTGATCCAACAGTTTTTCTATGTCCCGGTCCTTCTGGTAAAGGCTGAAACCAATGGTTCTCAGGAATTTGTGCATAGAATCATCACCTGCTTTCTGATATACTAAGTTAAAATTCAGGAA
Organism: uncultured bacterium; assembly: GCA_905215155.1. Classification (GTDB taxonomy): domain Bacteria; phylum Bacillota; class Clostridia; order Lachnospirales; family Lachnospiraceae; genus Lacrimispora; species Lacrimispora sinapis. The sequence goes on along the minus strand of CAJMPJ010000001.1, from coordinate 47,249 downwards.
AACAATAAGGCGAAGAACACTCCGCCTCAAGTCTTACCGCTTATTATATACCAAAATCAGTAACAATGCCAGTAAAATTTTTGTATCCAGCCACCATTATACGATTCCCTGGGAAATCATGGCATCCACAACCTTTTCAAAGCCTGCGATGTTTGCTCCTGCCACATAGTTTCCTCTTACCCCGTAACGCTCTGCGGCATCGGAAGCTTTTTTGAAAATATTACCCATGATCCCATGAAGCTTTGCATCCACCTCTTCAAAGGTCCAGGAAAGTCTCTGGCTGTTCTGGGACATCTCAAGGGCAGAAGTTGCCACACCGCCTGCATTGGCTGCCTTCCCCGGCATAAAGAGCATTCCGCTCTCCAGGAAGTAATCCGTGGCTTCTCTGGTAGAAGGCATATTGGCTCCCTCTGCAACGGCAAAGCATCCATTTGCTTTCAGAGCCTTGGCATCCTCAATGTTCAATTCGTTCTGAGTCGCACAGGGAAGAGCGATGTCACAAGGGATGGTCCAGATTCCCTTTCCTTCGGTGTAAACAGAGGTTTTCACGATTTCCGCATATTCCCTGATGCGTCCTCTGCGTACTTCCTTGATCTCCTTGACCGCATCAAGCTGAATTCCGGCCTCGTCATGGACATATCCGCAGGAATCACTCAATGCAACCACGGTTGCACCAAGCTGCTGTGCTTTCTCTGCCGCATAGATGGCAACATTGCCGGAACCGGAGATAACAATCTTTTTCCCCTTCAGTTCTTTTCCGTTTGCTTTCAGCATCTCATCGAGAATGTATACCAGTCCGTAGCCGGTGGCCTGGGTGCGCACCAGAGAGCCGCCGTAATTAAGTCCCTTTCCGGTAAGGACCCCTTCGTACAAGCCGGTCATTCTCTTATACTGTCCATACAGATAGCCGATCTCTCTGGCACCTACTCCGATATCACCTGCCGGAACATCCTGGTCTGCACCGATATATTTAGATAACTCGGTCATAAAACTCTGGCAGAATGCCATAACCTCACGGTCAGATTTTCCCTTAGGGTCAAAATTTGAGCCGCCTTTGCCTCCGCCGATGGGAAGACCGGTCAACGAATTTTTAAATACCTGTTCAAAGCCCAGGAACTTTAAAATACCCTGGTTTACGGATGGATGAAGACGCAGTCCTCCCTTGTATGGCCCGATGGCACTGTTAAACTGTACACGATACCCTTTGTTCACCTGGACATTTCCCTGATCATCAACCCAAGGCACACGGAAGGAGATGATTCTCTCCGGCTCTACAAGGCGCTCTAAAAGCCCGATCCTACGGTAATGTGCCTCATTGGCATCAATAACCAGTTTCAGGGAATCAAGCACCTCTTTCACGGCCTGATGAAATTCTGCTTCTCCCGGGTTCTGTTTTACGACTCTGTCATAAACTTCATCCACGTATGACATATTTTTCTTTCCTCCTTGGGTTATATTATGTTGTAATAACTTAATTATATTAAGTTTCTGAAAAAGGGCGAAAAAGGGTCCAGAACATTGAAGTTCCGGCCCCTTTGCCTGGTCACTGCTTGTAGAAAATTATAACAAGTTAATTTAATAAAGTCAATAAGCGGCTTTGCTTAATTTTATTCCTTCTGTTTATTATTTTTGCTAAGTGACACTTGCGAGTGATCATATTTTATATATTATGGAGCCAAATGTAAACCATTAATATATTTTAAGTTGACATTTAATATTGCCTATGATAACATTCCAGTAGATTTTTAGACTTTGTTAAAGGAGCAAACAACCATGAAAGATGCACAATCCATAAAAGCCCAGCCAAAGAATGCAGTCAAACGTCCGGTCAATACCAAAGATCTGGCCATTGCAGGAATGTTTGCTGCCGTGCTCGCTGTAATCTCCCAGATCTCCATTCCCATGCCCACAGGCGTTCCGATTACCATACAGATTTTTGGTGTCGCTCTTGTGGGAGTCATTCTTGGATGGAGACTTGGTGTTTTAGCAACAGTGGTATATATCGTTCTGGGTGCCGTCGGTCTTCCCATTTTTGCAAATTTCCGAGGTGGAATCCAAACGATTTTCGGTCTGACCGGAGGTTACATATGGGCATGGCCAATCATGATTTTTTTCTGCGGGTTGAAACCAAAGACCCCCATTAAAGCCCTGAACACCTTACTTTTATTTTTACTGCCTGTTCTTGGCACCATAATCAATGAAATGATCGGAGGCCTCCAATGGGCGGCCTTATCGGGAGATATGTCCGTATATGGCGTATTCACTTACTCCATGGTGGCATTTGTACCAAAAGACATACTTCTTACGGTCATGGCAGTAATCCTTGGTCTGCCGATACGAAAAGTCATTCAAAAACAGCTCTAATAATATAGAGGAAGCCGTATTCCCTGTCGGCTTCCTTTTATTTTTGCCATTTTCCCCTGGTTTGCTTGACAGGAAAGAGTTATAAACTTAAAATAGGTTCCATGCTATAAAATTAAAAATAAAAACAAAAAGAAGGTATTTTCATGATACAGGATATTTTCCCACACGAATTCCGAAATGAATTTCAAGTAAAGACCCCAGGAAATGACAGTTATTTTCTATATTTTCTGGATGAAAGTCTTATGCTTTGCAAACACAATACAAAACTGATTCCTCAGTTTGAAGACCTTGGCTCAATGGGCCAGGAAGCAATGTCCCATAGTGACTTTCTCTTTTCCATTGATGACATGGATTTCTACCTGGTGGACGAGTCCTGTATCAGGCTGGAAGAAACAGACACATTAAAATTATATAAGACCGGCATCATCAGGGAATTAAAACCCATGTGGGTCTCTTTTGCAGCGGTTTCGGCCCAACAGCTTCACCGCTTCTATACCTCCAACCGGTTCTGCGGCTGCTGCGGCTCTTCCACGATGAAAAGCAAAAAAGAACGGGCGGTTGTCTGCACCACCTGCGGCAACACAATTTACCCTAAGATTTCCCCGGCTGTCATCGTTGGGATTACACATGAAGGAAAGCTTCTGTTGACCAAATATGCAGGCAGAGAATATACCCGTTATGCCCTGGTCGCCGGTTACACCGAGTTTGGTGAAACGCTGGAAGACACGGTAAAACGGGAAGTCATGGAGGAAGTGGGGGTCCGGGTAAAAAATATCCGTTACTACAAAAACCAGCCATGGGGCTTCAGCGATTCCATTTTAGTGGGATATTGGGCAGAACTGGAGGGTTCTCCACAAATTCATTTAGATGAAACAGAATTATCCACAGCCGTCTGGATGGCACCAGAGGATATCCCCGATGATTTCACCAATTTGAGCCTGACACATGAAATGATCCTGCTGTTTAAAGAAGGAAAAGTGAAATAAGCATATAACACAGAATGCGCCTTGAAAGCAATGATTTGCTTTATCAAGACGCATTCTCTACGTTATTTATGAATTTATGAAATTTAGATTTCCCTATGATACCCCTTTGTAAAAAGCTGCATATCCGTTTGATACCATAATCCCCTTTCGAGGAATCTGAACGGCTACAAGGATCATGTTCAGCAGATCCACACACGCCCCGCCTGCATTTAGTACACTTAAAAATATCAAATACCAGCTCCATCTTCCAGCTGTCCACGTAAGAAACGGAAATACAAAGGACAGAATTAAAAGCGGCATGAATGGCTTCATGGAGGGATCGAGAAAATAACACCAGATTCCGTTTAAAAACATCAATAAAACAGACAATGGAAGTGACAATCCCATCGGCACTCCTATTGATTTCGGTTCTTTCATTCTTTGAAAACCATATGACAGTCATTCCCTGGTTCTGGCCTGATCTTCCATTGGAATTTTTTTAATATATTTCATTAAACTTTATTTTATGTGCTTTATAATATATTTTATTGTCTCTATTTTAAACAAGGCACATATCTCTACATGCCTTGTTTCTTTACATATATCTTAACACCATGAATTTTCTTCTATATATATTTTTATTTCAATACTGAATTCTCCAACTTTTGCAGAAATTTCTTCCGCTTCTCCTGAGCTCCTTTAGAAACATCCCCGCAGTAGATCCACTTGGCATTTTTAATTCCTACGCTTTTTAATGTAGTATTGATAAATGTTTTCTGAATTAGATTACCTGCAAAAAACTTTAAATACCAACGAGGAGATTGGCCTGTTGTTATCACTTTGGCAGATTTAATATTGGTTAATTGCCCCTTTAATCCTGCACTTGTTTCTATATATGCGAAATTTTTCAACATAACTTTATCGATGAAACCTTTAAGGATTGCAGGTGTATCGTACCACCAAAGGGGAAATAAAAAAATAATTTCATCTGTTTTTCTTAATATGCTTTGATATTTTGTTACCAAAGGGTCCTTATGTTGTCCTCTTGAATACAAAGCCAACTCCTCTTCGGTCATAACAGGATTAAAGTTCTCCTTATTTAAATCAATTACCTGATATTCCTTTTTCTCTTTCACTAAGACACTTATTATCTTATCCAGTATAGCCTTATTAAAACTTCCGTGCCATGGATGCGCGAATACAATTGTTACCATATTAAAACACCTCTCTATTAATATTTTATAATTTCTGTCCCTAATCTATAGGCAGTTTGTTTAGATTGCTCATTTTTAGAAACCTCTACCTCATATGTGCTCACATTAAAGTTTTGTATAAACTTCATCCCAAGATATTGGGAAAGCATAGCGATGGATTGAGTAATATTGGGGACCCCTGCATTGAGTTCATTGCTATCTCCATAGGTAGTTAACAATACAACTTTTTTATTTAATAAAGTATTATAATCCACTGCATGCAGCCGGTCTAAAAAAGTTTTTAACTGTCCAGACATATTAAAAACATAAACGGGAGTAGCAAAAACTAAAACATCAGCTTTTTCAACACTTTTATAAATATTCTGCATATCATCCTTTATTACACACGGACTTTTACTGCTTTTCTGGCAGGCGTTGCAACCTCTACAATACTGTATGTTTTTTGATTGGAGAAAAATTGTTTCTACTTGTGGTGAAGGATTTAAATCCTCTGCACCTTTTAAATATTCTTTCAATAAAATAGCTGTATTGCCTTTATTTCGTGGGCTTGCTAAAATGGATAGTATGTTCATAATTACTCCTTTCTTTCATTTAACTTGGTGATAATACGATACTTTAGTGCACACATATGCACATTATAGTATTTTTAAAAAGGCAATCTTGCCTTTTTAAATTTCATTGCTGTATTAATTCTTTTAAATTACTTGCTGTTAATTCAAATTTTTCAAGAATATATTTATCGTTCAATTCATAAAAAACATTCCTATTCTTTTTAATCTTATTAACTATCTCATATCTGTACATTAAATCCAAGTGTCTTGAAATAACGGAACGATGCTGTGTGAAATTATCAGAGATATCTTTGATATTCTTAGTGCCGTTTATAGCCAAGTATTTCATAATATCACATCGTACCGGATCAAACAAAGTCTTAAAAAATTCAAAATCAATGCTTTCTTCTATTTCTTTGGTACATTCTAAAATCAAATTATTATTATTCATATTTATCACCTTGATTACATTATATATGCACACACATGCATTTGTCAACAGTTTTTATTGATATAAAATAAAAAGACCGCCTGCAACTGCAGAACGGCCTTCTTACTCTATCTTATTTTATTTACCATAGTAAGCTTTTAAATACATTTCCTTAATCTCACTGAACAGAGGATATCTTGGGTTTGCACCGGTACACTGATCATCAAATGCATTTTCAACCATTTCATCAAGAGTCTCTAAGAAGTATTTCTCATCTACCCCATAATCCTTAATGGTAGCCTTGATTCCCACTGCTTTTTTCAGTTCCTCAATCTTAACAAGGAATTTTTTAAATACATCGGCATCATCTTTTCCTTCTACCCCGCAGAAGCGTGCACATTCCGCATATCTTGCCAGTGTATGAGGATACTGGTACTGGGAGAAGGTTCCCATCTTAGCCGGTGCTTCCGAAGCGTTAAATTCCATTACCAGAGTAATCAAGAGGGCATTTGCCACACCATGAGGAATGTGATGGTATGCACCTAATTTATGGGCCATGGAATGACATACCCCCAAGAAGGCGTTATTAAAGGACATACCTGCCATACAGGAGGCGTCTGCCATCTTGCATCTTGCCTCTACATTGGTACCGTCATTGTAAGCGGTCGGCAGATATTCAAATACGTTCTTCATCGCCTTCAAAGCCAGACCATCGGTGTAATCCGAAGCCATAATGGAAGCATAAGCCTCTAATGCATGAGTCAGAACATCAATACCGGAAGCGCTGGTTAAGCCCTTTGGCTGGCTCATCATGTTGTCTGCGTCAACGATGGACATATTTGGCATCAGCTGATAATCTGCAAGAGGATATTTAACCCCTGTTTCCTGATCTGTGATAACCGCAAAGGAAGTCACCTCGGAACCGGTACCGGAAGAGGTAGGAATGGCTACAAAGTAAGCCTTTTCTCCCATTTTCGGGAAGGTATAAACCCTCTTTCTGATATCCATAAAACGCATTGCCATATCCTGGAAGTCAACCTCCGGATGCTCATACATCACCCACATGATCTTGCCTGCATCCATGGCGGAACCGCCGCCCAGTGCAATGATGGTATCTGGCTGGAATGCTCTCATGGCAGCTGCACCTGCCTGTGCATTGGCAAGGGTCGGATCTGGCTGAACATCGGAAAATACAGTGTAAACAATGCCCATTTCGTTTAATTTATCTGTGATCGGCTTGGTATAGCCATTCATATAAAGGAAAGAGTCCGTAACAACAAACGCTCTCTTTTTGTTATATACAGCTTTTAATTCGCTCAGTGCTACTGGCATACAGCCTTTTTTAAAGTAAACCTTCTCCGGATTTCTGAACCACAGCATGTTCTCTCTCCTCTCTGCAACGGTCTTGATATTGAGCAGATGTTTCACGCCAACGTTTTCAGAAACAGAGTTTCCGCCCCAGGAACCGCAGCCCAGAGTCAAGGATGGCTGTAATTTAAAGTTATAAAGATCACCGATACCGCCGTGAGAAGACGGTGTATTGATCAGGATTCGGCAGGTCTTCATCGCCGCTGCATGTTTTGTTATCTTTTCCTGTTCATTTACATTCACATACAAAGAAGCGGTATGGCCGTAGCCGCCGTCAGCAACCAGCTGCTCTGCCTTTTCAATGGCCTCATCAAAGGTTTTTGCCTTATACATTGCAAGAACCGGAGAAAGCTTCTCATGGGCAAATTCTTCTTCAATATGAACGTTTTCCACTTCACCAATAAGGATCTTTGTGGATTCCGGTACATCAACTCCTGCAAGCTTTGCTATGGTATGAGCCTTCTGTCCAACGATCTTTGCATTCAGTGCGCCGTTGATGATAATGGTCTTACGAACCTTATCAAGCTCTTCGCCCTTTAAGAAATAACATCCGCGAACTGCAAATTCTTTTTTCACAGCTTCATAAACCTTCTCAAGAACCGTTACAGACTGCTCTGAAGCACAGATCATACCATTATCAAATGTTTTAGAATGAATGATAGAGTTTACTGCCATCTTTACATCAGCCGTATCGTCAATGATAACAGGGGTATTGCCTGCACCAACGCCCAGTGCCGGTTTGCCGGAAGAATAAGCCGCTTTTACCATACCAGGGCCACCTGTTGCCAGAATGATGTCCGCACCCTTCATGACCTCATTGGTCAGCTCCAGGGAAGGAACGTCAATCCAGCCGATGATGCCTTCCGGTGCACCAGCTTTTACTGCCGCGTCAAGAACCACTTTCGCTGCCGCAATGGTAGAATTCTTTGCACGTGGATGAGGAGAAATAATAATGGCATTTCTGGTCTTCAAGCAGATGAGTGTCTTGAAGATTGCAGTGGAAGTCGGGTTTGTGGTGGGAATAACTGCGGCCACAAGACCAATTGGCTCTGCAATTTTTTTGATGCCGTAAGCTTTATCTTCTTCAATGACACCACAGGTCTTAGTATCCTTATAAGCATTATAAATATATTCCGCTGCATAGTTGTTTTTAATGACCTTATCTTCTACAACCCCCATGCCGGTTTCTTCCACCGCCATTTTTGCCAATGGAATTCTTAATTTGTTTGCTGCGCTTGCTGCTTCATAAAAAATCTTATCTACTTGTTCCTGTGTAAAGGTAGCAAATACTCTCTGCGCCTCTTTCATGGCTTCCATCTTTGCAATCAGGGAATCTACATTATCAATAAGCTCTGGGATTCTTACCTGTTCTTCTTTCTTTGCCATCTTAAATCTCCTCCAATTTTATGTGCTGATAAAAGGTTTGCCAAGTTCGATATTTTTTTAACGATCTATCGTAATTTCATTATATGTTATTGTTATTTTTTTGTCAATATGTTTTTGTATTATTTTTTTTCTCTGAACGCTTTTACGGTTTTCTAATAGCAAGCCTTCTTCCTTATTTTAAAATTGCTGAATCAAGACTAATACTTTGAACTTTCACGAAAAAAATCCCTGAAGTGGGAAGAATCATAATAACTGTAAAACTATGAACGGATTTAAAAACTTGGCAATCCGTACCATGTATGTTATAGTTAGCCCTGGAACCATACTATTCTGTACAGACTCTGAAAATCATGAAAAATAGCTTAAAAGCTGGATTTTTATTGATATGATCTGACTATGGACGGTTTCAGAGAAAGATAAGGGGATTAAAGAAATATGAAAATTACAATTGGCATAGATCTTGGGGGCAGCACCACGAAAATTGTAGGATTTCAGGATCATAAATTAAAAATACCAACCTTTGTAAAGGCAGATAACCCCATCGCCTCTCTTTTTGGAGCGCTGGGAAAGTTTATTTACGATAATAACATCCAGTTGAATGAAATAGAAAAGATCATGCTTACAGGGGTGGGAAGTGCCTATGTGGAGCAGCCGCTGTACGGGATTCCTACTTTTAAAGTCGATGAATTCATTTCCAACGGGCTGGGAGGACAGTATTTTACGGGACTGAAGGACTTGATCGTGGTCAGTATGGGAACCGGTACCTCCCTTGTTCAGGTAAACGGTGACAAGATCGTTCACACCGGCGGCATTGGCATTGGGGGCGGAACCATTGTGGGACTTTCCAGCCTTTTATTAAAAACCCAGGACATTGCCCAGATCATGGACCTGGCAAGCAGAGGCAATTTAAGCAACATTGATCTTCAGATTCACGATATCTCAAAGAATGCTCTGCCTGGTCTTCCGCTTACTGCCACAGCCTCAAATTTTGGTAAAGTACGGAATCTGGTTTCCGAAGAAGACATTGCCATCGGAATCATCCATATGGTACTCCAGGTCATTGGAAAATCAGCGATTTTGTCTGCTTTAAACAGCAATATCAATGATTTCGTTATGACCGGAAATCTGGTTAAGTTTCCTCAATGCAAGGAGATCTTCCAGTCCCTGGAATCCATGTTTGATGTCCATTTCATCATCCCGGAACAGGCAGAATACAGCACTGCCATTGGTGCGGCGTTGACAGAAGAACGCCATATGGAAATGAAACAGGTCTTATAATTTCATTGTAACGACTTATATTACGGCCGCCGGTAAGAGTATTTACGGCCACTCTGCTCTTCTTCCACGATCTGAAACCAAATCAAAAAATAAATACATAAAAACAGGTGCAGCTTTTGCCGCACCTGTTTTTATGAGTGATATCCCAATGCCTGTTCCAAAGCATCTTTTTCTTCACTTCCAAGTAATACTTCTGTTTCTCCCCGGTCTACCTCTTTAATGTATACATAACACCCTTCTCTGCTATGAACAGAGTTTAAAACAAACCCGGTATTGGTGTAATCAAGCAATGCCATGGCAAAGCTCAAATTACCTCCCATTCCCTTAAATGCATTATATTTAACAAGCCCAAACTTTTGAAGGGCTCTTCTGTAATTTTTATTGGTATTGCGAAGGGAATCTTTATTGGCTCTGTCTTCTGATTTTAACTCTGCGATATCTTCCATCTGGCCCATAATAATATCTTCCAGGGTTTCTGCGTCTTTTCCCCTCATAAAATAATCGTATCTGCGATACAGCTTTCTCATCTGAATCAGACATATGATCACAATAATCATAAGTATGATGGTAATTACAGCCAATCCAATCATCAAATATGCGGGATCCATTGGCAGCTGACTCAATACACTGTTATCCATTCTTTCGTCCTCACTTCCATGATGTTACCTTATGGATTCTATTAACTCTACTATTCTTTCCAATTCTGCCTCAGAATAATACTCAATTTCAACTCTTCCTTTATTTTTATCCTTCCGGTTGATGCTGACTTTCGTACCCATAGCAGTTTTCATTCGATCTTCCAATTCACGGAATATAAAAGTTAAACTCTCATCCTCTTCTTTTTTTTCCTTTGGTTCCTTCTTTTTTGATAAAGATTTTACCAGTTTTTCAACCTCGCGTACACTTAAATTCTCTGCTACAATTTTTCCTGCAAGCTGGAACTGAAGTTCCTGATCCTCCACTGACAGAAGTGCTCTGGCATGACCGCCTGTGATCTGATTTTGAATCAACATTTCCTGAACCCGTTCATCAAGCTTTAACAATCGCATACTGTTGGTAATTGTAACACGGCTTTTCGCGACCCGGGCAGCAATTTCTTCCTGTTTTAAGCTGAATTCATGCATCAGCCGTTGATAGGCCTTTGCTTCTTCAATTGGGTTTAAGTCTTCTCTTTGAACGTTTTCGATCAATGCAATTTCCATGGACTGCTGCTTTGTATATTCCCGGATAACCACCGGTACTTCTTTCAGTCCTGCGAGCTTTGCTGCTCTCCATCGGCGTTCTCCTGCTATGATCTCATAGTAATCCCCTCTTTTTTGTACCAAAAGAGGCTGCAGAACTCCATATTCCTTCATGGATTCCGCCAGTTCAAGAAGGGATTCTTCACGGAATTCCATTCTCGGCTGATCCCGGTTTGGCTCAATGGAAGATAATTTCAGAAACATTTCCCTTCCCGTTTCTAACTCCCGTACCTCTTCCTTTTTTGCCTCTTTATTGATTGAAGAGTCCACTTTTATTTGATTTTTCGACTCCTGTTCTTCCGCCGCTGACTCCATTACTTCATCTCCAAAAATTGCTCCAAGTCCTTTTCCTAAACCTGTTCTCTTTGCCATAGCTAGATCTCTTCTCCTCTGCTTATTACTTCGGCCGCCAGTAACCGGTAGCTTTCTGCTCCCGCTGATCTGGAATCGTACAAATTTATTGGCATTCCATGACTGGGTGCCTCTGCCAGTCTGACATTTCTGGGTATAATGGTTTTATAAATATTCTGGTTTAAATTATTTTTTACACTTTCCACAACTTCCAATGAAAGGTTTGTCCTTGCGTCGTACATGGTAAAGACCACTCCTTCCATCTCCAAAGAGGGATTGAGCTTCTTTTTTACCAAATTTACAGTTTTTAGCACCTGACTTAACCCTTCCAATGCATAATACTCACATTGAATTGGCACTAATACGGTGTTTGCAGCTGTTAAAGCATTGATTGTCAAAAGATTTAATGACGGTGGACAATCTATGATAATATAATCATAGTTTTTCTTTATTTTTTCAAGATATGTTTTAAGGAGGATTTCTTTGTTTTCAATTTCCAGTAACTCAATTTCTGCTCCAGCCAACTCTACATTTGATGGCAGCATATCCAAATTTTCCTGGACATTGGTAATTAGACAATCTTCAATTTCACATTCTCCTACCAGCAGATCATAGATGGTTCGATCCAAGGTGCTTTTTTCAATTCCGAGCCCGCTGGTTTCATTTCCCTGTGGGTCAAAATCCACAGCTAATACCTGTTGTCCTGATTCCGCAAGACAAGCAGATAGGTTAATCGCAGTAGTCGTTTTACCGACTCCGCCTTTCTGGTTTGCTATCGCAATGATTCTTCCCATTATTCATTTTCTCCTGTTAAAACATCCGGAAATTGCAGTTCAAACTAGAGTATAGCATATTTTATTTTTTTTTCCTATGGTTTCCTGTAAAAAAAATACATAATTTATAAAAAATGTTTCACGTGAAACATTTTCCCAAGTTTAAGAATAAATTAATATGTTTTCCGTTGTAAGTACATATTGATTATATTATAATAGGAAAAGATAAGTCTACTTTTAGGAGGGAAATAATGAAAACAAAGAACAAATTACTGACTCTTCTCATTCTATCTGCCAGTGCTGCTACTGCTACTGCTGTTATTAATAAATGCATTAAACTATCAGCGACCTCCAAGAATTTACTAGCCGATACAAAAGCTCACTGCTACAAATGGCGTTTTGGAAACATTCATTATACAAAAACCGGAACCGGAAAACCGCTTTTATTGATTCATGATTTGGCTGCTCATGCCAGCGGATACGAATGGAATCAAATGATAACTTCTTTAAAAGATCATTATACGGTTTATACCATTGATCTTTTGGGATGTGGCCGTTCTGAAAAGCCTGATCTCACTTACACCAACTATCTCTACGTGCAGATGATTTCGGATTTTATTAAATCAGAAATCGGACATCGGACCAATGTCATTGCTTCCGGGGCTTCTTCTGCTCTCGCAGTTATGGCATGCAACAATGCCCCGGAACTGTTTGACCAGATCATGCTGATTAATCCGGACAGTCTTCTCATGTGCAGTCAGATTCCTAATAAACACGGAAAACTGTATAAGTTTATTTTGGACCTGCCTATTATTGGCACTCTTCTGTATCATATCGCTACCAGTAAAAAGGCGATCAAAGAGGAATTTACCAGAGACTATTTTTCCAATCCATACTCTGTTAAAATATCACTCATTGATGCTTATTATGAATCCGCCCACTTGGGAGATTCTCCAAAATCTCTCTATGCCAGTGTAAAATGCAATTATACGAAATGTAATATCGTAAATGCACTGAAAAAAATCAACAACAGCATCTATATTGTAGGGGGAAGTGATATGGATCATATTGAAGATATGATACAAGAATATCAAAGATACAATCCAGCGATTGAAAGCTCATATGTTCCACATTCCAAATATCTTCCTCAGTTGGAAAATCCTTCCGAGCTGTTGCATATGATTCAGATGTTTTTTGTTTAGACGGATTAATACTTTTTGATTTTAGATTTGAAATTTATATGTGAGATTTATATGAAATTATTTCCAAGGTTTTTAATGATTTATAAAGAAAGTTTATGGGCAGATCCTTATGGATCTCTTCATAAACTTTTTGTTTAGCTGCAAAACTTATTGAGCAAGATTTTTCTTTTGTGATACTTTCTTCTACTTTAAATTTATTTATATCTATATACTATTATTTCTATAAATTTATTACAAGCATTTAGCCTTGAATTATTAATAGAACAACTATATTCATTATATATGATTTTATATATATGTCTATGACATACTGCTTTTGACTTATTGCTATTAACTTACTGCTATTAACTTACTGCTTTTGACTTATTGCTATTAACTTACTGCTATTAACTTACTGCTATTGATTTACTGCTATTAACTTACTGCTATTGACTTACTGCTATTGACTTGCTGCTATTAACTTACTGCTATTGACTTACTGCTCTTAACTTACTGCTATTAACTTACTGCTATTGACTTACTGCTATTGACTTACTGATCTGACTAACCTTTTCTGCATATTACACACTTTAAGATTTATCTTTCTTCTTAAACATATTTCTATGATTAAATATATATTTATGATCTATTTTATTACTCTATCTTACCACTTGACCTTACCACTCTACCTTACTACTTTATCTAATTTCTATATTCTACTACTTTGATTATTCTTCCAATATATTTTCCTAACTTATTTCTTCGATATTTCACAAGCATAGTTCGCCAAATTTTTCTCTCGCCTTTTACATTGACTCATTTCATAAATTTTATCCCTATCTTCCCCCTCTTACTATCCTCACTAAAACTTATACTTTGATTTTTACATTTGCTATTTACTCTCACCTATTTCTCTCCCCTATTACTTTGACCTGTCTCTCTAAACGATTCATTTCTCTAGGTAATTGCTTTCATCTATGAAACTCTCTAAATTACTATAACCTATAATTCCAAACTACTGTCTTAATCCAACTATAAAACGAGTTGTTATGACTCTACATATAAACCACACCAATAGCCATCAACATATAAATGTAAATATATATAAATACTACATACAGATAACAAAAAAAATGTTTCACGTGAAACATCCGTCTGTCAATGCGGAGCATATGCTCCCGGATGTTTCACGTGAAACATTTTATTTCAATGGTTCTTTTGTTGGCAATCCTGCTTTTCTCGGATATTTTTTTGAAGTTTCACTATTCTTGCGAATGGTCACCAAAGATCGCTCAGCGTCTGTACCTGGAAGTAGAAATGCTTCCACGCTTTCAACCTTTCCTCCCAGTAGAAATACCGCATGCTTTGCAGCATTTAACTCCTCTTCTATTTTGCCTGATTTATATGGAACAAATGCTCCTCCGACTTTTACAAAAGGCATACAATACTCTGACAAAGTGCTTAGATTGGCTACTGCTCTGGAAACGCAAAGATCGTATTTTTCCCGATGAAGGGGTTCACGCCCCATATCTTCCGCTCTCCCGTGATTGGCTTGAATATCGTTCAATCCCAGTTGCTTGATCACTTCATTCAAAAACTTCACTCGTTTATTCAAAGAATCCATCAAAGTGATCTTTAATTGGGAAAATGCAATTTTTAATGGAATTCCAGGAAATCCAGCTCCGGTGCCAACGTCAATGATTTTATATTCCTTTTCTCCCAAATCCTTTACCGCTTTGATCAATGATAAACTATCAACAAAATGTTTTGTTATGACTTCATCCATTTCAATAATAGCCGTCAGATTCATAAACTTGTTCCATTCTGTTAATAATTCATAGTATTTATAAAATTGTATTAATTGGTTTTCTTCCAATTTTATGGACAATACGTTTAATTCACTGGTAAACCGTTCTTTGAATCCATCCGTCATGATTCTGTTTCCTCTTCTTTCTTTTCCAGACTCTTCTGATGCCGATGCTGCTCCAAATGCACCAGCAACACAGAAATATCAGCCGGAGAAACGCCGGAGATTCTGGATGCCTGCCCGATGGACATTGGTTTATAAAGATTCAACTTCTGGACAGCCTCCCGTCTCAGACTTTTTACGGTGGCATAATCGAAATCTGCATCCAATTTTCTGTTTTCCAGCTTCTTAAACTGGGATACCTGTTGTTTTTGCCTGCGGATATAGCCGTCGTATTTGATATTGATATCCACCTGCTGAATCACATCCCAGGGAAGTTCCGGTCTGTTTTTATCTATTTTAGTCAACATAACATAATTCAGTTCCGGTCTTCTCACAAGTTCTGCCAAAGTAGTTCCTGTTTTCAAAGGAGTGCTTCCATTCTCTTCCAAAAATTCCTGAACTTCCTTTGACGCACCGATATTGGTTGTTTCCAAACGTTTCATTTCCTTCTCAATGGACTGTTCCTTCCTAAGCAGCTTCTGATATTGCTCCTCTGAGATAAGCCCGATATCGTGTCCAATCTCCATCAGACGAAGATCTGCATTATCCTGGCGAAGCAAAAGCCTGTATTCGGCTCTTGAGGTCATCATACGGTACGGCTCATGATTTTCCTTGGTAACAAGATCATCAATGAGCACTCCGATATAGGCCTGGGACCGATCCAGCACCTTGGCTTCTCTTCCAAGGACCTTCATGGCTGCATTGACCCCAGCCATAAAGCCCTGAACAGCCGCCTCCTCATAACCGGAGCTTCCGTTAAACTGGCCTCCGCTGAACAAACCGCTTACTGCCTTAAATTCCAGTGTTGCCTTCAGCTGATGGGAATTGATGCAGTCATACTCAATGGCATAAGCATTCCGGACAATTTTCACCTTCTCAAGGCCAGGAACCGTCCGGTACATGGCATACTGGACGTCCTCAGGCAAAGAACTTGACATGCCGCCCAAATACATCTCGTTGGTATAAAGCCCCTCCGGTTCCACAAATACCTGGTGACGGTCTTTGTCCGGGAATTTCACCACCTTATCCTCAATGGATGGGCAGTATCTTGGTCCGGTTCCCTCAATGGCCCCGGAAAAGAGCGGAGAACGGTCCAGATTGCTCCGAATGATCCGGTGGGTTTCCTCATTGGTATACGTGAGCCAGCAGGATACCTGCTCCTTCTGTACGGACTCCGGGTCCGTAGAAAAGGAAAACGGAACGATACGCTTATCACCGAACTGCTCTTCCATCTTGGTAAAATCCACGCTTCTCTTATCTATCCTGGCAGGAGTACCTGTCTTAAAACGCACCATTTCGATTCCATGGGCTTTTAAAGAATCAGTCAGATGATTGGCTGCTTTCAGCCCGTTAGGGCCTGTATATTCACTTACATCACCATAGATGCATCTTGCATTCAAATAAGTACCTGTGGCCAGAACCGCAGCTTTACAGCGGTAAACCGCTCCGGAAAAGGTCTTGACCCCTGTAATGGCTCCATGTTCTGTGATGATTTCCGTAACCTCTGCCTGTCTTATGGTCAGATGCTCGGTATTTTCAAGGGTCCTTCTCATTTCTCTTGAATATTCCTGCTTGTCCGCCTGAGCGCGCAGCGAATGAACGGCAGGCCCTTTGGACTGATTTAGCATCTTGGACTGAATAAAGGTTTTATCTATATTTTTTCCCATCTCACCGCCAAGGGCGTCAAGCTCCCGGACCAGATGGCCTTTGGAGCTTCCGCCTACATTGGGATTGCAGGGCATCAGCGCAATGCTGTCTACACTTACGGTAAATACAATGGTCTCCAGGCCAAGTCTTGCACAGGCCAAAGCCGCTTCGCAGCCCGCATGACCGGCACCGACGACCACTACATCATAAGACTCCTCTAAATACTGCATTTTATTCTCCCTTCTTCTTTCGAGCCCTTACCTCCGGGCATAAAGGTGTGCCTCCAGGGCACATTACTAACCCAACTCACTATTTCCCCATACAGAATTTACTGAATATTTCATTGACCAGATCATCTTCCACCGACTCACCGAGAATGGTTCCCAGCTGCTCATACGCATCCATTAAATCAATGGAATAGAAATCCTCTGGCATTCCATTCAGAACACTCTGCTCCACCATGGTAAGACTTTTCAATGCTTCTGAAAGTGCATTTTTATGCCTTACATTGGTAATGTAAACCTCATCATTAAAATCCAGTTTACCTTCATAAAACATGGATTTTATCTCCTGCTCCAGATCCTTGATCCCGGTCCGTTCCTTTGCGGAAATAGAGATCACCGGATGGCCGGTCCGCTCCTTCAGCAGAGTTTTTGTTACCACGGAATTTAAGTCCATTTTATTTAAAAGAACAATTGCCTTTTTGTCTTTAATAACTGAAAAAATCTCTTCATCGTTTTCATTAAGAGGACAGGAACCATCCACCACGTATAGGATTAAGTCTGCCCGTTGGGCCGCGGCTTTCGCCTTTTCCACTCCGATTTTTTCCACCACATCTTTTGTATCACGGATTCCCGCCGTATCAATGATGTTAAGACTCAATTCCTCAAGACGGATCTGCTCCCTTAACGTGTCTCTGGTGGTTCCTGCAATATCGGTGACAATGGCACGCTCCTCTCCCACCAAAACATTCAAAAGAGACGATTTTCCTGCATTGGGCTTCCCCAATATAACGGTTTCGATCCCTTCTGAAAGGACTCTTCCGTTATCTGCAGACCGGATCAGCCCCTCCAGTTCCTTTTTTAACGGCGTAAGAGTCTCAAGAAGGGTTTCCTCATACCCATCCAGAGAAATGTGTTCCGGATCGTCAAGTGCCGATTCAATAAACGCAATATGGTAAATGATTGTTTCTCTCATTTTCTTAATACGCTTGGAAACGGCCCCCTCCAGCTGGCTGACGGAAGACTTCAGGGCATACTCATTTTTGGCATTGATCACATCAATGACGGCCTCTGCCTGAGATAAATCCACTCTGCCGTTTAAAAAGGCTCTCTTCGTGAATTCACCTGGCTCCGCCGGCCTGGCACCATACTTTAACACCGTTTCCAGAATCTTTTTCGTCACCAGGACTCCGCCGTGACAGTCGATCTCAACCGTATCTTCCGCGGTATAGCTTCTGGGCCCCTTCATAATCAAAACCAAAACCTCATCCACCACTTCCTCCCCATCACAGATATAGCCGTAATGGATGGTATGGGATGGCTCCTTTGAAAGCTTTTTATCCGTATTTCCTTTCCCTTTAAATATTCTATCTATAATCTGAAATGACTCCTCGCCGCTGATTCTCACGATTCCGATCCCGGAACTTGACATCGCTGTAGCGATAGCCGCTATTGTATTCAACTTCATATTCATTCACCTTTTTATAAGGAAAAGGGTTGAGGTGCCTTCCGACAGCCCCAACCCCTCATTGTTGTTTGACTATTTAACTCTTTCCTGATTCCGATCCTTTTTGGGATATTCCCGTTTTAAAGAAATTACAACATGTCTGAATGGTTCTTCCCCTTCACTTCTGGTAACAATGAGTTTGTCGTTTTGAAGTGCGGAATGGATGATCCTTCTTTCATAAGGATTCATAGGTTCCAGTGAAACAGAACGTTTGGTCCGTTTTACCTTGTAAGCAATGTTCTTAGAGAGTGTTTCCAGAGTTTCTCTTCTACGTTCTCTGTAATTTTCCGTATCCAGCTTCACCCGGATATAATCTTCGCTTTCTTTGTTTACAACAAGGCTTACCAGATACTGAAGAGAATCCAGAGTCTGTCCTCTTTTACCGATCAGGATTCCCATATCATCCCCTGACATAACAATGGAAAGTTCCCTGTCTCCTTCATCAAAAGAGACTTCCAGACGGACTTTCATATCCATGGCATCAAAAACCTCAGAAAGGAACTCAGACGCTTTGTCTGCCAGAGTCTCTTTTCTCTTTGCACGGATAACAGCCGGCTTTTGACCGATAAATCCCAGAATACCATTACTGCCCTTATCAACAATTTCATATTCCAGTTTGTCACTGGTTGTCTCTAACTCGATTAATGCCTTTGTAATCGCTTCATCAACGTTCTTTGCTGAAACTGTAATCATATCCATAGGTCACCCTCCTGTTATTTTTGCTTTTCGTTATACTTTTGGACCATTCTGGCCTTTGCTGAGATGCTGTTGGGATTGGATGTGTCTTTTTTATAATAATCATTGGAAGCCTTAATCTGCTCCCTTGTCTTTTCCAACTTTGCATTCACGTCAGCTTCTGCTTTTTGTGCAGATGCCTGAAGGTTCTTTAAATTAGCGGTTGCATTCTGGGAAACACGCTGAGGGGGAAGTCCCTTCTTAGCACGCTTCTTATTTGCCTTTTCAACATTATTCTTAATCATCTCATCCATGTCAATACGGTTTAAATACCGGTTGACTGCTAACTGCTGAAGGATCTGAAAAACGCTGGAGGCAATCCAGTAAATACCGATACCGGAAGCAAATGAAAAACAGAAGAACACTGACATCAGAGGCATGAATGTATTCATCATCTTCATGGACTGAGCCATGGTGTTGTTTTCATCTCCTGCTTTCTGAGTCTGATTCTGGTTTACCGTCATCAGCTTTGCACTGAACCACTGGCTGACACCGGCCAGAACAGGGATCAATATGGCTAAACTGAAATGAAAACCTCCTCCGCTTGGAAAAATAACACTGGAAGGGGTGGAAGCAAGATTGATTCCCAAAAATGAATTCATATGGGAAATCTGTTCCGCACTGGTTGCGATCACATCTTTGGCACTTGGGAACAAGTCCTGAAGCTGTCCCCACTGAGTCGGATTTAACTGATACAGAAAATCTACCATTCCATTGCTTGTGGACATATCATGGACTCTTGCTAAATTGATCTTGTTATTAACAGCAAATTGTTTCAGCGTTTCCACATGGTCCACGTTCAAAGAGCTGATGGCTGTCACAACATTTTCAAATACTCTCTTTACACTTGGCACGTAAGCAGGAATCTGATAGATAACCTGATAAAGAGCAAACAGGATGGGCATCTGAATGATCAGCTGTAAACATCCGCCTGTCATGGAAGTTCCATATTTCTCATAGACTGCCTGGATCTCTACGTTTTGTCTGCGCATGGATTCCTGGTCGGTCTTTCCTTTATACTTTGCCTGAATGGCTGTTATCTCCGGCTGCATAACGGCCATCAGTTTTGACGATTTCTGCTGTTTTAATGTCAGCGGAAACATAAGAAGCTTTGTTACAAGGGTAAATAAGATAATACACAAACCGATATTCTGGATTCCAAACATACTGGTCAGCTGAAACAGCCAATCCATGATAACTCCCAGAACAGTTGCAAACGGGCCCAGAATGCCCCCTACCTTAGTCAGTACTAAGAATTCCAATGAACTACCTCCTCATCTGTTACGGAACTGGATCATAACCGCCTTTTGCAAAAGGATTGCAGCGAAGTATTCTTTTGCAAGCCAAAAACGTACCTTTAAACACTCCATACTTATTCAGTGCCTCAATGGCGTATTGAGAACACGTAGGGGTGTAGATGCAGTGAGTTCTTATTTTAAGAGGGGACAGAAACTTCTGATATCCTCTGATCAATAAAATCATGATTTTTTTTACCATAAGATCACTTCGATTCTTTTTTTAAAATGTTATGAAGTCCGCACAAGTGCAGATATGCACTTTCGATTGTTTTGTAATTTTCTTCTTTTGCCGCTGCTCTCACAACGACCACGATGTCTAACCCGGCCTCTACCATGTCTTCATGAAGCCTGAAGCTTTCTCTGATTAATCTGGTTATGCGATGTCTCACAACGCTGTTTCCTACCTTCTTGCTGACGGAAATTCCGATTCTTGTTTCGGGCCTGTCCGTCTTTTTCACATACATCACAAGAAGTCTGTTGGCTAAGGACTTTCCACTCTGGTAAACAGCCTGAAAATCCTTATTTTTTTTAATCGAATTAAAATGTTTCATAATTGTCTTTCCTTTTCCGTTTATCTGGAATTTGAGAAAAGAAAAGGCCACAATTACTTGCGGCCTGGTCCATTAAGCTGATAATTTTGCTCTTCCTTTTGCTCTTCTGGCAGCTATTACTTTTCTTCCGCCTGGAGTGCTCATTCTGGCTCTGAAACCATGAACTTTGGATCTCTGTCTCTTCTTTGGCTGAAACGTCATCTTCATAATGTACGGACACCTCCTCTTGTTACAATAGCTTATCATAGGCAATATGATGAAACATATTGAGACTATTTTAGTTAAACATCGTTTCAATTATATAGAACAATATATGGTTCGTCAAGGGAAAAATGCAATTTTACTTGTATTTAAGCCGATTTCTGTAATATGATTTTACAGCTGGTTATGTTTTTTTCCAGACTCATCCAATAATCTGCGTCTGTGATTACTAAAAATTAAGACAAACGCTTTTTTCTTTGGGGATTTCCTATGTTTCAACCCTGCGTCCTTTCCCATGAGGCAGAAAAACAGGAGTTCCAAACAGAGAATCTTTCATCATGTCACATTCAATCCCAAACACTTCCCGGACCATTTCTGTAGTCATAACCTCTTCCGGTGCTCCCTGCGCCATAACAGTCTGATCGGAAATCGCCACAATCTGATGTGCATAACGGCAGGCCAGGTTCAAATCGTGCAGCACCATTATAATGGTACAGTGTTCGCGGGCATTTAGCTCATACAGCAAATCAAGGATCTCGATCTGATGTGCTAAGTCTAAGTAGGTGGTCGGTTCATCAAGCAGAATAATGCCGGTATTCTGAGCCAGCGTCATTGCGATCCACGCCCTTTGGCGCTGTCCTCCTGACAAGGAATCCACGCTGCGGTCCATCAGTGCTGCCATTCCCGTATCCTTCAGTGCCTTTTCCACCAGCCGTTCATCCTCTTTTGACCATTGGGACATAAAATTCTGATGGGGATATCGTCCCTGCCGTACCAGCTGCTTTACCGTCAGACCTTCCGGTGCGTGAGGGGACTGAGGCAGAATGGCCATCCGTTTTGCAACTTCCCTGGTGGACCACTTATGAATTTCTTTCCCCTCCAGCAAGACAGTTCCTTGTTCCGGCTTGATCAGACGGCTGACCGCACGTAAAAGAGTGGATTTTCCACAGCCGTTACGCCCCACAAATACGGTGATTTTGCCCGGCAAAATGGATAAATCCATCTCCTTGATGATCGTACAGTCACGGTAGGATAAGGTAAGCCCTTTTGTTTCGAGTGTTGTCATTGCCTTTTTCCTCCTTATTTATTGCGGTTACGAAACAGTAAGTAGATAAAAAACGGTGCGCCCACAGCAGCCGTCAACACACCAACCGGAATATCCTTGGGCAAAAACAGGGTCCTTGCCACAGTATCTGCCAGAAGGACCAGTATCCCTCCTGTAAAAGCCGATGCCGGAAGCACTGACTGCATGGACAGACCACAGAGCTTCCGTGCTATATGAGGGCCAATCAAGCCTACAAATCCAACCGCTCCGGCAACTGCCACCGAGGAGGCAGAGAGAGCCACACTAATAAAAATCAGTACCGCCCGATGACGCTGGACCGGGGAACCCAGAGCCGCTGCTATATCATCCCCCATTTCCTGCAGAGCCAGATGTCTGCTATATAAAAATGCAATGGGAAAAAGAACAGCGGTCCATGGAAGCAATGTAAAAATGTTTCTCCAGGAGGACCCATATACACTTCCTGTCATCCATACATAAGCCTTGCTCGCCGAGGCACTTGGACTAATGGTGATCATAAATGTCGTCAACGCACCGGTAACGGCTGAAATTCCGATACCGATCAATACCATGCGGGTAGGTCTGATACCCTGATTCCATGCCAGTACATAAATCAAAAAAGACACTCCTCCTGCGCCGCACAGGGCCGCAACAGGCAGCCAATGGATGCTGATCTTTCCCGAAAAAACAGTCAGAAATAATATTGCGGCAAAAGAAGCACCATTGGAAATTCCAATAATATCCGGGGATGCAAGAGGATTGCGGATTATTCCCTGTAATATGGCTCCTGCAACGCTCAGGGAAGCTCCCGCAAGCACTGCAACAAGAATCCGCGGCAGCCTCATTTCCATAATGACCAGCCATGCATAGGAATTCTCTCCCCTGACAGCCTCATATAAATCAGTCAGGGAAAACCACTGACTCCCCGCAGCCAGACTCACTCCAATCAGAACAAGAAGGACAAGCAACAGCCCTAAAAGGACTTGAATGTTACGGGTATCATATAAAAAAGTGATTTTTTCCTGTTTACTCCGAAATACACGTTCCATTATGAACCTCCTTCCTTAAAATGCAGTTCTTTTTTTGCGGTATAGACAAAGAACGGTGCCCCGATCAAAGCTGTCATAATGCCGATAGGTACTTCTCCGGGCATAATGACATAGCGCACTGCCACATCTGCAAGCAAAACCAGAATGGCACCCAAAAGGGCACTGTAAGGTATTACCCACCGGTAGTCCGTTCCCACCAAAAAACGGGCCATATGAGGCATTACTAGTCCTACAAAGCCAATAGCCCCCGCAACAGATACGGAACTCCCTGCAAGAGCAACAATCACAACGGCACAGATCAATTTCACGGCCATCGTATTCTGTCCAAGTCCTTTGGCAATGTCTTCCCCTGAAATCAAAATATTAATTGGACCAGCTAACAGTTGCGCTGCCGCCAACCCCAGTAACAGATAAGGAAGAACTATTTTTAACTGCTCCAGCTCCCTCCCTGCAATTGATCCGGAAAGCCAGAAAAGAACGTCCTGAAGTCCCGCTTCATTCAACACTAACATCCCCTGAGTAAAAGAAGAAAATAAAGCGGATATAGCAGTACCGCCCAATACGATTTTAACCGGGGTAAGTCCGTCCCTGCCTAAGGAACCAAGTCCGAAAACAGCCGCCGCTGAAACTGCTGAACCGAAAAAAGCAACCCAGATCAAAAGATTCATGGATTTCACATTTCCCATATTCAAAGCTGCCACTATAAAAAATACGGCACCGGAATTGATTCCTAATAAGCTTGGAGAGGCAAGGGGATTGCGGGTAAGCGCCTGAGTCAAAGTGCCTGCCACCGCCAAAGCTGCTCCCACCAATAAGGCGATCACAGCACGGGGAAGTCTTGTGGTCCGGATGATCATCTGATCCATTGCACTGCTGTCATAAGCAAACAAAGCCTTCCACACGGAATCCGGCGGCAGCCTGGTACTTCCCAGCCATAGATTGAAAAAAAAGGCGGCAGCCAGAAACAGACAGCCAATCAAAAGGCCCGTCCCACGCCGCCAGGTTTTACTTAACAACAAAATCACACCACTTTCCTAACATTTGATCCGGGCAGTCATAACCACCCGGATCTGTTTTTATTTTGAAGACTGAATATTAAAATATCGGTATAAATCATCTAACATTAAGGAAGCTGCAAGAGGCCCGGAGCCATTGTTCCAAACCGCCGTGTTTACCAAATAGATCCGGTTGGTCTGCGCGGCTTTTAAATTTTTAAAAAGAGGATGCTCCATCCAGGAAGTGCGCAGATCCACCCGTCCGTCGTCCCGGTCCATACTGGTCTGGTCAAAGATAATATCCGCATCCATCTGAGGAATACTTTCTTTTGTTGTCAGCTTCACTCCCCATTCTTCTCCCTTTTGGTTCTCCGGTCTCTTTATTCCCAGTTCATCAAGTACCAAAGCGGCAAATCCGGAGTAAACAATTCTTGCATGATCTGAGCGGAAATCTATAATAGCAACCGTTTTTTGTTGAAGCTCCTCTCCCGCATCTTTCTTAAATTTTGCAACCTTTTGGTCCCACTCCTTTAAAAAAGCTTCTTCTTTTTCCTGCTTATTAAGGGCTTCTGCCGTCAAATGAAGCGTATCCTTCCAAATATGCACCTCTTCCGTCATCACAGTTGGTGCGATTGCAGAAAGCTGTTCACTGATTTTTTCATGGCGGGTTTTTGAAGCAATAATCAGATCCGGCTTTAATCCTGCAATCATTTCCAGATTCGGTTGGTTTTCATCACCAAGATTTACAACTCCATCCATTTGACTGCGTATATATTCGTACCACGGCTTTTCAATCCAGGACTCCACAGCACCCACAGGCTTAACTCCCAGAGTCAAAGATGCATCCGTAGCTCCCTGAAACAGCGTAACCACGCGCAAAGGTGTTCCCTTAATTTCAGTTTCTCCCATGGCGTGGGAAATTGTACGGACCTCCTCCTTTTCCGCTGCTACAGAGGTGCTTTCCTTCTCCGCAGACTGTCCACATGCCGTCAGCATGGAGGCAGCCAGCAGGATTCCCAGGAAAGTCTTACCAGTTCTTTTTAAGTTCCACATAAATTTATCTCTCCTTCGACGAATTTTTACTTTTTATTTTCCTTGTTCATTATAAAAAAGAAAGATTTGGTTGAACATGTAGAAATCTGACATTGATATGTACATTTCTGACATTTTCCGTATTTCCTAAACAAAACTCTTTTTTACAATCGTCAGCAGAGATTTTTTTGTACACATTCCAGCAACCGTTCATGGGACCAGGCATTATAGCTGGTACAAAGATGTCCGCTCTCCAGAAGACAAAGTACCTTTCCCTGTGCCACAGCAGGAAACTGATTCCACACAAAGCTGGTTTCCAATCTGTTTAGTCTCCGAACCATGCTTTGAGTTGTTTTGGGGCTTCCGTCGTTCTGGACACTGAACAATATCATCCGCTCCACCTGGTAGGATGACAATTCCTGCAAAGATACCGGTATGTAATGGGCAATCCTGTCTACCCCTTCAGGCATCTGCATTTCCAGGTCTCCATATAACACTTCTCCAAGATTACGCCTTCCAAAAATGTACAATTGTCCGTAACCATCCATTCCGACCAGCAAAACACGCTCAGAGCCTATTTTTTTGCGGACCGCTCGCCGTATTTTTTGGACCTTGTCCTCATACCGCTCCATGAAGCGGAGTGCCTCCGGCTGTCTTCCGATGACTCTGGAGATTTCCTTCAGCTGGTGTCTCCAGTCCTGCCAGAAATCCAGCATCAGAGTGGGAGCAATCTGATCCAATTGCTGTAACCGGGAAGAAATGGCCTCATCGCGGTTACAACGCATGAGGATCATTTCCGGTTTTACATCAAGGAGCCTGTCCATATCAGGCAGAAACTGCCCCACGGACCGAACCTCTTTCAAATTGTTCCCCGCCTGAAACGCATTGTTTAAGACCGCAGCATAAGGAGTAATACCAAGAGCAAGCAAGTGCCCCGTAGTGAGGTGATTCAGTGATGCAATTCTTTCGCCCTGTTTCAGCCGCTTCATATAAGCAACCGGAGAAATCCCCATCCGCTCCTTGAATTTACGGCTAAAATAAAATTCATCATTGAACCCAAGATCATAGGCAATCCTTTTTGAAGATTCATTGCTATGAAGAAGCCTGCTCTTGGCGTGATACACCCTAAGATTTGTAAGATAGCGGATAGGACTTTCCTTATAATACTGTTTAAAAGCTCTGGAATAATAATCCGGATGAAGACCTGCCACAGCCGCCAGCTGATCTCTGGTAACCGGCTCTCTATAATGCTCCTTCATATATTCTATACTTGCCAGTAAACGTTCCTCAGTCGTAACCCTTTGCTGCAGGTCTTCCTCTTCCGGCTGAAAAAGCTGTGCGAGAAGTGTATACAACCGGGACTGGGCCTGCAGATAGTCTCCCGGCCGCCTGCTTCCTGCAAGAAGCTTCAGCTCCTTCATCTGCTTGATTCCTGTTTCCCTGTTCAGGAGGGTACACCCCCATAACCGGTTAGAAAAATCGTTTTCCACTCCCCCTAACCGGTTGGTTCGCAACCACTGAAATGTCAGCCGGCAGCCGGCAGCCTTTGCATCCGGAGACAATTTAATCCCGCAGGCACGAAAACTGGAGGCGCCGATCATGAGTCCCGGACACAGCCTTACTGTTTTATCACAGATCTGAAGGGAACCTGAGGCATCATTTAAGAATAAAACAGAAGAAGTATTTTCATCTTTTAACGCAGATTCCAGGCTGAGAAAAGAACTTACCTTTAAAAGCTTAAATGTATAGGATTCAATAACATCCGTATTCTCTATATTTGTCATATCTAAAAATCTCCTTCATTAAACAGCAGTTTATCATCTTCCTTTTGACATAAGCCCAAAATACGAAACTGAATTCCCGCCGCTGAACACGATGTGATTAAAACACGGTAAATAGGATTGCATAAAGTTAGTTGTGGCTAACCAATACGTTCATCATAACAAAAGTTATTTAAAAAAACAATAGCTTCACAGCAACTATGAGAATCTTTCACAGGTCTCTCATTTTAATACTAAATATCTACCAATTTATAATCCACTATAGTATAATAAAACCAGCAAAAGCCACAAAACAAGCATGTTAAGGGAGGTATTTTATGAAACGGCAAGAAATAAACATCAGAGACCCATTTGTATTGACTGAAAACGGCACTTACTATTTATATGGAACCCGAGCAGAGACCTGCTGGATGGAAGCCGACGGCTTTGACTGCTATACCAGCAATGATTTAGAAAACTGGGATGGCCCTTTTGAAGTATTTTGTAAGCCGAAAGATTTCTGGGCGGATAAAAACTGCTGGGCACCAGAGGTCCATAAGTATAACGGTTCCTACTATATGTTTGCCACCTTTAAAGACAGCAAAGCCTGCGGCGGAACCGCAATATTAAAAGCCTCTCATCCACTTGGTCCATTTACCGGTCACAGTGAAAAACAGATCACCCCGCATGGTTGGGAGTGCATCGATGGTACCTTTTACGTGAGTCCTAAGAAAACTCCATACATGGTTTTTGTACACGAATGGGTCCAAATCTCAGATGGTTCTATCTGTGCCGTAGAACTCAGCAAAGATTTAAAAAAAGCCGTTTCCCAGCCCTTTGTCCTCTTCCACGCCTCTGAAGCCTCCGGATGGGTGGTCCCCATCACGCCAGAGAACAGACCCGGAACCCATTACGTAACAGACGGTCCTTTTCTATACCGTACCAAAAATAACCGCCTCCTCCTGCTTTGGTCAAGCTTTGGAAAAGAGGGATATACCGAAGCCCTTGCCTATTCCGACAACGGTGACATTACCGGAAAATGGAACCAGGATGACAGGCTTCTCTTTCAGAAAGACGGCGGTCACGGCATGATTTTTCCAAGCGTGAACGGTGAATTATATCTTACACTCCATACACCCAACGAGCATTTAAAAGAGCGTCCCGTCTTTTACCCCTTGGAAGAAAAAGACGACACGCTCTGGCTGAAAGGATAATAGTATGAAAGAAGTCATCTTTGCAGGAACCTGCGGCGGCATAGGAATCAGCCATGTAGCCCGTGACTGTGACTTTGCAAAAACCATAGGATTTTATAAAAATGAGTATCAGATTCATTACATACTGGATGGAGAACGATATTTCTATTCGGAAAATAAAAGCTGCAGGATGTCAAAAGGCACCCTGTCTTTTATTGATAAAAAAAAGATTCCTTTTACAAATGTGATCGGCGGAAAGTTCCATGAACGTGTCTTGATCGAAATTGAAGAAAGCTGGCTGACTTCTGCCGGAACCGTCATGGAACTAGATTTTATCCGTTTTTTTCAGAATTATCACGGTGTATTTTCCCTTGATGAGACCCGAAGAAATCAGATGGAACAATATTTGAGTGAGATGGAACAGACAATACAGAATAATATTCCGTTTGCTTCCGCAGAAATCAAGAAAATTTTGTTTTCCGTCTTTCTCATGGTTTTAAAAGGAGAGGGCATCAAGCCGGAAGAACCCGATCATCAAAAAGGAAAGATGATACGCTATGTAAAAGTTTCTGAGATTATGAGTTATATTATGGAACATTCCTGTGAGATTTGCGGGCTGGAAGATCTTGCAGCTATTTTTTACCTGGATAAAAGCTATTTAAGCCGGATATTCAAAGAAGTGACCAATTTTACCGTAAACGAATTTATGAACTGCCAAAGAATTGAACAAGCACGGCGCCTTCTTCTTAATGATTCCCTGTCAATGGAAGATATATCCAAAAGATTAGGTTACGAACGGCTCTCATACTTTGACCGGGTCTTTAAAAAACATACGGGAACCACCCCGCTCCAATACCGGAAGTCAAAGAAAAATCCAGGAAACCGGTCAATATAGTGCAAATTTAATTCTTTTTCCAATGTATTGGTGTTTTGCCTAAATATGATTGTTATTTCACCATTATTATATTAAAATGTTACATATATTTACTGAATCCGGATGGTAAAAATAGCAAAAATAACAAATGTATGCGTAACAGCAAAACATGAAACGGAGGAAGCGGCATGGACTTAATTCCATATCACTGGAGAATTGAAAATTTTACCAATGGCTATAAGGGCTTTGGCGGAATCAGTTTTCAGATATTCTTTCAGAATTCTTTACTGGTTGCCTCCATTTCGACCCTGGCAACGGTCCTCTCCTCTTCCTGCGTGGCCTATGCCTTTTCAAGAGTTCCTTTTAAAGGGCGCAATCTCTGGTTTATGGCAATGATCGGAACCATGATGCTGCCCTCTCAAATCATTTTGGTTCCCCAATACATTATATACAACAAACTTCATCTTGTAGGAACCTATCTCCCCCTCCTACTGCCTCATTTTTTCGGCCAGGCTTTTTTTATCTACCAGATGATGCAGTTTGGAGCCGGTATTCCAAGGGACCTAGACGAAGCTGCCATCATCGACGGCTGCAGCAAGTATTCTATTTTTACCAGAATTTTTCTGCCTTTGTTAAAACCCTCCATTGTAACCACCATCATCATTCAGTTCTACTGGAAATGGGATGATTTTATGTCACCGATGATTTACCTAAGCAAGCCCAATTTATATACAGCCTCCGTGGCCATCAAAAATTTTGCTGATTCCACCTCCACCACTGATTATGGTGCCATGTTTGCCATGTCCACCTTATCCCTGGTTCCTGTATTCCTGATCTTTCTGTTTTTCAACCGCTATCTGGTAGAAGGAATCAGCGGAAGTGGTATCAAAGGTTAAAAAACAGCTGCAGAAAGGGTTTATTGTGAAAATAAAAACAAACGTATCATTTAAAACCTCTTATGAACTATTACAAAAACTGGTGGACACCGCCGAAGAAAAATCCTTAAATAATTTAAAACAGTTCGAGTCCCGGATGGTCTTAATTGAAGGAGGCGGCTATGAAAAAATATGGCTGGAGACACAACCCATGGGCGGCGAAATGTATGCCAAAAGAAATTTAGAGGCTGGGCTTAATAACAATCTTTTATTTATGGAAACCCAGAGAGAGGATGGAAGGCTTCCCGGAAGCATAGCCTTACTGGATGGAACCATAACTCCCCAATTTAATAAATTTCAGGGCTTTTGCTTTCCCTCCTCCGCTCTTAACATGTACTATCTAATAGGGAAAGAGGACGATTATCTCACCCTTCTTGCTTCTGCTTTAGAAAAATTCGATTCGTATTTATGGAAAGTACGGGATTCCGACGGGGATGGCTGTCTGGAAAGCTGGTGCAAATATGACACCGGAGAAGATTATGCCCTGCGCTATGGGGATGCCCCTGATGACTGGGACAAGGAAACACCTCCAAAAAACTGCCGCATCGTGCCTATGGCCTCCCTGGACATCATGAGTTTTTCTTATTCCGCGAGAGAAACCTTATCAAAGATCGGAAGGATCAAAGGTGATTCCTCCATAACGGACCGATGGTTAAAAAAAGCCGGTTCCATTAAGAAAACCATACAGACTTACCTTTGGGATGAAGCAAGAGGTGCCTGCTTTGACCGGGATAAGCATCATAACCCGCTGGATGTCCTGACTCATAATAATTTAAGAGCCATGTATTGGAACAGCCTAACACCCTCCATGGCCAGGGAATTTGTGACCAGACACTTACTAAATCCGGAAGAATTCTGGACTCCCATGCCGCTTCCCTCTGTAGCAGTCAACGACCCTCTGTTTCGAAACATCGAAACCAATAACTGGAGCGGACAGCCCGAAGCACTTACCTACCAGAGAGCCATCCGCGCACTGGAAAATTACGGTTATGATTCTTTGATCCCGGTTCTCGGAGAAAAATTGTTTCATGCCATTGGAGAGTCCTGCATTTTTGTACAGCAATACGACCCTTTTACCGGACAGCCCTCTCTTCAAAGTACTCAAGACTCCTATGGCCCAGCCCTTCTCTCCGTTTTAGAATACGCTGCCCGTATGTTTGGAATTCACCTGGAACAGGACAAGATCTTCTGGGGCACCATGGGCGGCCATGAAAGTATTTATGAACAGGTTTGGGGCGAATATTGTTTTAAAATCAGAAACACCGGTGACTATGCAGAAGGATTTATCAATGGGAAGAAAATATTTGAATCAGGAAAAGATTTAAAACTCATCACAGACCTTAAAGGAAATCTTCTGCATGTAAAACAATTATCAGATAAGGCCAATAAAAGTAATTTAAAATTTTATCTATAAATTTTATATTTATTTCCCCAAACCAGTTGTGATCAAATATGATTTGAGATAATATTTAAAGTAATTGGGCAAAGTATTTCTATAAAATAGTAGAAATACAAAACTCATAAACTGTAAACCAATAACAAGTACGGAGGAAATGATCATGTTTGAATCTATGATTGCTGCACTGAAGGACCAGAAAAGAAAGATCGTATTTACAGAAGGCACGGATCCAAGAATTTTGGAAGCTGCAAGCCGGCTTTATAAGGAAGGAATTCTAACACCCATCCTTTTGGGAACCGAAAAAGAAATTGATGAAGCCGCAAAAAAGTATGGATGGCCAGTGGAGGGAATAGAAACCATTGACCCTCTTCACTATAACGAAATTGATGAAATGACATCTAAAATGGTGGAACTGCGAAAAGGAAAGATGGATGAGGCAGCCTGCCGGGCCGCTCTTTTAAAATCCAACTACTTTGGCACCATGCTGGTTAAGATGGGAAAAGCCGACTGTCTGCTGGGCGGAGCCACTTATTCCACTGCTGATACTGTAAGACCGGCCCTGCAGTTGATTAAAACAAAGCCCCAAAACAAAATTGTTTCCAGCTGCTTTATTCTTTACCGCCAGACAGAAGGCAAAAATGAAATGTATGCCATGGGAGACTGTGCCATCAATCTTAACCCAACCGAAGACGAGCTGGTTGAAATCGCTGTTGAAACAGCCCGGACCGCAAAGACCTTTTCCATTGATCCAAAGGTTGCCCTGCTTTCCTACAGCACACTGGGTTCCGGTAAAGGAGAATCCGTTGATAAGGTAAACCACGCCGCCACAAAATTAAAATCCTTAAATTTAGACTTCCCGGTGGATGGCGAACTCCAGTTTGATGCTGCGATCTCCCCCGCAGTGGCAGAAACAAAAGCATCCGGTTCCCCCGTTGCCGGCAACGCCAATGTTTTTATTTTCCCTGATATCAATGCTGGGAATATCGGCTATAAAATTGCACAGCGACTGGGCGGATTTGAAGCCTTCGGACCCATCCTCCAGGGACTGAATGCACCGATCAACGACTTATCCAGAGGATGCAACGCTGACGAAGTTTATAAAATGTCAATCATAACAGCAGCCCTGATTTAAAAGATAATCCCAGGCTGGAATGGTTAAAATGAAAAAGCGGCTCCCCTTAAATTTCAAGAGGAGCCGCTTTCTTTCTATCCTATCTTCTCATGGCCTTATACAATGCCTGAGTAACCGCAGTCGTCAGAATTCCCGCCACGATTGCCTCAGGAATTCCATTGATGCAGATAATTCCAATTATAACCGAATAAATTCCCTCCGACAGTCCTTTCGCAGCATGTCCATATTCTTTACCAAAAAGAAAATAAATCAGATTCATTACCAAAAGCGTATTGGTTAATGATCCGGCCGCCCCGGCTGCCGCCAGTGCAATGGTTCTTTTTCCCTTTTTCCCCTTAAAGCCTTGAAGCACCGCCCGGAAAACGTAAAACGATACGATACCGATTAAAATTCTCGGAACCATACAGATGACCAGGCTCCCAAAATTACCGCCGTACTCTCCCACCTTTATAAACGGAGAAAATACAAATGAGGTCGGATTTGGCATGTAGGTATTTTTCCACAAACTGGTAAGTCCAAACACCATTCCTAAAAATCCCCCATATTTTGGTCCAAGAATAATGGCTCCAATTATGACCGGAACATGAATGATGGTGGCGTTCATAAATCCCAGTGGAATATATCCTAAAGGTGTAAATGCCAGGATTACGATAATGGCAACAAATACAGCTGCCAATACCAGGTTACGGGTCTTGTTCTCAATGTTCATCTTATACCTCCTGTGCTATTGTTCTTATTCATAAGATACAATGCAGCTAGTTACTTCTGCATTATACCTACCGCCATTGCTTTTCGTCAATCATGTTCTCAATTTCACACGAAATTTGTTAATTTACATAAAGTTATCAACAAAGTGGGGATAACTTGTGGAAAACTATCTTGATACTATCTTGATAACCATCCATTTGTTCACAAGCATGTCCCTTCATCCCAGATAAATAAAAGTTTTCCAGAATGTGAATAACGGGAGTTTTAAAAGCTTTCTTTTTTGTGGACAACTCTCTCCCTGGATGATTATCAACATTTCATTCACATGCAATACACATCCTCTGCACACACTTATCCACAATTTTTTACTATTCTCATTGAAATATATTTCAAAATAGTATAGAATGAACAGTAGATTGGGCAAATGCGCATATTTGCATTTTTATAGATGTAGGAGACATACAATGTTAGAAAAGTTAAAGGAAAAATGGGACGAAATCTTATTGAATTTAAAAGAAGAGCATGAAATTACAGATGTTTCTTTCAAAACCTGGCTTCTCCCCTTAAAAGTTTATGCTGTAGAGGACGAGAAAGTGATCGTTACCGTACCGGATGTGGAGTTCCTGGGATACATCCGCAAAAAATACGGGTTTCTTCTGAAGATCACCATTGAAGAAGTGACTGGTTTTGAATGCACCGTTGATTTTGTTGTCGAAAATCAGATTCAAAAGGAAGCTGTCCCGGCTCCTGCTGAAAATACGCTTATTAAGAACACAGTGAATTCGGTCAACCAGTCTGCCATTATCAATGCAAACTTAAATCCGAAATACATTTTTGATACCTTTGTGGTTGGTGCAAATAACAATCTGGCTCATGCGGCTTCCCTGGCAGTGGCGGAATCCCCTGGTGAAATTTACAACCCGCTTTTTATTTACGGAGGCGTTGGTCTGGGAAAAACCCACCTGATGCATTCCATCGGTCACTTTATCCTAAAGAATAATCCCAATGCAAAGATCCTTTACGTGACCAGTGAGAAATTTACCAACGAGTTGATTGACGCGATCCGTAATAAAAATAATTTTTCCCCTACAGAATTCCGCGAAAAATACCGGACCAACGATGTACTGCTGATTGATGATATCCAGTTCATTATCGGTAAGGAAAGTACCCAGGAAGAATTCTTCCACACCTTCAATGCCCTTTATGAAGCAAAGAAACAGATTATCATCTCCTCGGATAAACCTCCGAAGGAAATCGAAACCCTGGAAGAACGGCTTCGATCCCGGTTTGAGTGGGGCCTGACAGTGGACATACAGTCTCCGGATTATGAGACCCGGATGGCCATCCTCCGCAAAAAAGAGGAAATGGAAGGCTACAACATTGACAATGAAGTAATCAAATACATAGCCACCAACATCAAATCCAACATCAGGGAATTGGAAGGTGCCTTAACAAAGATCGTTGCACTCTCCCGCCTTGATAATAAAGAAATCACCGTGGAACTGGCCGAAGAGGCATTGAAAGATATTATTTCTCCCAATGATAAAAAGGAAATTACACCGGAACTTGTCATTCAGGTCGTTGCAGACCACTTCGGAATCACTCCCCTTGACATCTGTTCCCAAAAGCGTAACAAGGAAATTGTTTATCCCCGTCAGATCGTTATGTTCTTATGCCGTGATATGGTAGGAACTCCCTTACAGATGATTGGAAAATACCTGGGAGGAAGGGATCATACCACCATCATTCATGGAATTGATAAGATCACCAGCGATATCAATAAGAACGAATCGTTAAATAATACCATTGAAATCTTAAAAAAGAAGATTAATCCACAATAAGGTGTGCATGAGCTGTTTATTTCCTGTGGATATTTAAGACTCTCCCTTCGTTTCTTATGATCTTGTGGATAACTTAAAAGTTTTCCTTAAGTTCTGTGGACGTTATTCACATCGTTATAAACACAGAATTCCAAGCCTTTATAATGGTTTTCAGGGTTTTTACACAAACCCACAGCCCCTACTACTAATACGACGGAATTTAATTATATCATCCATCTATTTATTGTAATTTTTAAAGCAAAGGAGTTATCAACAATTATGAAACTGACATTCCAGCAGGATGCGATTCTAAACGGCATTAATATTGTATTAAAAGCGGTCCCCAGTAAAACCACCATGTCTATCCTTGAATGTATCTTTATTGATGCCAGCGGTTCTGAGATCAAGCTGACAGCCAATGATATGGAGCTTGGCATTGAAACCAAGGTAGAAGGAACCATCCTGGACCGGGGGAAAATCGCTCTAGAGGCGAAACTTCTTTCTGAAATCGTTAGAAAACTTTCTTCTGCAGGAGATTCGCTTGTGACTATTGAAAGCGATGAGAAATTCAACACTACCATTTCCTGTGAAAATTCAGTTTTCCATATTCAGGGACGGGATGCAGAGGAATTTGCGTACCTACCCTACATTGAACGGGACCATTACATCTGCTTATCCCAGTTCTCCTTAAAAGAAGTGATCCGCCAGACCATCTTTTCCATTGCACCGAATGACAGCAACAAGATGATGACCGGAGAGCTTTTTCAGGTGACAGGAAACCAGTTGAAAGTGGTTTCACTGGATGGTCACCGCATTTCCATAAGAAATATTGAGCTAAAAGATCAATACCATGATATAAAAGTCATTGTTCCTGGCAAGACTCTAAGCGAGGTCAGCAAGATTCTGGGCGGAGACAATGAAAAAGAAGTACTTATTTTCTTTGGGGCAAACCATATTTTATTTGAATTTGACCAGACCATGGTAGTTTCCCGTCTGATCGAGGGAGAATACTTCCGGATTGACCAGATGCTTTCCAGCGATTACGAGACAAAGATCACCGTTAATAAGCGGGAGCTTTTAGACTGTCTCGACCGCGCAACCATCCTGGTACGTGAAAATGACAAGAAACCTTTGATCATGAATATCGTAGATCAGGAAATGCAGCTTAAGATGAACTCCAGCTTTGGGTCCATGAATGCAGAGGTTTCCACTCACAAAACCGGAAGCGATATCATGATCGGTTTTAACCCCAAGTTTTTAATTGATGCTCTGCGGATCATTGATGATGAGGAAGTAACTCTTTATATGTTAAATCCAAAATCTCCCTGCTTTATCCGGGATGAGGAAGGAAAATACATTTATCTGATTCTGCCTGTCAATTTTAACGCAGCAGCGGTATAAGAGATTTTACGTGCTTTCAAACGGCACAGAATGGAGAACTCATGGAAACAATTAAACTGAAAGGCGAATATATCAAGCTTGGCCAGGCCTTAAAGGCAGCTGGTTTGGCTGGCTCCGGTGTTGATGCCAAATATGCCATAGAGGATGGTCTGGTATCAGTCAATGGTGAGATAGAATATCAGCGAGGTAAAAAACTGAGGGCCGGGGATATGGTTACCTTTGAAGGCAATACCATTAAAATCGAGTAAAGCCCTGAGGGCATACCTTGATGTCCAGAATACCGGACAATAGAGAGGAACGTACATTATCCATGAGGATTGAATCGATAGAGCTTAAGAATTACCGCAACTATGATGAATTACATATGGATTTTAGTCAGGGAACCAACATACTCTATGGGGATAATGCCCAGGGAAAGACCAACGTCTTAGAAGCAATCTATGTCTGTGCTACGACAAAATCCCACAGAGGAAGCAAAGATAAAGAAATCATACAATTCGACAGGGATGAGTCCCATATCAAGCTGAATGTGAGAAAGAACGATACTCCATACCGGATTGACATGCATTTAAAGAAAAACAGGACCAAAGGCGTGGCAGTGAATGGCGTTCCCATAAAGAAGGCCAGCGAGTTGTTTGGAATTGTCAATGTTGTGTTCTTTTCTCCGGAAGACTTAAATCTCATAAAAAATGGTCCGGCAGAAAGGCGCCGGTTCCTTGATTTGGAATTATGTC
This sequence comes from uncultured bacterium, assembly GCA_905215155.1. GTDB lineage: Bacteria > Bacillota > Clostridia > Lachnospirales > Lachnospiraceae > Lacrimispora > Lacrimispora sinapis. The sequence goes on along the minus strand of CAJMPJ010000001.1, from coordinate 9,923 downwards.
AACTAAACAAGCTCTACGTCCATTCCCTGGTGCAATACAACCGGATTGTGACACAGAGGAACAAACTGTTAAAGGATCTGGCATTCAGACCCGATTATGAGGAGACGCTGGACATATGGGATATGCAGTTGATCCAGTATGGAAAAGAAATCATTTATTACAGGAAAGAATTCATAGAACGGCTGGGAGGGATCATTGAACCCATCCACCGGAAGCTTTCCGGTGACAAGGAATCTCTTCGCATCCTTTACGAACCGAATATAGAGGCAGATGCGTTTGAAGATACATTAAGACGAGGCAGAAAGCAGGATTTAAAGCAAAAGACCACCTTAACGGGTCCCCACCGGGATGATTTGAGTTTCATCGTAAACGGGATCGATATACGTCGGTTTGGTTCCCAGGGACAGCAAAGGACCGCTGCTTTATCCTTAAAGCTTGCAGAAATAGAATTGGTAGAAAATATTGTGCATGATTACCCAATCCTTTTGCTTGATGATGTATTGTCTGAGCTGGACAACAGCAGACAGAATCAATTGCTGGCAGGGATTAATCACATACAAACCATAATTACCTGTACGGGGCTGGAAGATTTTATAAATAACCGGTTCCCCATTGATAAGATATTTCGGGTAGTTCATGGTACCGTAGAAAGTGAAAATTAACGATTCAGGAGGAAGCGTGGGAATATGAGTCAAGAATATGGTGCAGATCAAATCCAGATATTGGAAGGGCTTGAAGCAGTAAGAAAAAGACCCGGAATGTATATCGGCAGTACGTCCATCCGGGGTCTTCATCATCTGGTATATGAGATCGTGGATAATGCGGTAGATGAGGCACTGGCCGGATACTGTGACAGCATAGAGGTAACAATCAATCCCGATAACTCCATAACGGTTCAGGATGACGGCCGTGGAATCCCGGTAGGCATCCAGAAAAAAGCCGGAATCACGGCGGTTGAAGTGGTATTTACCATCCTTCATGCCGGCGGCAAATTCGGCGGCGGGGGATATAAGGTATCCGGAGGTCTTCACGGAGTAGGTGCCTCTGTCGTGAACGCTCTGTCCGAATGGCTTGAAGTTGAGATCCGCCAGGAGGGAAAGATTTATAAACAGCGGTTTGAAAAAGGAAAAACCATGTATCCGTTAAAGGTCATAGGTGAATGCGGCATGGAGGAACACGGAACCAAAGTAACCTTCCTTCCAGATAAAGAAATTTTTGAAGAGACTGTTTATGATTATGATACCTTAAAGATCCGTCTTCGGGAAACCGCATTTTTAACCAAAAACTTAAAGATTGTTTTAAAAGACGACAGAGAAGAAAACCGTGAGCATGTATTCCACTATGAAGGCGGAATCAAGGAATTTGTCACCTATTTAAACAAGGGAAAGACCTCCCTGTATGATCAGGTATTTTATTGTGAGGGAACAAAGGATGGAGTTTATGTGGAAATTGCCATGCAGCACAATGACTCCTATACAGAGAGTATCTACAGCTTTGTAAACAACATCAATACTCCGGAAGGCGGAACCCATTTAGCGGGATTTAAGAGTGCTTTGACCACCACCCTGAATGACTATGCGAGAAAGAATAAACTTCTCAGAGAGAGCGAGACCAATTTATCCGGTGAGGACATCAGAGAAGGTCTGACGGCCATTATAAGCATTAAGATCGAGGAACCTCAGTTTGAGGGACAGACCAAGCAGAAATTAGGCAACAGCGAAGCCAGAGGTGCGGTAGATAATCTGCTTCGTGAACAGCTGACCTATTATCTGGAGCAGAATCCAGGCATTGCAAGAACCATCTGTGACAAGTCCATCCTTGCACAGAGGGCCAGAGCAGCAGCCAGAAAAGCCAGGGACTTAACAAGAAGAAAGACCGCTCTTGAGGGAATGGCCCTTCCCGGAAAACTTGCAGACTGTTCCGACAAAAATCCGGAAAACTGTGAGATCTACATCGTAGAGGGAGACAGTGCGGGCGGCTCCGCAAAAACTGCCCGTTCCAGAAATACCCAGGCAATTCTGCCTCTTCGAGGTAAGATTTTAAACGTAGAAAAAGCAAGACTTGATAAAATATATGCCAATGCAGAGATCAAAGCCATGATCACCGCATTCGGTACAGGCATTCATGACGATTTTGAAATCAGCAAATTAAGATACCATAAAATCATCATTATGACCGATGCCGATGTAGACGGTGCACATATCAGTACCCTGCTTTTGACCTTCCTGTATCGGTTTATGCCGGATTTGATCAAAAAAGGCCATGTATATCTGGCACAGCCGCCGCTTTACAAGGTGGAAAAGAGTAAGAGAGTCTGGTACGCATATAGCGATGAAGAACTGAATTCCATCTTAAAAGAGATTGGAAGGGACAACAATAATAAGATCCAGCGCTATAAAGGTTTGGGAGAGATGGATGCAGAACAGCTTTGGGAAACCACCATGGACCCGGAAAGACGTGTGCTTTTAAGAGTCAATATGGACGAAGATTCCCAGTCTGAGATGGATTTGACCTTTACTACCCTTATGGGAGACCAGGTAGAGCCAAGACGTGAATTTATCGAAGCAAATGCCAAATACGTACAGAATCTTGATGTTTAATTGGAGGAAATAAAATGGAACCAAATATCTTTGATAAAGTTCATGACGTGGACTTAAAAAAGACCATGGAAAAATCGTACATTGATTATGCCATGAGCGTCATTGTCTCCAGAGCTCTGCCTGATGTAAGAGACGGTTTAAAGCCGGTTCAGAGAAGAGTTCTGTATTCCATGATCGAACTTAATAACGGTCCCGACAAGCCGCATCGTAAATGTGCCCGTATCGTCGGTGATACCATGGGTAAGTACCATCCTCACGGTGACAGCTCTATTTACGGAGCCCTGGTTAATTTAGCCCAGGAATGGTCCACCAGATATCCCTTAGTGGATGGCCATGGAAACTTCGGTTCTGTCGATGGAGACGGTGCAGCCGCCATGCGATATACGGAAGCCCGTTTAAGCAAGATCTCCATGGAGATGCTCGCAGACATCAACAAGGACACCGTTGATTTCAGTCCCAACTTTGATGAGACGGAAAAAGAACCGGATGTGCTGCCCTCCCGCTATCCCAATCTTCTGGTCAATGGTACCTCAGGAATTGCCGTTGGTATGGCTACCAACATTCCTCCCCATAACTTGAGAGAAGTCATCGGAGCAGTTGTAAAAGTCATTGATAACCAGGTGGAGGAAAACAGAGAAACCACCATGGAAGAGATCCTGGAAATCATCAAAGGACCGGATTTTCCGACCGGAGCAACCATCCTGGGAAAACGGGGAATTGAAGAAGCCTACCGCACAGGAAGAGGGAAAATCCGCGTCAGAGCAGTCAGTGACATTGAGACAATGCCCAACGGAAAGAGCCGTATTATCGTAACAGAGCTTCCATACATGGTGAATAAAGCCCGTCTGATCGAAAAAATCGCAGACTTGGTAAAAGATAAAAAAGTAGACGGGATCACAGACTTAAGAGATGAGTCTGACCGTTCCGGTATGAGGATCTGTATTGAACTCCGCCGTGATGCCAATGCCAACGTGGTATTAAACCAGTTGCTCAAGCACACCCAGCTTCAGGACACCTTCGGTGTAATCATGCTGGCACTGGTGAAGAACAAAGCCGGAGTCCTGGAACCAAAGGTACTGAACATTCTTCAGATGTTGAATTATTACCTGGATCATCAGAAAGAAGTGGTAACAAGAAGGACCCGTTACGACTTAAACAAAGCAGAAGAGAGAGCTCATATCTTGGAAGGTCTGCTCATTGCACTGGATAACATTGATGAAGTTATTAAAATCATCCGTGGTTCTCAAAACATCCAGATTGCCAAAGCAGAACTTATGAGCCGGTTCCAGTTAAGCGACGCTCAGTCCCAGGCCATTGTAGATATGCGTCTTCGTGCACTGACCGGTTTGGAACGGGAAAAGCTTGAGAATGAATACAGAGAACTGGAAGCAAGGATCGCAGAATTAAAGGCCATCCTGGGAGATGAGAAAAAACTTCTGGCAGTTATCCGGGAAGAGATTTCCATCATTTCTGCAAAATACGGAGATGACAGAAGAACCTCTATCGGGTTTGACGAATATGATATGTCCATGGAAGATTTGATTCCTGATGAGAGCACCATTGTTGCCATGACAAAACTTGGTTATATTAAGAGAATGTCTGTAGACAATTTCAAAAACCAGAACCGTGGAGGCAAGGGAATCAAGGGAATGCAGACCATTGACCAGGATTACATCGAAGATCTGATGATGACCACCACCCATCATTATCTCATGTTCTTTACCAATACGGGCCGCGTATACCGGTTAAAGACCTATATGATACCGGAAGGAAGCCGGACAGCCAGAGGAACCGCCATTGTAAATCTTCTTCAGATGCTTCCGGGCGAGAGTATCACAGCCATCATTCCCATGAAGGAATATAATGATGAGAAGTTCTTATTTATGGCAACCAGAAACGGTATGGTCAAGAAAACACCGATGATGGAATATGCCAATGTCCGTAAGAACGGCCTTCAGGCCATTGTCCTTAGGGAAAATGATGAACTCATTGAGGTTAAGGCAACCGACGATACAAATGATATATTCCTCGTAACCAAAAAGGGCCAGTGTATCCGGTTCCATGAAAAAGATGTCCGTGTAACCGGCCGTGTTTCCATGGGTGTCATCGGAATGAAGTTGAATGATGATGATGAAGTCATCGGTATGCAGATAGAGACCCAGGGACCGGAACTCCTTATCGTATCCGAAAACGGAATGGGCAAACGCACTCCAATCGAAGAATTTTCTCCGCAAAGAAGAGGCGGAAAGGGTGTTCTTTGCTATAAGATCACCGAAAAAACCGGTGACATCGTCGGAGCAAAACTGGTTGATGATGACCATGATCTTCTTTTAATTACCACAGAAGGTATTGTAATCCGAATTTCTGTCAATGATATTTCCGTCATTGGAAGAAATACCTCCGGTGTGAAGCTTATGAACATTGAGCAGGAATCCGATATCCGTGTGGCAAGCATTGCAAAAGTCCGGGATGACGGAAGCAAATCCGATGAGGATTTAGAAGAATTGGATTCAGAACTTTTAGACGTTTCCGAAGAAGCCGAAGACATAAGTGACAGTGAAGAATAAATTCTTAACACAATATCTCTTGTAATATTTAAATTTTTATATTATAATACAATTCATCAATAAAGAGCGGTAAAAGACTTTGAGAGCAGCAATAAATTTTACTGCAATCAAAGTCTTTATTCTTTATTGAAATTAAGCAGGCATACCCTGCATGGACGAAGTCCGAAAAAAGGAGGAACAAAAGCTTGGAGAGTGACCCAGGCGCGGCCCAGATAGCCGCACAGATTTTATTATTAGTAGCCCTCACCATAATGAACGCATTTTTCTCTGGGGCAGAGATGGCCGTTGTATCGGTCAATAAGAACCGGATTCGGATGTTAGCCGATAGCGGGAATAAGAAGGCAGCTTTGATTCAAAGATTATCAGAAGATTCCACCGGGTTTTTATCAACCATCCAGGTAGCCATTACGTTTGCAGGATTCTTTTCCAGTGCATCGGCGGCAACCGGTATATCTCAGGTATTGGGTGGAAAGTTTGAATCTTTTGGCATTCCCTATGCCCAAAGCATTGCAATGGTCACGGTGACCATTATACTGTCTTATTTTAACCTTGTTTTTGGAGAACTGGTACCAAAAAGGATCGCATTGCAGAAAGCAGAAAAGTTCAGTTTATTTGCAGTTCGTCCTATTTATATCATTTCCAGAATTTTGGCACCGTTTATAAAGCTTCTTTCCCTATCAACCAACGGAATCTTAAAACTGCTTGGTATGAAGACAGACAATTTAGAAGAAGAAGTATCAGAAGAGGAAATCCGTTCCATGCTCCAGACTGGACGTGAAAGCGGAGTATTCAACAAGATCGAGGAGGATATGATCACATCAATATTCCTTTTTGATGATAAGAAAGCCAGAGAGATCATGATTCCCAGACAGGATATGATTGCAGTGGATATTAACCAGCCTCTGGATCTGGTTCTGAATGAGATATTGGACAGTCGACATTCCAGAATTCCGATTTATGATGAAGAGATTGATAATATAATCGGTATTTTGTCCATGAAGGACTTTACCATCGAGATGAATAAGAATGAACTTGCGGATATTGACATTCGTCCCATCCTTCAAAAGCCTTATTTTATCCCGGAAAATAAAAAAACCGACGACCTGTTTTTAGATATGCAGAAGCATAAAAAGAATATGGCAATTTTAATTGATGAGTACGGCGGAGTATCAGGACTCATCACCATGCAGGATTTAATTGAAGAGATCGTAGGAGATATTCACGATGAGTATGAAGATGTGGAACCACAGTTAGTTGAAGTGGAACCTTATGTCTATAAAGCATCCGGAAGTATTTCCCTGTATGACATTGATGACGTTCTTCATGAAGAAATTGAAAGTTCCTGCGATACTTTGTCAGGATACTTAATTGAACTTTTAGGCTTTATTCCAAAAGAATCCCAGATGCCTCTGGAACTTGAAGATGAGAAAAACAGCTATACCATCTTAGAGATGAAGGATAAGGTTATAAAGAGCGTTCTGGTCCATATAAAAGAAAGAACAAAATAAAATATAAGCAAGAGGTTCGGTTTCTGAATGACAGAAGCCGGATCTCTTTTTTGAAACAGTCCCTTGACAAGGACGTGTCAAATTTGGTAAGATACAAACTGAAACTATAATGATTACAGATAAACAGTCATATGATGTTCGTGAGAATGGGGGATTAGTATGACAAGTGAATTTGCAGTAGCCGTCCATAGTGTGGTTTATTTAAACCAAAGGCAGACCACAACGTCCAGTGAAGAATTGGCCTCCAACGTCTGCACCAATCCGGCCAGAATAAGAAAAGTCATGGCAAAGCTAAAAAAAGCCGGGATTATTGAAACAAAGGAAGGTCTGGAAGGAGGATATCATTTGATTCAGGAGCCTTCAACCGTTAATTTAAAGCAGATCTGCGATGCTTTGGATGTAAGCTTTGTGTCCTCCTCCTGGAAATCCGGAGATGAAAACATGCCCTGCATGGTAGCCTCAGGGATGTCCGGAGTAATGGATGCGATGTATGCGGAACTAAACGAGCTGTGCAGAAGCAGAATGGAACAGATCACCATTAAGGATATACAGGAACAACTGATAAGAAATCGGCAGAGATCGAAAAAGATGGCAGGGGATGAATGAGAAACATCATACCTGCCATTATTTTTTTATTGAATTCATAATAGGAATCATTTATGATAAAAAAAGATGATTAGAATCCGTATGCCTGGAGGGAACCATGATTAGAACTGTAAACAGTGAGGAAATAACAAGAAATATAAAAGAAATGTGCATCGAAGCAAACCATGTGCTGTCAAAGGATATGGAGACTGTATTTTTAAAAGCCGCAGAACGGGAAAAATCAGATTTAGGAAGACAAGTCCTCTGCCAGCTGAAAGAAAATCTAAAGATTGCCGGAGAAGACAGGATTCCCATCTGCCAGGACACCGGAATGGCAGTAATATTTATAAAAGTTGGCCAGGACGTACATATAGAAGGAAAAAATCTGACCGATGCCATCAATCAGGGAGTATCGGAAGGTTATGTGGAAGGCTATTTAAGAAAATCCATTGTAGAGCCTATTAAACGGATCAATACAAAGGACAATACGCCCGCTGTGATTCACTATGAAATCGTAAGCGGCGATAAAATTGATATTACGGTAGCCCCAAAAGGTTTCGGAAGTGAAAACATGAGCCGCATCTTTATGCTAAAACCGGCAGACGGACTGGAAGGAGTAAAAGAAGCCATACTTACAACCGTCAAAGAAGCCGGCCCTAATGCATGCCCTCCAATGGTAGTTGGCGTAGGCATTGGCGGAAGCTTTGAAAAGTGTGCCCAGATGGCAAAGCATGCCCTGACAAGAGATTTAAATGAAACGCCTGAGATTCCGTACGTCAGAGAGCTGGAAGAGGAAATGCTTTTAAAAATCAATAAGCTGGGGATCGGTCCGGGAGGCCTGGGGGGAAGTGTAACGGCTCTTTCCGTAAATATTGAAACCTATCCGACCCATATTGCCGGTCTTCCCGTTGCCGTCAATATCTGCTGTCATGTAAACAGACACGCCCACCGCATCCTATAATTGTTAAATATGAATTGGAGAAAGACATGGATTATCATATAAATGTTCCGATAAGTAAGGAAGAAGTAAAAAAACTCAAGTCAGGAGATTACGTGTATTTAACTGGGATTATCTACACAGCCAGAGACGCTGCACACAAGAGGATGATAGAGACCCTGGACCAAAATGCCCCCCTTCCCTTTGACATAAAGGGAAATACCATTTACTACATGGGTCCGTCACCTGCCAGAGAAGGCCGCCCCATCGGTTCTGCCGGTCCCACCACCTCAAGCCGTATGGATAAATACACCCCGACTCTTCTGGACCTGGGAATGGGAGGAATGATCGGAAAAGGAAAACGAAGCAGAGAAGTCATTGACGCAGTAATCAGAAATGAAGCGGTATACTTTGCAGCAGTAGGAGGCGCCGGTGCCCTTCTATCCAAATGCATAACCGCATCAGAAATAATTGCCTATGAAGATCTGGGAACCGAGGCCATCAGACGCCTTACTGTTAAGGACCTTCCCGTAATTGTTGTCATAGACAGTCAGGGAAACAATCTATATGAAACTGCCGTTAAAGCATATAGAGAGGATTGAATATGAATCGTATTGTCTACATGGTAATAAAAAATGTGTTTCGGGTGCCGGTATGGTTTTATCGGATCTGTAAATTTGGATCGTCAGGTGATCCCCATACCCACAAGGAACGCTATGATTATATCAGAAACGTGGTAAAAAAAATCAATCGTTCCGGCCGGGTAGAAGTAGAGGTTCATGGAATCGAAAACCTTCCTGCCGAAAATGGTTTTATCCTGTTTCCCAACCATCAGGGATTATTTGATGTGCTTGCGCTCATGGATGCATGTCCCAACCCATTGAGTGTGGTTGTAAAAAAAGAAGCATCCAATCTGATTCTGGTCAAACAGGTAATAAAAGCACTTAACGGTTTATTTATAGACCGTAGTGACATCAGAGCTTCCATGGACATTATTGTTCAGATGACGGAGAATGTAAAAAAAGGCACAAATTATGTGATCTTCCCCGAAGGTACCCGCAGCCGCGAAGGAAATAAACTCCTGCCCTTTAAGGGGGGGACCTTTAAAAGTGCCGTTAATGCAAAATGCCCGATAGTTCCGGTCGCCCTCATTAACTGTTTCAAACCCTTTGATGAGAATTCCTCCAAAAAGCTGAAGGTGCAGGTATGCTTCCTAAATCCATTATATGCAGAGGATTACCAAAAGACAAAAACCACCCAGTTAGCTGAGATTGTCCATGACAGAATTCAAGAAGAAATAAATCAAAAAATAGGTTGACAAGTCGAATTATATTTTGTATAATTGTCAATGCGTCTGGGAAAGCTCATACTTGAACGACGCATCATATGGAAGCTATGAACTACGGAGAAATACTCAAGAGGCCGAAGAGGCGCCCCTGCTAAGGGTGTAGGTCGGGCAACCGGCGCGAGGGTTCAAATCCCTCTTTCTCCGCTTAATTCCAGATGATTCTTCTTTAAACTAGACAGTGAAAAAAAGTAGTTGACACAATCAGAAAGATATGTTACTATATACCAGCTGTCGAAAAACAGTGAAAAAGAAAAAGTAAAAAAGTTGTTGACAAGCAATCGAATATATGATAAGATATACGAGTTGCTGTTGAAGCAGACAAGACAAAAAGCACTTTGAAAACAGAAGATTGAACAGTATGTAAAACCCTGAAAATTC